>JAIRQO010000002.1 GCA_031256435.1 Cellulomonadaceae bacterium
GCAGCGTCAGTGCGACAAGTAGAGATTCGTAGAAGCCAGATGGTCGCACTGAAGTGACGCCCACAATCGCAGCCGTGACCCAAATAACTGCAATACCACGGGAAGCAATTTTTGATAAGAGACCAATGTGCGGGGACTCCATTTGCGATACTTCTGTACTCACTGGTCCTCGTTATTTTCTTTTGTTCTTAATGGATACCGAAGCCGCTTTGCTATAGACAGCGGCAGAATTCTTTACAGCCCTATCGTATCGTGTGATCATCTTACGGGTAACAGGTTGTTTCTTCTTGACCGCAGTAATCCATTTCCCCTTGGCCGCCTTTCCCGCAGCTTTTATTATATTCTTCGTGGCCCCACCGGCAGCAGCGACGATCAGCTCAGTCCCCATTTCTTGGTATCTTCCCCGAACGAGGTACGCAGAAGCATAGACGCCAGTGCATGCCGCCGAGACGACACCGAAGGTAAACCCACATGCGATGTTGATCGCTTTCCCTGCCTTACTATCAGTAAGCCACTTTGCTCCTTTCTGGATGCCTTTTCCAATCTTCGCCCATGCAATGAGTCCGTCGAGGTCGTTTGAGTTGATGGGGTTTTGGGGGTAGGTGTAGGGGGTGGTGTTGCCTCCGGTGATGGGGTCTGGGCTGGTGAAGTGGCCGGTGGTGGGGTTGTAGAGGCGGGCTCCCATGTAGATCAGGCCGGTGAGGGTGTTGGTGGCGCGTTCTTTGATGCCTTGCCAGCCGTAGTTTAGGGGTCCGGTGTTGGGGCCTTGTTTGAGGGTGTTGCCGTATTCGTCGTATTCACCGATGGACGTAATCTGGGTGGGGTTGGTGTTGGGGATGGTGAAGGTGGTGGCTACGGTGGCGCGTCGTCCTGTGGAGTCGAGGGTGAGTGTGGTGGTGGTAATCCGAGTACTAGCGCCTTGCGCATTCGTAGCCACATCCCACCCGAGGATCAACCCAGGGTTAGTCTCACCTGTGGTGACTACAGCGTAGGTCATAATGTAAGGGTGCATTCGTGATCATAGCCGGACATGGGACCTCACAATCCGTGACCCAGGGAAGTGGGCCATGAATCCATACTTGCGCAATGAGCCAGCACCATAGTCTACCTTTCCTTCGAAATCGTCCCACCACCAATGTAAGTAAAGCCCATTCAACATCGATATTGTAATTTTGGCGAACGCATCTCTTGAGGCAATATCAATTGTGGCTTGTAGGTAAGGGATCGTAAAAGGAGTTTCAAAACTCAGGTATTTTCCATAGAGCGCCTCTGATCGAGACAAGAGAATAAATAATCCATTGACGCCCGCGAGTTCAATGGATTTGATACCGTTCAAATATAGATCGCAGGAGTTATCCTCGGGTGACTCAACAATATGTATGTTTGACGGTATTTTCTTAATGTGAGATAGTGCTTCAGTCATTGACGTTTGCCATCGCTCACGCACAATCACCACCGCCTTGCCGACTGATGAGAGAAGTAGTGAAGGTGAGAACCAGGCGCGCCGGCCCTCCAGGTTGCGGTTTTACCCTTCTGTCCACGGATCGGCGGCGCTGTGGACCACCCAATCCTATGACCTTTTGGACTCTTAACCTTTGAGAAGCGCGAGTACTTACCCATAAGTCTACTGTTCACCCCAACCAGACGGCTATTTGCCTGGGCACTAACGAGTTTCCGCGCTATTCCTGACTTCTGAACGATTTTTCCAGCTATTTTGGCTCCGGGGATGAATCCTAGTGCTGCCCCGGCGGCGCAGGCCAGGTTCTTGGCGACAAGACACGCGGCAACTCCTACCCCTGTGGCGATCATCCCTATCGGACCAGGTATCAACGAACCGAATGCGGCGACAGTTCCCACCCTGCTCGCAACCTTCTTCCAGTTTACTTGTCCGTCGAGGTCGTCTGAGTTGATGGGGTTTTGGGGGTAGGTGTAGGGGGTGGTGTTGCCTCCGTTGATGGGGTCTGGGCTGGTGAAGTGGCCGGTGGTGGGGTTGTAGAGGCGGGCTCCCATGTAGATCAGGCCGGTGAGGGTGTTGGTGGCGCGTTCTTTGATGCCTTGCCAGCCGTAGTTCAACGGTCCGGTGTTGGGGCCTTGTTTGAGGGTGTTGCCGTATTCGTCGTATTCACCGATGGACGTAATCTGGGTGGGGTTGGTGTTCGGGATGGTGAAGGTGGTGGCTACGGCGCCGAGGGTATCGACGAGCGCGATGACCGCATTGGTGGTGTCGCTGGTGCTGGTGGTGATGATGCCAAGGTCCCCACCAATGCTGGACCCGTACCATGTGGTGGAATCCCCGTCACCATCACTACTCGTGGTGTCTGTGGTGGTGGTCCATCCTGGGTTGTCGGATGTGTCAGTGTAGTGGCGAACGGCCTCTAAAGATGCGGAATCGGCACTCGTGATTCCGGCGATGGGAATTTTTCTCTCGGTCGTTGCGACGAACCTGTCGGCTGGATCGTAAGTGCATGCCCCTTCCCGACCGAGCACGCTGCCCGGTAGGCCGACGTTTGCGGTGATCCTTGAAGTGGTGCCCCGTACGTTCGTGGCCACATCCCACCAGGGGATCACACTAGGGCCAGTCTCCCCAGTCGGCACAACGGTACATTGGAGGCATGAGCAACGCTGATGGTTAATCCCATCGGTTCCGGCACTCCTCGTCATCTGGCGGCTCCCTGGTCTTCGTCGAATGACGTTGTTGAGAAAGACCGCTCGAAGTGATGAGCGAAACTGACGTTGCAATCCCCGATGTAGTGATCAATAGCCTTGTTTAGGTTTCGAGACATTTCGATAACTACCTTTCTCTTACTCAATGTAAATTCAAGTTCCTCCTCACGAATTCCGTCGTCGATTGTCAACACCCTTGTTGAGCTAGACGGCGTGCCTCCAAAATGCCATGTAAATCCTCGGAAACGGAATCTCGAAGATTTTATCGGAACTATTCTACGGCTCCAATAACGGCCAATGAGAAAACTATCATTGTCGACCCAAATACCGACAAATCGACCAGAGAGATGATATATAAGTACTGATGTCACTAGAGATAGAATAGCCAGGATAGTCATGATTTCATTCAAATACTGTTCAAAGACAAGATATCCAAAAAACCAAAATCCTCCTATCCAGAAAATCACCTGAACCTCGTATCTACCTGTTCTGCCGCAGACCTTAATTGGTTTACCACCTGACGATAATGACGAAGTCACTTGGATCGGTCACTCTTCAAGACATTAAACAAACCAATCTTGCTGGCGTTTTTCCCAATTTTTACCTTCTGATCGATTTTTTGTAATGACCTTCTTGATGTCACTACTCCTTTGCTCTTGTTCCTTGCGACGACAGCAGAGCGAACCGAAGGTAGGGTCTTCCCAGCCTTTGCAGCTAACTTCGAAACGCCTTTCCCTAGTGGACCCAATGCGCCGGATGCAAATGACAACGCTGCTTTATAACGATTTCCCTGTGCGGCGTAAATTGCAGCGAATGCGAAACCACATGCAGTTCCGACAGGTCCCCATGCGAAACCACATGCAAATTCAATACCTTTTCCAACTCGACTACTCGTAAATGACTTAGAGGTCGAGCTTGCCCACTTTGCAGCTGACGACAGTTTATTCGAAATCTTCCTGAATGGGGTCTGCCTGATTTTTTGTGTAAGTGGTTTTGGGGTTAGTTGGTGCCTAGGCGGTTGCCGTAGGTCATTGTCAGTACGTTGAGGATTTGTTTCCAGCCGCTGATGTGGCCGGTGGGGTTGGCTCGGTTCTTGACTCGCGTGGTGGCGGTTAGGTAGAGCACTTTGAGTGCCGCGTCTTCGTCGGGGAAGTGGCCGCGACGGCGGGTGGCAGCTCGGAAACGGGCGTTGAGGGATTCGATGCCGTTGGTGGTGTAGATCAGTTTGCGGATGGCAGGATCGAACGCGAGGAAGGGTACAAACTCTCCCCAGGATCGTTGCCATGATGCGACGATAGCAGGGTACCGGTCTTTCCACGTGGTGGTGAACTCCGCGAATGCCATCTCGGCGGCATCTATGGTGGGAGCAGTGTAGATCGTCTTGAGGTCCCGGGCGATCTGGGCCCAGTGTTGCTTCGCTGCGTACCTGAGTGAGTTCCGTATCAGGTGGACCACGCAGGTCTGAATGATCGCTTCTGGCCATGTGGCTGTGATCGCGTCGGGCAGTCCCTTGAGGCCATCACAGCAGACGATAATCGCATCAGCAACGCCGCGATTCTTGAGTTCCGTGAGCATATTCATCCACTGTTTAGCGCCCTCGCCACCTGTGGGACCTACCCACATTCCCAACACGTCTCGTTCGCCGTCCATGTTGATGCCCAGGGCGACGTAGACGGGCCGGTTTCCCACCCCTGCGGTACTCCCACGCACCTTCAGGACAATCGCATCAATCAAGATCACCGGATAGACACGATCCAACGGACGGGACTGCCACGCTTTCATATCAACCAGGACCTGGCTGGTGACCCGAGAAACCAGATCACGAGAAATGTCTGTGTCGTACACCTCGCTGAGATGATTGACAATATCTCCCGTTGTCATTCCCTTGGCATACAGGCTGATCACCGCAGCATCGAAGCCCGCTATCCGGCGTTGATGCTTCGGAACAATCAACGGTTCAAACGTGCCCTCACGGTCCCGTGGCACATCGATAGTGACATCGCCAATCTCGCATCGCACCGTCTTCCTCGACGTTCCATTACGCGAGTTCCTACGGTTCCTGCCCACCGGATCATGCTTGTCATATCCCAAGTGATCCGCCATCTCAGCATTCAAGGCAGAAGTAAGCACCTTACGAGTCAACGCAGTCAGGAGACCATCATCACCAGTGAGTTGAAGCTGCCGACTCGCAGCCTGAGCTACCAACTCCTCAGCAAGAGCATCCATATCCACAACAGAGCCGCCCTCACGGGACACCTCCACAACCGTTCCAGTATCGTGATTCATGTGGCCATCATCCATTCTCCCCAGCACAACGCCAGGGACATCGGACCCCACCACTTATACAAAATTCCTGACAGACCCCAACGAAGACGCCATTAGTGGGCAGCACGAGATTCTGCGACTCCGCTTCGCTTGCGCAGAATGACCGGTTAGGTGCCGCGCCGCGCAGAATGACAAGTTTGGTGGATGGCCGTGGAACCGACACCCGATTGAGCCGAAAGCCCAAACGCTTGCGTTTGTGGCAGAGGCGATTGAGTGGTGTTGACGAGCGGAGCGAGGAGCACCGACGCTCGCCCTGCTCGCTGGCTCAACCGCCTAGACTCTGAGGGCCAGGCAGAGATTCTGCGACTGCGCTTCGCTTGCGCAGAATGACGAAGGAATGGGGTGGAAATGACCGGTTGGCGCACCTAGCCCAAGATGCCGTCCACAAATTGGGTGGCGTCAAAGGGGGCTAGGTCATCTGGGCCTTCGCCGAGGCCTACCAGTTTCACGGGAACGCCCAACTCGCGTTGCACGGCAATGACGATGCCGCCCTTGGCCGTCCCGTCCAGTTTGGTCAGGACGATTCCCGTCACCCCGGCTACCTCGGAGAACACGCGGGCCTGGTTCAACCCGTTCTGCCCCGTGGTGGCGTCCAGCACCAGCAGCACCTCGGTCAGCGGCGCCTCGCGCTCAATCACGCGCGTGATCTTCCCGAGTTCATCCATCAACCCGGCCTTGTTTTGTAGACGCCCGGCCGTATCTACCACCACCACATCCACTGGTCGTGCCTTGCCTTGCTTCACGGCATCGAAAGCCACTGCGGCGGGATCGGCACCATCACGGTCCGCCCGCACCGTTTCGACACCCACGCGGGAACCCCACGTTTGTAATTGGTCTGCGGCGGCGGCTCGGAAGGTGTCAGCGGCGCCGAGGATGACCGTTTTCCCTTCGGCCACCAGAACGCGAGCCAGTTTGCCGATGGTGGTGGTTTTCCCCGTGCCGTTGACCCCCACCACCAGAACCACACCCGGAACACCGTCACCCGTACCCAGGTTCAGTGAACGGTCCATGGACGGATCTACCAGTGCGACGAGTTCCTCACGGAGCATCTCACGGACGGCAGCGGGATTCGGCTCTCCCAGAACGCGCACCCGCGTTTGTAGCCGGGAAATCAACTCGTCTGCCGGGCCGGCGCCTACGTCCGCTACCAAGAGAGTTTCCTCCAGTTCATCCCAGTCTGACGCCGTGAGATGGTCTCGGGACAGGACTGCGAGCAATCGCGCTCCCAGCGGGGAGCCGGAGCGGGCCAACCGAGAACGCAGGCGGATGAGTCGGCTTTGCGCGGCCTCGGGAACGTCCTGAGCAACGCCGCTGGCTGCGCTGTCAGCACCTGGGGAACCGGCACCACCAAGCGAATCCCCGCCCGGAACCTGACCGGCCGGACGGCCGAGCGCATCGGTGTCACCCGAGCGAGGTCGTCGAGGAATGACAAGTGCGGCAATCACGCCGAGCAGGAGGATGACCAGAACCGGGATGAGCCAGACGAGCGAATCGTTCACGGGGTTAGTGTGTCATACCGCTGACGCGAGATTCTGCTGTTTCGCTTCGCTGCGCGCAGAATGACCGGGGCGAGGTTTCGACCGCCGGCCCCTCCGTGGCCTGGCTCAACCGCCCGAGGCAAGATTCTGCTGCTCCGCTTCGCTCTGCGCAGAATGACGGGGTGGGGTTTCGACCGCCGGCCTCTACGTGGCCTGGCTCAACCGCCCGAGGAAAGATTCTGCGACTCCGCTTCGCTCTGCGCAGAATGACGAGGTTGTATGCCCGGGGTTTCGACCGACGCTCGCGGTGCTCGCTGGCTCAACCAGCCAGAGCGCGGGTGGAAACTACGCGCGGGGCTTGCGGACGGCGCGGTAGGCGTCCTGGATGCCCATCACGGCGTGATCGTAACCCTCGCGCGCTTGGCTGTGGGCCTCGGCCATCACCTCGTTGACTTCCTCGGAATCCACATACCCGGTGCCCTGTTGCGAGGACTCGGCAAAGTAGTCAGATAACGTGGTGTCCTGCATGGCACCGTCATCCCGCGTGTCCCGGAAATGCTTCAGCCCGTTGCGCAGGGCGGTCAGAGGGCTTTCATTGACCTGCTCGCCATCCTCGCGATTCTGCACCACGCGGGCAACAAGCAGCACCGCAGCAAACAGGATCACCAACACCACAATCCACAGGATAATTCGAAGCATGACGCCAGTGTGCCACGGCAATCAGTGGCGCTGAGTGCGGGATCACGCAGTTGAGTAGTCAAACCACCAAATTGTGAGGCGCGTCCTACGGAACCGCAGCGGCGTCCGGGTGCTGCCGAGCAAGTTTTTTGTCAAAAGTGAACAGGGGTTGCGCATCTACCATCGCCGCCTCGGCCGCAACGAGGCAATCAGTGAAACTCAACTTGGGATGGCGTATCCACGGGCCAACGGTGGCTTCGATGAGGTTGGCATGGGCTGACAATGACGGAATAGCCGTCAGTAATGTGAGCGTGGTGGCGATGTCCTTGCGGGGAACCTCGTAAAACTCTCCGAGTACGTACGCCACTTCCACCCACGTGGCGGCGCTCACGTGGAAACTCGCCTCCGGTGCTCCCAGCAGCCTCTTTGCTTGATCCTGCTGATCGGGGATGTCTCCTCGGACAAGCCGGAGCAAAACGTTGGCGTCAACACTCCGGCGGCTCATGGCGTGCTCACGGGACGTGACTCAAAGAACGCCCGGGTATCCTCCAACGGCTCCTTGTCTTGACGTCCAAACCTCGCCGTGGTCTCGCAAATCTCATCGATGGTGGGTTGCCGCCGAAGAACCGCCGCTCCCCCATCTTCAACGAGGGACACGGCAATCCTGTCTCCCGCATGGAGGCCCATGAGGCGGCGCACCGAGGCGGGAAGCACAAGTTGTCCGCGGCTAGATAAGACAACAGAGTTCATGCCTTACATCCTACCACGAGACGTAAATTCGCCTGGCGCCCATGATGAACTGCGCTGTATCTGCTATGTCTCGGCTGTGAGGCGTTGGGAGATGAGGGTGGTGATGCCTGCGCGCATGGCTACGCCGTAGAGGGCGTCCGCTATTTCCATGGTGCGTTTTTGGTGCGTGATGATGATCAACTGGGATTGCTGCTGGAGCGCACGGAACACGTCCAGCAAACGGCTGAGGTTCACGTCATCCAGGGCGGCCTCCACCTCGTCGAGAATGAGGAACGGACTGGGGCGTGCGGTGAAAATGGACACCAGGAACGCCAGCGCCGTCAGGGATCGCTCACCGCCAGACAGCAGGGAAAGGCGCTTGACCTTCTTGCCGGCAGGCCGCGCCTCCACCTCAATCCCTGTGGTGAGCGGACTGTCAGGATCGGTCAGAATCAGCCGACCCTCTCCCCCAGGGAAAAGCACGGGGAACACCTGCTGGAACTGTTCGGCGGTGTCCGCAAACGCCTCCATGAACACCTGCTGAACCCGCTGATCAATGCCGTCCACAATGCCCAGCAGGTCATGGCGAGAGCGTTTGATATCCTCCACCTGCTCGGTCAGGTACTGATGCCGCTCCTCCAACGCCGCAAACTCCTCCAACGCCAACGGGTTGATAGTGCCGATGCGAGCCAGCGCGCGCTCGGCTTTGGTCAGGCGGGCCTCTTGCTCCTCGCGCACGTAGGGGATGGTGCGGACCGGCGGTTCGTCGGTAATTTCCGACGACGAAGGTGATGTGCCGGATGCGGCTGCGGTGCTGGACGCGCTGGCCTGGCCGGACGCGCTTGCCTGGCTGGACGCGGAGCCTCGCCGGGGTGCGATGACAGGAACGGGCAGGTGGGGACCGTACTCGTTGATGAGAGCCTCGGGTGCGAGTCCGAGTTCCTCCAGGGCGCGCTGGTGGAGTTGGTGAAGCAGCGCCGTGTGCTGGGCGCGGGCCACCTCATCGCGGTGCGCCACGTCCGTGAGATCCCGCAGTTGCTCAGCCAGAGAATCGGCCTGGGTGCGGGTACTGGTGAGACGTTCCGAAAACTCAGAACCGGCCTCCGCCGCGTGGTCACGTGCGGTGGCGGCGCGATCAATGCTGCGAGCGATGGCTGTCAACGCGGTGGTGGCCTCCGCCAACACGCTCGCGGCCTCGGTGGCCCGGCGGCTGCGTTGGGCCGCGCGCTCGGCGGCACGCTGGCGAGACTCGCGCTCGGTTCTGGCTGCTCGGGCGAGGCTCTGAGCCCTCCCTGCCACCGCTCGGTGGCGTTCTTGTGCCGTACGCAGGGCCAGACGAGCCTCGGTTTCCCTGGCGCGAGCGTGGGTGGCAGCCTGTTGCGCAGTGTCTCGCTCCTGAACTGCTGCGGCATTGGATTCTGGGGCCTGTGCTGGAGCTGAGCGGGCTTGATCCAACTCGGCAGAGAGCGCTGCGAGTTCCTGCTCGTCCCGCTGCCTCGCCTCCACCACCGCGTCCAGGGTGGTGGTGTGGCGCTCTGCTTCCGCCGCTCCCGCTCGCTGAGCCGCCCCCAAAGTGCCCAGTTGTTCCGCCACCGCAGCGAGCGCCGCGTCCGACGCATGCAGGCGCTCCAACGTTTCTTGATGCCGCGCGGTGGCGGCGTCCACGGCCTCGCGGAGTCCGGGCAAGGTGAACCGGGTGCGTTCGGTGGTGGCCGCAGCTTGCGCTGCTGACGCGCGGGCGGCGTCCAGGGCGGCTTGAATGTGGATCACGCTGGGTTCGGCGGTAGAACCTCCGGCGGCGTGAATGGCGCTCAAGTGATCGCCAGATCGCGTCACGGCGGTGAGGTGGGGATGGGTGGCCACGAGTGCTCGCGCTTGGGCCAAATCCTCGGCAATGACAGTGGTGCGCAGGACGGCCTGGATTGCTGCGGCTGCGGGACCGGCGGTGTGAATGACCGAGGTGGCGGGGACATATTCGTCGGGCATTGAATGGCTGCGCACGGTATCACCAGGCACAGCCTCGTCGGGCGCAGAATCGCTGCGCGCACTCTCGTCGAGCATGGCATCGCTGCCCACACCACTGTCACCCTCGCCGCTGACCAGCAATGTGGCGCGCCCCGCATCCTGGTCACGCAAATAGCGCAGCGAATCCACAGCGGCATCCACGGACTGCACCACGAGGGCATCGGCCAGGGGCCCGAGCGCCGCCGTGATGGCGTCCTCAAAGCCGGTTTCCACGCCGAGCACGCTGGCAACGCTCCCTGTCACCCCTAGGGACGCCGCTTGCTCGGCTAAGGCTCCGGAGCCGTCCTTGCGATCCAGCGAGAGTTCTAGAGCCTCGGCTCGTGCCGTGTGCGTGGCCCGCTCGTGCTCAGCAGCGGTGATGATGGCTTCAGCCTCCCCGAGCGCCATGTGGGCTTCCTCCAACGCCTCCACCGCGGCCTCGTGGTCGGCATCCAAGCCCATTTCCCCAGATTCCGCTCCCACCACGTCCTGCTCCAGAAGGGCAAACTTCTTGGCGGCGTCACGCTCGCGTTCCTGCGCCTGCGCAATGGCGTCCCGCAGGCGGCGCTCCTCGGCTTCGGCGGCTTCCACCCGGGAACGCTTGGCCTCGGCGCGGCCCGTCAAGCGCGCCAACGCCTCCCGCCAGTCCGCAGCCGTGCGTTGGAGATCGGCAAGCGCCTTCTCAGCACGGTGCGCGGCGTCCTCCTGAGCCACCCGGTCCTGCGTGGCTGCGTCTACTGCACGTGACGCTGCGTCCACTTCCTGAGCGAGGTCCGCTTCCTGCAGCGCCACCTTGGCAGATTGTGCGTCCAGTGCATCCGGATCGGTGCCGAACTGTTCGGCTTCCACCACCCCGAGCGTGCGCACGCGCTCCTCGGCCACCGAGGCCACGGCACGGAGCCGCTCCCGTTGAGCAATCAGCGTGTGGTACATATCCGACGACGATGTAGCCTCGCGCAGTGCCGTAGCAGCCGAGACTTCCAGGTGGGCCAACGCGGAACGTGCCTTGTTCAGCGCCGTCTCGGTTTCTTCCTGGCGTTGCCGTACCACGGCATCGGAAGCATGGTCGGCCTCCAGACGTGCCTCCAGTTGGGACACGTCATCGGCCAGGAGACGGCTCCGAGCATCGCGCACCTCAGCCTGGACAATCCTGGCTCGCTTGGCAGCGTCCGCTTGCCGTCCGAGGGGACCGAGTTGGCGGCGTAGTTCACCAGTGAGATCGGTCAGGCGTGCCAGGTTCCCGGCCATCTGATCCAATTTGCGCAGCGCCTTTTCTTTCCGCTTGCGGTGCTTGAGAACCCCGGCGGCTTCTTCAATGAAGCCGCGCCGATCCTCGGGCGTGGCACGCAGCACGGAATCCAACTGGCCCTGGCCCACTACCACGTGCATCTCGCGGCCGAGGCCCACATCACTCAGCAGTTCTTGGATGTCCAGCAACCGGCACTGGGCACCATTGATGGCATACTCGCTCCCTCCGGAGCGGAACAAGGTACGCGAGATGGTGACTTCGGAATACTCGATGGGCAGCGTGCCATCAGCGTTGTCAATGGTGAGCGTGACTTCAGCGCGCCCCAAGGGTGGCCGGGACGTGGTGCCAGCAAAAATCACGTCCGCCATGGCGCCACCGCGAAGCGTCTTTACGCCCTGCTCGCCCATCACCCATGCCAGGGCGTCCACTACGTTGGATTTCCCCGAACCGTTGGGGCCCACCACGCAGGTGATCCCGGGTTCTAGTGACATCGTTGTTGCCGACGCAAAGGACTTGAAGCCCTTCATGGTCAGCGTTTTCAGATGCACGGGGTCAGGATAAGCGCCTGGACGTGCTATTTTTCCTGGTTGGCCGCCTGGTAGGCCGCTGGGTGAGCGTGGGCAACGCGCCCTGCTCGTCTGTGGTCTAGTCGGTGGCCTCTTCGGTGGGCAGCACGGATTCGTCTCCGGAATCACACGAACCCTGGTGCTCGGGGAACCACAGAGCAATCTCGCGCTTGGCTGACACGCGAGAATCCGAGCCATGCACCACGTTATACATGGAAATGCCATCCCGCTGGCAGGCCAGGTCACCGCGGATCGTTCCAGGGGAGGCCACCGTGGGATCCGTGGCGCCGTTCAGCACGCGCATGCCTTTGACCACGCGTTCGCCTTCCACCACCACGGCCAGCACGCGCCCCGAGCACAGGTAGTCCACCAGTTCACCAAAGAAAGGCCGGGCGGAGTGCTCGGCGTAGTGGGCTTGGGCAAGCGCAGCACTGGGGGTTACCAACCGCATATCCGAGATCACATACCCCTTGCGCTCAATCCGTGTGAGGACCTCCCCCACCAGTCCGCGTTCCACGCCATCAGGCTTGACAAGAACAAGGGTGTGTTCCAGGTTGCATGGGTTAGAGGGTGCGGGCTTGGACGGTGCTTGCTTGGAGGGTGTTGCGCTCGTTGCGCTGGGTGAAGAACTCATGCGGTGGACACTAGCGTGCGCGGCGGGTTGCGCGGCGGAGGCGCGTCACCCTTCGTTGAACCCTGTCTCTACCAGGGCCACTACAGTGTTGACCGCCTCCTGCGCACCGGGTCCGGACGCAGAGACCGTCAGGAGGTCACCGCCCGTGGCACTGAGCATGAGCAGCAACAACACAGAGGTTCCGTCCACCCCATTGATGGTGACGGGAACTCCCGTTTCCGCAATGGTTCGGGCCAACACGGCGCATGGGCGAGCGTGCAGACCGAGTTTGTTCACCAGGGTCACCGTTGCGGTCGCCGTGGCGTCCGCGTCCGGGGTTTCGACCGACGCGCCTTGCGGCGCTGGCTCAACCGCCGGAATAGGCTCAACCGCCGGAACGGGTTCAGGCGCCGGACTCGGCACCAGCTCTTCGGGTGGTTGAGCCAGCGAACTGTCGTGAGCGGCGGTCGAAACCCCAGGAACGGGTTCAGGCGCTGTTTCGTTGAACGCGATGCCGTTGGCCATGGCGTCCAACTCGCTGGCTTCGTCCAGCGCGGCCTGGCCGGGATCAAGGTTTCCACTGGGGTAGGCCACGGCGTTGGTGGTGAAGTTGTCCCCGGCGGATTGGGCGGCGTCCACCACCTTGTCCAGAGGCCAGCCCATTTCTGCCGCCACGGCACCGGCAACGGCTCCTTCCACAAAGGGTGCTCGGGCCAGAACCACCTGCCCGCGCCAGGCGTCATTGAGGTCAATAGCCGTTTCCACCGTCAACAAGGCAGAACCCAAATCTCCGATGACCAGGACTCCCTCAGCACCCGCGAGCGCCGCCTCCACAGCGTCCTGCACCGTGTCCAAGGACGTGCCCAGCGAGCCGTCTGGCAACCCGCCAGCGGCCCCCAAGTGGACTCCGGGAGCCATTTGTCCTGCCAGTTCTGCGGCTCCTTCGGCAAGGCGTGCCGAGTGGGCAACAAGAACCAGGGCAACGGTCATGACTGGGCTGCTTCCAGCGCCATGCGCAGGATGATGGCGGAGGAACGGGCGCCCGGGTCCATGTGTCCGGCAGAGCGTTCACCCAGGTAGGAGGCTCGGCCCTTCGTGGCTACCAAGGGAACAGTGGCCTCGGCGCCAGCGTCGGCAGCATCAGCGGCAACGGTTAGTACGTCCACCACGGTGGCTTCCGGGTTGTCCTCCACCACGGCAACGGCGGCGCTGACGGCGGCGTCCCACGCATCCACCATGGTCTTCTCGCCAGGTTTGGCGTGCCCGCGGACCTGGATCCCCTCCACGGCAGCCTGTAACGCGGTGACAAGGTCCGCAGTGTGGAGAACGGACAGGTCACTGACGCGTGACGCCCTCAAGAACGCCGTACCATACAGCGGCCCGGCGGCTCCACCCACGGTGGACATGAGGGTGGCGGCCACGAGTTTCAGTACGGCGCCCACCGTTTCACCGGGATCAGCATCCGCCTGCACCTTCTGACCCAGAACGGTGAATCCACGCTCCATGTTGATGCCGTGATCGCCATCACCGATCTGCCTGTCCAACTCGGTCAGTTCATCTTTGGCGGCAATCATGGCGTCAGCGGACAGGGAGGCCCATTTCCGGGCCCAGGTTGCGTCAAGGGAGGTTAGCGGCATGATACTCATTTCACCAGGTCAGTGCGGGGGTGTGCACGGGGGCGTCCCACAGGTTGATCATTTCATTGTCTAGTTTGAGTGTGGTCACTGACACGCCTTGCATGTTCAGTGAGGTCACATAACTGCCAACAAGGGACCGTTTCACGGTGGCTCCGGTGGCTTCGATCAGCGGTTTTGCCTCACCGAAGACAATGTACAGCTCGCCCAACGGTGTGGCTCCCATGCCGTTGACCAGCAAAAAAACATCGTCGTCAGAGGACAGCGGCATGTCCTCGAGTACGGGTTCCACCAGCATGGCGGTGATTTCTGCGGCGGTGGTCATGGGGACGCGGCGGCGGCCCGGTTCGCCGTGGATACCAATGCCGATTTCCGCCTCGTCATGATCCAACTCGATGCCGGGCTTGCCGATTGCCGCCACAATGCTGCCCTCCAGCGCCACTCCCATGGAGCGAATGTTGTCCGAGACGCGCTGGGCGATGGCGGTGACGGCGGCAAGATCATCGCCTCGTTCGGCCGCAGCACCGGCTATTTTTTCGACGAGCAACGTGCCGGCCACGCCACGGCGGCCCACGGTGTGCGTGGAGTTTTCCACCGCAACATCATCAGCCACCAGCACCGTGGAGGTGGTGATGCCTTCCATCTCCGCGAGTTCGGCAGCCACCTCAAAGTTGAGAACGTCTCCGGTGTAGTTCTTGACGATGAGCAGCACACCACAGCCGGAGTCCACGGCCCGGATGGCCTCGAAAATCTGATCCGGGGTGGGCGAGGTGAAGGTGGGTCCCGGAACAGCGGCGTCCAACATGCCCGGTCCTACAAAGCCGTTGTGGAGCGGATCATGGCCGGTGCCTCCGCCGGAGACCACCGCCACTTTGCCTGCTACGGGGACGTCATTGCGAGTGATAAATGTGGGTCCCTCAGTCAGGTTGTGCACCGTCACTTGATGGGGGTGCGCCATGGCGAAACCCGCCAACGAGTCCTGCGCGGCCCGCTCGGCGGTGTTGATGAATTTTTTCACGCCGCCCCTCCCCGTGTGGCCTCACCTCCACCGTACCGGGGTTTCCGGCGCCTAGTCTGGGTGGTGCCTACTTCACGCCGAGGTCAGACCAGTCGGTTGAGCCAGCGAGCGAAGCGAGCGATGGTCGAAACCATCGTCACCTCAGGGCCTGGTGCCTACTTCACGCCGAGGAGGGTTCGGGCGTCGGCCACGGTGATGACGGAACCGGTGACCAGAATCCCCGTTCCCGTGCCCACACCTACGGTGTCATCAGCCTCGGCCAGATCCGTGGCCTTCTGGAGCGCGTCATCCAGGCGCTCTTCCAGGTACACGTCATCCACGTCAAAAATCTCCCGCGCGATGGGCAGCAAATCCACCGGATCAGCGCATCGGGGCGACGAGTTTCTGGTCAACACCACCGAACCCAAGGCAGGTTCTAGCGCGGCAAAAATCGACTCGGCGTCCTTGTCCCCCAGAATCCCGATGACCCCCACCAAGTGCCGGAACCCGAAGGCCTCGTTGAGTGCCTCCGCGAGTGCCGTGGCACCGTGCGGGTTGTGCGCCACGTCCGCAATGATGGTGGGTGACGAACGCAAGAGTTCCAAGCGTCCGGGCGAGGTGACCTGGGCTAACCCTTGTTCCACGCGTTCGGCGTTCAGAGCACTTCCGCCGGTCAGCACAGCCTCTGCCGCTGCGAGTGCCAAGAGGGCGTTGTGGGCCTGGTGCTCGCCGTGGAGGGGAACAAAGACGTCCTGGTAGATCCCGGCAGGAGTCTGCAGAGTGAGGAGTTGTCCGCCCACAGCGAGGGTGCGTTGGAGAACCGTGAGGTTCTGTCCCTCTACGAGCAGGCGCGCGCGCTCGTCGTCGGCCTTGTGACGAATAATGGCCGAAGCCTCGTCACGCTGAATGGCGCTGATGACGGTGGCGCCGGGTTTGATGATGCCCGCCTTAGTGGCGGCAATCTCCTCGATGCTGCTACCGAGCCACTTCTGATGGTCAATATCAATCGGCGTCAAGATGACCGTGGCGGCGTTGATCACATTGGTGGAGTCCCACTCGCCACCCATGCCCACCTCAATCACGGCAACATCCACGGGGGCGTCCGCAAATGCGGCGTAGGCCATGACCGTGAGGACCTCAAAGAAACTCAAACGCGGGCCGCCGGCCTCCTGGCTTTCGCGGTCAGCCACGCCAATGTACGGCGCAATGTCATTCCACGTGTCCACAAACGCTTGCGCGGAGATGGGTTCGCCATCAATCTGGATGCGTTCCGTGACCGATTGGAGGTGCGGCGAGGTGAACAACCCCGTGCGCAATCCGTGCTCGCGGATGAGGGATTCGGTCATGCGGGCCGTGGAGGTTTTCCCGTTGGTTCCCGTGATATGCACAGCGTGGAAGGCATGCTGGGGGTCCCCGAGGAGTTCGCAAACGCGCTTCACCCGGTCCAGGGTGGGATCAAAATCATGTTCCGGGTTCCGCGAGATGATTTCGGCGTAGATGATGGCGAGATCCTCAAGGATGGCCGGGTCCTCGGTGGTTGCGGGCTGAGCGTTGCGCTTGCGAGGGTTGGCGGGTGATGCAGATTGCTTACGGGGCACGGGTTGCTTACGGGGCACGGGCGAACCTTTGATGGTGGGCGGGGTGAGTGATGGTGGGCTGGGCGGCGCGGACGTCAGGCAGTGCTGAGGTCAGGCAGTACTGAGGTCAGACGTGGACAAAGCCGAATGGCGAGGACGTCAGACGGTCACCACCTACGCCTCTTCGGCGGGGTCGGCGAGGCGCTCAGCCTCGGCGGCGCGCTCGGCAAGGGCTTCCGCTTCCACGTTGGCGGCTTCAAGTTGGGCGCGCACATCATCCATATTCAGGCTGCGAACGGACCCAATGAGTTTCTCAAGAATCGGCGCGGGCATGGCTCCCGACTGCATGAAGACGGGAACCTTTTCCCGGATCACAATGATGGTGGGCATGGCTTGGACGCCAAAGTCCAAGGTCAGGCGCGGCTCAGCCTCCGTGTCCACCTTGCCAAAGAAGATGTCCTGGTGCTTCTCTGACGCAGCCTCATAGATGGGCTCAAAGTTACGGCAGGGACCGCACCAAGCGGCCCAGAAATCCAGGATGATGATGTCCTGAGTGGCAATGACCTCGTCAATGGAGGCCAGCGTGATGTCATGAGTAGGCATGGGTCCATTCTACGCCCGGTGGAGATATGGAACTACAGCGCCCGGGGTGTTCTTCGTCACGATGCTGGGTTGGCGCTGGGGCCGGGCGTCACGCTGGCAGAGCGTACTGCGGATCCTCGTCCGCGCTGGTTTGTTCCAGCAGGCCGTCCTCAATGAGAGTAGCCAAGCATCGAGTGACCTGGCTGGGTTCTGGCTGGGGGGTGGATGCTGCAAGGAGTGTGCGAAGGTCAGACTCGTTGACGGCATGGTTGGCCTGCCTGAGCGCGGCCATGATTTTCCCGCGCACTTGGCGATCCGTGCCGTGCCACGCTTGGGATCTGCGACGATGCGCGTGCTCGTCCGCAGGATAATCGTCGAGCCTCCACGCGCACAGATCCATCACTGGGCATCCCGGTGCAGCGCTGCTGAGGCACGCGGGCGTCCGAGCGGTGCAGATCAATGCCCCCAACTCCATAGACGCCGCGGCCCAGCGTGCGGCTTGCGCGGGTTCCGCAGGCACCAGGCTTGCTGCTCGTTGGCGCTCAGCAGAGTTCAGGTTGGGTGCAGCCTGAGCTTCGCCGCCCACCAGGCGCGCGATGACTCGTCGTACATTGGTATCCACCACCGTAGCGCGTTGGCCGAACGCAAAGGAGGCCACCGCTGCGGCGGTGTACTCGCCAATGCCCGGCAGCGCGAGCAGGCTGGCTTCATCACGGGGCACTTGGCCTTGGTGTTGAGCCGTGATGGCTTGGGCGCACTCCTGGAGGCGCAATGCCCGGCGCGGATATCCCAGGCGATCCCAGGCTCGGAGCACGTCCGCCGTGGACGCCACAGCGAGGTCACTCGGCGTGGGCCACCGCTCCATCCAGGCTCGCCAGCGCGGTTCCACGCGCGACACGGGCGTCTGCTGCAACATCACTTCAGACACCAACACGCCCCATGGACTGCACTGCGGATCACGCCAGGGCAGGTCCCGGCCCGCCATCTGGAACCACGCGATGACTCGCAGAACAAGGTCCTGATGCTGGGGGGTGCGCTGGGGGTCATAGTCCCCGAGAGGCTTGGTCCGAGTCTCCCGCGCGTTCACCACCGTAGGATACCGCGCCTGGATGAGGCCACCCTCGGCCTCCGGACCGTAGCGGACCCGGAAGCGTCGCTCGATTCATCGCAGGCCCCTCCCCTACGTTCTGGGTCCGGATTACATGCCACCCCACCACCCTGGGTCCGGATTACATGCCACCCCACCATCCTGGGTCCGGATCACAGTCCTCCCATACGTCCTGGGTCCGGATTACTTACCCAATGAGCCCGATTGGGTAAGTAATCCGGACCCAGGATGGAAATCGCGCACCTCATCCGGACCCACGGCGAAACCCAGACACCCCATCCGGACCCACGGCGGCGCACTCGCACGTTGCGTGGAATTCGCCTAACGTCACAGGTATGCCAATGCCGCCTGTTGTCACCACCGCGATGGAACGTTGGAAGGAATCCCGCGCTGGCCGGACCCTCGCGTGGTACGGCGCTCGGAACGGCGGGCAACTCTGCGGCGGGATTGCGTATTCGGCATTGTTCTCCATGTTTGCCGGTCTCACCATTGGGTGGTCCATATTTTCGACGATTCTGGGTGGCAACAAGGAGTTACGTTCCGCCATCCTGGGTCAACTGGATCAGGTGGTTCCCGGGCTCATTGGGGACGGCGAGTCCTACATGATCAAGCCGGATCAACTCACTTTGCCGCCGTTCTCCCTGGCTACTGTGGTGGCCATTGTGGTGATGCTGATGTCCGCCATTGGCGTGATGGGTGCCTTGCGGAACTCGGTGCGCACCATGTTTGATGTGCCCCCCACAGCGGGGAACGCCGTGCTGGCGAAATTGGGACAGTTGGCTGGATTCGTGCTTCTGGGGGTGGCGGTGCTGCTCTCGGCAGCGAGTTCCATTGCCTCTCGGGCGTTTGGGCACGCCGCGGCGGATGCCGTGGGACGGTCCGTGGCCTTGTCCTGGGGAATCCGGATTGGTAGCGCCCTGGTGGGCGTGGTGATTGACACGGCGGTGGTGTTGGGGATCATCGTTCTGGTGGCCCACATTCTGCGGGACTCCACCGTGGCATCGTCTTCAACAGGAACCACAACAACGAACACACCCGCCACAAACACCCCAGTAACAACCACCCCAGCAGCAAGCATCGTCACCCGACGAGACCTCATCATGGGCTCCCTGGCTTGCGGCGTGGTCATGGGCGTGCTGCGGTGGCTCGGAACCACCATTGTGGTGGGGTCTGCAGCACACAACGCTCTCCTGGCACCCTTCGCGGCCATCATCACGGTGCTCGTCCTGGCCAACTTCATCAGCCGTGTACTCCTCTACGCCTGTGCGTGGATGCGCAATCCTCCTCGCCTGGATACCTTGCCTGCGGAAGCACTCACCGTCACCGGCGCCATGCCCCAGGTCAAGGCGGGGTCACACCCGTGAAACCTGCCGCCATTCTGATTCTGTTTGGCCGGTCCGATAACACGTTCATGCCGCCACCCGCACACTTGGGCGCCGTCAACCCGGACACGCTGGACGTGCTCCTCCTGGAACGCGCCGCAACCCTGCGCGATCACCCTGGTCAAGTGGCCTTTCCAGGGGGTCGCGTGGATGCCGGTGAATCGCTGGAAGCCGCGGCCCTGAGGGAGGCAGGAGAGGAAACCGGCGTTGACCCCACCGGAGTGACAATCCTGACCACCCTCCATAACGTGCCCATGACCGTCAGCGGACACATTGTCACCCCCGTTGTTGCGTGGTGGACAAGGCAATCACCCGTGCGCGTCATGGATTTCAGCGAATCTGCGGCAGTGTTCCGCGTCCCGCTCAGGGTGTTGCGAGACTCCACCACGCGCTACACCTCCGTCTATCGTCGCAGGCCATCTGTCCATGAAATTTCCCGCGACGACGATGCCCGCGGTCAGGTGACCCACACCGGCCCCGCCTGGTTGGTCACCGTGGACGGCGCCGAACACCTCATCTGGGGTTTCACCGCCGGAATCCTGGACGCGCTCCTGACAGACCTCGGCTGGAATACGCTCTGGAATCAGGAACGCACCCTGGACCTCAATGGGCGGCGCTAAGCATGCTAGTCCGGGATCGGCGGATACGGCGCGGCCTCTGGTGGGGCGGATTAGTGCTGATGCTTGGTGCGAGTGTCCTGCTTGATCACACCAATCAGTATCTTGGCGTGCTGCTGTTTGGCAGATGGGCCATTCCGGTGACCCGGGTTCTGACCGTGATCGCCTTAATAGGACTCGCTTCTTGGGTGACATGTTTCGCTGTGTTTTGCAGTGACCGGTTGCACGATCCGCCGGTAACATCGCCATCCCGCAAGAACACCATCAGGGTTCTGGTTGTTGCGGTGCTGTCCATCGGCTGGCTCCTCCCCGCTCCCCTGGTGATTCCCATGGCGCTCATGGACTTCGGCGACACGTGGCGGGTGCTGGAACCACCTGGACCCGGTGGCTGCCGGATCATTGCCGTGAGTCAACACGGCAGCATGGCAGACCCCACCCGGGAAACTACGTTGTTCCAGATCACGGAACCCGGGAGCATAGTGATCAGGTCTGGGCAGGGCGGGTTCAGCAATCAGATAGCCGAAGGGAACCCGCTTGGCACCAATCAGTGGTCTCTCAACTGGGATGGATTTATAGGAACAGTGACGGTAGTGCTCCCTCACGGCACGTCTAAGGCTCGTTCGATGGACTGTTCACCGGCCGCTACGAGCCGATGATGCGGTGTTCGCCGGTGTAGATGTTCATGGTGGGGCCGCGCAGGAAGCCGATCAGGGTCATGCCGGCAGCTTCTGCCAATGCCACGGCGGTCGAGGAGGGCGCTGACACGGCGGCCAGGATGGGGACTCCCGCAGCGGCAGCCTTGGAAACCACCTCGCTGGAGGTGCGTCCGCTCAGCATGAGCACGTGCCCAGCCAGCGGTAAAGCACCCCGGCGCACCGCGTCACCCACCACTTTGTCCACGGCGTTGTGGCGGCCCACGTCCTCGCGCAGGCACACTAAGGTTCCATCCACGGTGAACAATCCGGCAGCGTGCGTTCCCCCAGTGAGGCTGAACAATTCCTGCCCTGCACGCAACCGGTCAGGCAACGCCTCCAGGGTGGATGGGGAAACTCGTGAATCGTCGTCGAATATCGCGGCGGACGGTTGCTGATACGTGGCAAAGAAACCGGCGCGCAAATCATCATCATGTCCCGGTGTGCGCATGGTGGTGGTGACCGTCTCGCCCTGTGGCCCGACGAGCGGGAAGGGCTGTTCTACGGCAATGGAATCCTCGACGATGGAGGGTGCACCGCCGCGGAGGCGGAAAACGGAACGGAGCATGGTGGGAGCGGCCATGGCGGTATTCTGGCAGGGAGAAGGCGATGAACCACGCAACGAGGCGGTGCCCCATGGCAGAACAATGGTCCCAGAGTGATTACCACCATCCCGCAGCGGGATGGGGTGCGGCAAAGTCCGTGGCCAAGGTCATGGCCAAGCACGGGTTGGTCAAGGATGGCACCCGGGCCTTGATCAAAATGAACCACGTGGGCGACGAGAAGTTTGATTGTCCGGGCTGCGCTTGGCCGGATAACCCCGGAAAGCTCGCCATGGACTTCTGCGAGAACGGCGTGAAGCACCTGTGCCAGGAACTCGATCCGGGCCGTGCCACCCGGGAATTCTTTGCCCACCACACTGTTTCCTCGTTGGAATCCATGACAGATCTGGAGTTGGAAAACCAGGGCCGATTGACCGAACCGATGGTGTACGAGGCCAGCACCGATCACTACGTGCCCATCAGGTGGCAGGACGCGTACGCGATGATTGCCGAGGAACTCCAGGGGCTCGATTCCCCGAACGAAGCCGCGTTCTACACCTCGGGCAGACTCTCCAATGAGGCGAGTTTCCTCTACCAACTCTTTGCCCGCGAATACGGCACCAATAACTTGCCCGATTGCTCCAACATGTGCCACGAGGGCTCCGGGCGTGCCTTGCGCGCGGCCATCGGCACCGGGAAAGGCACCTGTGACCTGGAAGATTGGGAATCCGCAGACGCCATCTTTGTGATGGGAGTGAACGCGGCTGCTAACGCCCCGAGGATGTTGACCGCCCTGACCGATGCGCATCGCGGCGGCGCCAAGATTGTTCACGTCAACCCGTTGGTGGAGGTTGCCGCAACGCGCGCCATCGTTCCGCACGAAGTGCTGGACATGGCGCTGAACATGTCCACGCCCACCTCGGATCTGAATCTCCAAGTGCGTCCCGGCGGGGACATGGCGTTGCTGCGCGGGATTGCCAAGTGCGTGTTTGAGGCCGCCGAGGAGGACCCTAGCGTCATTGATTCTGCGTTTGTTGAGGAATTCACCGATGGGTACGAGGCGTACAAGGCCGTGGTGGACGGCACATCCTGGGAGGAAATTGTCACTCAGGCAGGGCTGACTGAGGCCGAGATTCGCGCGGCCGGGGACATCTACCTTGCTGCCGATTCTGCGATCATTGCGTGGTGCCTTGGGGTCACGCAGCACGAGCACGGGGTGGACTCCATCCGGGAAATCGTCAACGTGTTGTTGCTGCGCGGGAACATTGGGCGCAAAGGCGCTGGCCCCTCGCCTGTGCGTGGGCACTCCAATGTGCAAGGGAACCGGACATGCGGGATTGATCACAACCCGGCCGAGAGTTTCTATCAGACCCTGGAGAAGATGTATGGGCTGACCCTGTCCAGGCAGCCGGGGTTGGATACAGTCCGCACGGTCAAGGGCATGATGGACGGCTCAGTGAAGGTGTTTGTTGGCCTGGGCGGGAACTTTGTGCTCGCTGCGCCGGACACGCCATACACCATGGAAGGCTTGCGAAAGTGCTCGCTGACGGTGCAGGTGTCCACCAAGTTGAACCGCTCACACCTGGTTCACGGTGTGAAGGCACTGATTCTGCCGTGCTTGGGCCGCACCGAGAAGGACCGCACCGGCGGCATCACCCAGGGTGTCACCGTGGAGGATGCCATGAGCATGGTGCACATATCCCACGGATTCATGCCACCGGCCTCCCCGGATCTGCGCTCGGAAGTGAACATCATTGCGCGGATTGCCGCCACCACTCTGCCCAAGAGCAACACTCGGTGGATTTGGTACGCCGAGGACTATGACCGCATCCGCGATGCTATGGAGCAGGCTCTACCCGGGTTCACGGACTTCAACCGCCGTTGCCGAGAAAAGCACGGATTCCGCATAGCCCAACCTGCGCGGGAGCGCGAGTTCATCACCCCCACAGGGAAGGCCAACTTCAATACGCCTCCCCTGCCTGACGTTGTTCCCACCGGTGACACGCTCATCCTGCAAACCATGCGCTCCCATGACCAGTGGAACACTACCGTGTATTCAGACAATGACCGGTACCGCGGAATCAAGAACTTGCGCACACTGGTGTTGATGAATGCCGAGGACATGGCAGACCGTGGGATTATTCAAGGCGAGTTGGTGAATCTGGAAGCCACCTCCCGTGATGGATCCACCCGGAACCTCAATGGCTACACGGCGCTTACGTACTCTACGCCGCGTGGCTCGGCAGCGGGCTACATGCCGGAGATGAACGTGTTACTCGGCCATGACGATTACTCCACCCAGTCCGACCAACCGCTGATGAAGCAAGTGCGGGTGACTATCACGGCGGCCTAAGGTTCCCTGCGGGCTTGGGCACACAGCTGACTAGGGATCGTGGCTGGCCGCCGCCGGAAACTGCCTACGCTCCGCGTCAATCATGTGAGCCAGACCGCTTGTCTACGCTGGACGGCTTGACCACGCCAGAAGGAATAGGCAAACCGGAGGGATCAAACTCCCGGCGTTCTAAGCCGTTCTTGAGGTACAACGGGTGGCGCGGGTGGCCGTCCTTGGTTAACTCTCCGAGATGCCACATGGCAGTGCCTCGCTCGCGCAAGGCTGCCACTACCTGGTCACGCCCTCTACGGATGCGTGGGGACGCACTCGCACCCCACGCCGCCCATACCTCGGTCGCGGCATACCTGTCCAACAAATCCAGGATCTCGTGTACATTCTGGGTGTCCCATGCTGCGTGAGCACCCGGAACAAGGTTCTTGGCATCCGTGGCCCGTTCCGGACACACGTTCACCACAAACCATCCGTCATACCCGCGCGCATCGGCCTCACGGATCACACGATTCACCGTCCGGTCACTCACCGAATCCCGCGCGGCTGACGGGTTCATACACACCGCCACCAGCGGCACTCCCCCGGCGCGCGGTTTTCGTCCGAGGACGTACCGGTAGTCAGCGTATTGCACCGGCACCACCTCATCCGGTTCCTCTCCTGGGGGATACGGAACCGAATGAGGGGTGACGTGATCCTTCATGGAGCCATTCAAGCGCAGTAATAGGGCGCGTGAGCACCCGCTGCCGCGCGTGACTCCCATCCTGTCCAGGCCGGTAATCCGCGCCTGAAGAAGCCGTTACTCAGCAACCTTGGTAACAAGCCTGCCGGTGACCTCGTTAGCGTTCAGGCGTTCCAGGCCCTTGGCCACATCCTCAAAGGCGATTTCCTCGTACGCCGGGTCAATGTCCCCGCTGAGCATGAGGGCGTACACCTCTTCAATGTCCTGCGGTGTTCCGCCCAGCGATCCGACGATTGTTTTTCCGAGAATCCCGTTGGAGGACACGGTGAAGGTGGGCAATCCGAGGCCCACCATGACCACCACACCGCCGCGCTTCACGGCGGACAGTGCCTTTTGGGTGGTGTCAAATCCGGCGTAGTCCACCACCACGTCAAAGTCCCCTCCCACCAGGGGGTTCACACTTTGGGTCCATTCAGCAGCGTCCTTCACGCAGGTCTTCACGCCCACGGACTCGGCCAACGGCCACACGTCCTCCTTCATCTCGGCTACGTGAACCTCGGCACCAGCCAGAACGGCCACGCGAGCACCAATCTGCCCCAGGCCACCAAAACCGATGACGCCCACCTTCATGCCGGGCTTGATCCCGCCGGAAGCCTTGGCCATGGCGTGGTAGGAGGTCATACCGGCATCCGTGCCGAGTGCAGCCAAGTGATAGGACAGCCCTTCAGGAACGCGGGCCAGGTCACGGTAATCGGCCGCAAGCTTGTCCGCCATACCACCGGGGGTGAACATGCCCAGTGGGGGCTGGACGCCGGAGGAGCACACGCCCACCACGTCTCCCACCTGGAAGCCTTCCACCTCGGAACCGAGTACGGAGATGACGCCGGCGTTTTCGTGGCCCTGCGTCATAGGAAGGAACGGCATCACGGCGTCACCCATCTGCATGTACATGATGTCCGAGTGGCACAGGCCTGCGGACTTCACGTCAATGATGACTTGGGTGGGGCTCGGAACGGGCTCCGGCACGTCAGTGTTCAGTTGGATGGGCTGCTGCTTGCCCATGTATTGCCACGCTCTCATGGAACGTCCTTTCATCGTTTCGTGTCCGCAACGGATGCTTCCGCCACTCGTGGGTCAATGTAACGGGAGGGTGTGATATGAACGCCAGGCAACGCTCCGCCAGGCTACGAACCAGCGACGAACCGGCAGGCCGTGGCGGCGGATGGCAGCGGCTCAGGGCATTATGTGCTGCGGTAACGACACCTGCCAAGGAAACCACTCACCGAGGAGCACACCCATGCCAGATCAGCCCGCCGCAACCGCCCCAGCCATGCCCACCTGGGACGAGGTCATCACGCCAGGCCGTTTCACTGGCCAGACGGTCATTGTGACCGGCGCCGCCTCGGGCATTGGGCGCGCAGTAGCGTCCCGCGCAGCCCGCGAAGGCGGAACAGTGATCGCTGCGGACATCACCGCCGATGCCCTTGATGCCTTGAAGGCAGAACTCGCTGACCTTCCCGATGGTGCGGCACTGATCCCGGTTGTGGGAGATATCACCGTTCAGGCGGATATTGACCGCATCGTCGCAGCAGCCAACGGGCGCGTTGACGCACTGGTCAACAACGCCGGAATTATGGACAACATGGGCGCCTGCCACGAGATCGAGGACGCTCTGTGGAACAAGGTGATGGCTGTCAACGTGACCGGCACCATGATGTTGTCCCGCGCGGTGTTGCCGTTGATGTTGGATGTAAAATCAGGCTCCATTGTGAACGTATCCTCGGAAGCGGGCCTGCGCGGCTCGGCTGCCGGGGCAGCCTATACCGCGTCCAAGCACGCGGTGAACGGCCTGACCAAATCCATGGCTGTGATGTATATGAAGCACGGAATCCGCGTCAACGCCGTGGCCCCGGGCGGCACGGCCACGGGCATCTCCATCCCCGGATTC
>JAIRQO010000048.1 GCA_031256435.1 Cellulomonadaceae bacterium
GCCTCGTCGGTGTCGTCGTCGCGGCGCTTGCCTGCTACGCGGACGGCGATGCCGGAGCCGAGCAGCACCACTACCAGGCCGAGGAACACGCCAACCGTGACACCCGTGACGGGCAGACCAGCAATCCTCACCGGAGCGCGGCGGGCCGCCTCGGTGACGGCAGACCCGTCAAGGTCCACCTCGCGGTCATTCCCGGCATCGGTGGCACCGAGTTCAACGTCACTCAAGTCACCGTCGCCGTCGATCACACCGTAATCACCCGGGGTGTCATCACCCACGGGAGGCTCCGGGTACACCGGGGCCACCACGGGCGGGGTGCAGGTGATGTCATTGGTCACCGTGAGCAATCCGAGGTTGCCGTTGTTGGTGATGACCACGGGCATGAAGTCCAGCGGCCAGGCACCGGCGTTGTCAGCATCCGGAATCACGTGGATTGCGTCACCGTCGCCAGCGTCGCTGATCGTGACCTGATCAAAGACGCAGTAGTCGGGCAGAGTGACAGCCTCGGTGAGCCAGAACTGACCATCGGCAAGGACCACACCAGGCAACGGGGTGCCCCACGGCCAGGCGGTGAACGGACCTGCTTCCACGGCAGATACCGAGAGCAGCGCATCCAGACCTTCGGCCCAATCGCTCAGCGCCTCAGCGTCAATCTCAACATCGTTGGCCGGATCGTCGTTCACCACGGTCACCAGTGCCGCAATGGCGGCGGTGTCCGCAGGGTTGGCCAATACCAAACGCAGCACCGCATCGGGTACGCGGATGGTGGCAGCATCCGCAGGGGTGCCGTCCGCATCCACCGTGGTGATGTTCCAAATCTTCTCAGCCTCGGGAGGCGTCACTACCGTGACGGTCTCGTCATCCGAGAGGTCTTCGTCATCCTGGTCATTCCACCAGTCGTCGCCCTCTCCCGTGCCAGGAGGGGTGAGGCCGGGGTTCGGCTGGTCACCTGCATCAGGAGCAATCACCGCGAGGTTGCGGAAGGTTGCCGTGGAGCCCACGCCCAGGTCCGTCACGGCAAGCGTGGCGGTGTACTCGAAGGTCAGACCGTCCTCGCTGAGGAAGTTCTGAGCGTCAAGCGTGATACCCACAACCGTGTCGCCTTCACAGGCCACGTGGCCAAAGACGCTCGAACCGTTGAGCAACTGGAGCAGACCGGGCCACCCGTCGTTGGCGTACACGGCTTCACCGCAGGTCAGGCCCAACTCGTTGGTGATGTAGGACAGGAACTCGCCAGAGTCCTTGTTCCCTTCGCCATCAACAAATCCGTCCGTCAGCAGCGCAAACCGGTCAGACACGGTGGACGTGGAGTTCACGGTGATGACCGATTCCTCCTGCAACTCGTTGTTCACCCAGGTTTGGGAACCGGGGAGCTCGGCAGCGATGTTCACCGCGTCTACGGTGGTGGGCAGCAGCGTCTCAAAGGACACCACCATCCACAGGCGCGGTGCCACCTCCGTGGGGAAGTTGTCATCGCCCCACGTTGCCGTCTCCAGCACGCCATCCACGCGGACCGCAGTGGTCAGCGATGCGGTCACGTTCACGCCGCCCACGGTAACCGTCAGGCCGTCAATGGACAGAGCCTGCCTGGCGTTCGGGTTAGCAATGGCCACTTGACCGGTCACCCAGGTGCCTGGCGTGTTCTGACCCGTGGCGCTGACTTGCAGGCCGAATCGAGCATCGTGCTGGGAGTCGCCAGGAGCAACGCCGATGATCTCACCGGTGGCAGGATCCAGGACCGTCTTGTCAATGGTCCAGTTGTAGTCACGGTGCGTGACAGCGGTTCCACGGATGCTCAGCGCACCTGCGGCGGGCGTCCACACGGTAACCGGCACGTCAACGCGAATATCGTTGTCCTCATCCGGGGCGAGAATCGCCGTGTTGGTGAAGGTCTCCTCGGAGTTGCGCTCGGTGACCGTGCGACGAGCGGAGTACTCAAAGATCCACGCGCGTGCCTCTTCATCCCACAGCGGGGCACCGGGCGTGCGCTCACGGGCATTGAGCACCACGTTGTTGCCGAATTCGGCAGCAAACTCGGGGAACCAGTCCGTCAGCGTGGCCTCGTAGTTGGAGAACGAAGGCTCAGTGAATCCGCCACTGGCAATAGTTTCGACGATGTCTCCGACAACGGGGTGCGTGGCCGTGACCGTGACGTCACCAGTGGGCACACCGGGAAGGTCCACCGTGAAGGCAACCTCACGGGACTGGCCAGCAGCAACCAGAGTATCGTCGCCGAGCGTCAGGGTTACCGGTGTGCTGTCCACGGTCACCTCGAGACCACGGAGATCCAGCGGTGCACCAAAGGTGTTGGGTACCGTGACAGATCCGTTCAGGCGCACGTTGTTCGCCTCAGCGCGCTCACCCGTGACCTCAATGCGGTAGGTAAAGGTGGCATACTCGCCGGGGTTCACCACTTGAACGTCCTCAGACGTGACGGTCTTGTCCATCGTCCACACAAACGGGACGTTGTAGGTTCCATCAACACTGAGGCTCATGCCTTGACGCGCCTGGTTGTAGAACGTGCAGACGGTGTTGGCGTCATCCCAGGCTACGGGAATCCCGCGAACTGCGGCGTCCCCCGTGCCATCAATATTCCCCTCAGCGGACCAGGTTCTCCTGTTGGCACCTTCACCGCGGACACATTGGGCCTGAACGAAGGTGTACCCATCTTGCTGACGCTCCGCCACCGTCACGGTGGTGGAACCCGCTTGCGGGAAGTTGATGGTGGTGCTAGCGGACGGGTTGTCCGAACCTGCGGTGGTGAGTTCGGGCGTTACTACCTCAGCGTTGGGCGTGGCCGCCGCCACGTCAAAGGTCCAGCCAGGAACGGGCCGCGAACCGGTGACATCACCAAAGGTGTTGCCAGCGGGGACAATTTCCTTGATGACCTGCACACTGGAGCGGCACTCCGCCAGAGCGAAGTCACGCAGTGCCGGGCCGATTCCCGCAAAGCTATCCAGGACAAACACGTCCGTGGAGCGCACCTCTTCAGGAGTCAAGTTAGTGGTAGTGGTCCGGAGGACAGAGCCGGGGCCATTGGCTACGGCCCTGAGGTTGTGGCGGGTGGTGATACCGGCATCACCCGTTCCCATTCCTACGCCAAACACCATGACGCGAGCGCCGTTGGCCTTGATCTGGTTCGAGGAGAAAATACCTTCCTCCACGTTGCGGAAACGGTTCTGGCCAGGCCATCCAGCCGAACCTGCCGTCACGCCAAAGTCCGTGGGGTTACCGTCCGTGATGAACACAAAGAGGTCATAGGACGATGCCGAGGCAGCGGCAAAGCCGCGGTCCCAGTTGGTGGCGTTGGAGGGAGACGTGTTAGGAACAGCGTTCCATGCCGCACCCGTGGTACCCGTGGTTGGCTCGTTCATCATGTTGAACCGAGCACTGTTGACGTTGCCATCAGCAGGGGATGCCCAGCCAAAGGTGTAAATCGTCACCGTTGAAGGGGTACCAGCAAGCGCCTGGATGAACTGACGAGCAGCAGTTTGCTGCGCGTTCAGGTCGGCTTGACTCATGGAACTGGACATGTCCAGCGAGATGGCAACATTCCAGCCGCAGGTGGAGGGCAGCGTGGGGTTGTTGCGCGTGTTCTGCCACACACCACCAGAGTGACGGTTACCCACACCGGCTCCGGTAGGCGTCATGGTCATGAAATCGGTGCCGGAAACTTGGTTGACAATCCGGCGGCCTGCACCCGTTCCCTGGCCTGCGTTCGTTGTGCCGATGGGCAGCGTGAGGAACTGGTAGGCGGAGGCGTTGGACGGCGTTGCGCCCGTGCCACCGGTGCGCAGGGTGGTGTTCATGGACCAGCCAGCGGGTGCGGACACCTGGCGAACCCAGAAGCGGGTCCCGGCCGTTGCGCCCTCTGCGGTCACGGTGTTTGCGTTCCCTTGGGAGAGAACGGGAATGGTGAAGACGGCCTCACCACTGGGGGAAGCGCCCTCACCGGAGGTGGCAAATGCCCAATCGTAGGTGATGGGTGTGCCAACGGTGGTGCCAGCTCCAGCACCCGTCCCTGAGGCGCGCAGCAACTGGAACACAGCGCCATCGAGCGGCGCAATGACGCCGTTTCCGGTGCGGTTGGGAGCGGACGTCACGCGGTCGCCACCCACGCGAACGGTGATCGTGGCGTTGCCGAGGCTCAGTTCCTCGATCTCGATGACCTCGTCATCGGCACTCACGGCAGCGGCTTCGTCAGCCACAGCAGCGTCAGCTGCCGGGGAGGCTTCCACGGCGGAGGCACCCACGGCGCCAGCATCCGTAGCGGCGTCTGCCACCACATCGGCAGTTGCGTCCTCGGCCACGGGGGCGTCAGTCACCACGTCCTCTTCGGCTGCGGCATCGTCGTCGGATACAGAATTGTCAACAACGGTCTCGTCATCGCCTGCGTCCTCGGCAACGTCCACGTCATCGGACAGGTCAAGGGTAATGCCCAGATCGTCGAGGGCCTCGATGGCTTCGGCGTCACCAGCGTGGGCAGCGGCAATGAGTGTGTCAACCGAGGCATCAGCGGCAGCCGGTGCGGACATGGCGGTCACGCCGAGGCCGGCCAACACCAGCGACAACGAGACGAACGCCGCCGCGCGCGCCCGGAACACCCGCGAGCGGACGCGGTTCCCGGAGGAGTGCTGTGGATTCATGGGTGGGGATCCTTTGCTTGGGTGCCGCAAGCCTTGTGGGCGCGCGGCAAGAGTTTTCCGGCGAGAGTCTGCCAACGATGCCGCAATCAACAAAAGGCGCCCGGAATCGCTGAACGGGGATGTGGCCCGTGTTGATCCATGGGAGCGCGTTCGACGACGGATGTGCGTCCTGACCTGCGGCGATAGTGAGATAACAGTTTGGTAAAGCGCACCCCTGGATACGGGCTTTACTGAAATTGCAGGGGTTCTTGACGGTTCTCCGTGAGTCACAAAATGGCGCACAGGGCTCGGTAGGTGCGGGAGGGGATGCGCTGCTCGGGAGTGGACGCGGCACGAGCGCCCCTCGTGCTAGACTTTCATACATGAAACGCATCGAGGGGGGTGACAATGCACGTTACGGTACTTCCCCGCGTCTTCGAGCGCCATCCCCATATCACCCACGAGGATATTGAGAACGCAGTGATGGGAATGGGGTACATCTGTTCACAAGCTCGGATCGGCACGGAACCCACTGCCTATGTGGGTGCTGGGTTCGATCTCCACGGTAGGCAACTCCAGTGGATTGGTGTTCGAGGACAAGTGCCGGGGACGTGGCTCGTCTTCCATGCCATGGAGTTAACAGAGAAAGTCCGCCGAGAGTTAGGAATGAAATGATGGCAAATCAAGCAATGAGTATCGACGAAGGATTTGTGGCAGAAGGCGGAATTGTGCTCACCCGGCGTGACCTCAATGGGATGTTTGAGCGAGCCGAGGCCGGCGAGTTGCCTGGAAGGCCAGGGACTACCCGGTTCGGCCGTCCGCCAACCGTGGCCTCAGCACAAGGCGCAGTAACGCGGAGCGTGCGGTTGGCTGTGGAAGAGGATGCGCTGCTGCGCGCTCGAGCGGAACGTGAGCACACCACGCCGTCGCAGGTAATGCGCGAGGCGTTGACGGCGTATCTCGTTCCTGCGTAACGCGAGCATTGGCGTTCACCGTGGTTTCGACACAGGACTACGGCCCTGCTCAACCTACGGCTCGGGCCTAAGTCCCGGCTCAACCGACGGACAGATCCTTATCCAATAGCGCGCAAGGCGCGGTATTGCTACGCCTGGGACGTCAGATAGTCCCTGACGGACACCATTCCTGCGTTCTTGGCGTGGACTGCATGGGGTACGACGAAGGGGGCCCCGCTGTGCGGGACCCCCTTGGTGGTGCTCTGAGTGGTGTTACCCACCGGCACATGCCGTGCTAGGCGTCGGCATCCTCACGGCGCTTGCCGATGATGCGGACGGCAATCCCGGAGCCTAGCAGGGCGGCAATCAGGGCGGCGAACACGCCAACCGTGACACCCGTAACGGGCAGGCTGGCCACCGTTGCCGGTGTCCTGCGAGCCACTTCGGTGACCGTGGATGCATCCAGGTCTACCTCAGTTTCGGAAGGGGCGGTGGTGTCCGCTGCGGGAGCGTCATCACCGGTCACGCCAGTACCGAGGTCTACATCGTCGCCGAGGTTGATGCCAGCATCGTCGTCGATCACATCGTAGTCACCGGGGATGTCCTCACCCACGGGAGGCAGCGGGTACTGCGGGAGAACCACAGGCGGCTGCGGGGTGGGCGTGGGCTCCGGCGGCGTGGGCACCGGGTACTGCGGGAGTACCACGGGCTCCAGCGTGAAGGTCACGTAGCTCACCACGGGCTTCTGAGTGAAGTTCTCGTAGCCGTTCTCCATGATGGTCTCGCGAATGGCGGTGGCCTGGGACTCCGTCACCGTGCGGGTGAAGGTGTCCGTTTCACGGGCGTAACGCCAGGCGTGGCACACCTCGCTCTGGACGTACTTGGCCCAGCGGACCAGCGGTTGAGTGTTGCTGCCGCCGACGCGAGTGATGTGCATGTAGACAACGTCAAACCCGCCGGGCGCGCCAAACACCCTGTCTACGAGCGTGGTACGGACCGTAATGCTTGATCCATTGGTGGGGAAATCACTGGCGACTACACGCTGGCCTGCACGTGGGCCTTCGAAGTGACGGAAACCCCATTCTTGGTTGGGTCCGGTTTGGGCGGTGCCAACGATCCAACTCTGGTTGTTAAGAGTATTCGTCAGGTTCGACATGTCATAGTTGAAGTAGTGACGGTTCGAGCGGACAAACTCCCAGCCTTCGGCATCGAGTGCAGGGTCCACCACGCACACGCCGTTCGCCATGGGGAAGGACCTGGGGTTGGGGTTACCCGGGTTCAGGAACCACTCACGAGTGTCCGTGATACGCACACGAGAAACCGTGTTTCCGTTGTTGCTGAAGGTGTGGTCAATGCTCTCGTCGTCAATCCACTGCTGTGCTTCGGCAGACCAGGCACCCACTTCACGGAAGTGAACCGTCACAGTGCCTTCGTCCACGTTGAAGTCAAAATCATGGTAGTTCGGCAGCGTGCTGAATGCGTTGTTGGCCAGCGCCTCGGCGAGGCCGTTGGATAGAGCGGCTTCGAGGCCCGCGTGGTCTGAGGTCCACACGGTGCCGTTCGGCCGAGAGAACTCGAGCGTCAGGGTGTTGGGGGTGACGGCGTCATTAAGGACCACATCCACCAGGTAATCGCGGTCCGCAAAGGGTGCCTCGGAGGCGAGTTCGGAAGCAACCTCGTCGCTCCACACGTAGCCGTTGGAGAAGAACACCGTCAGCGTACGAGCGTCCTGGTCAATCACGTAGTGGGAGAAGTAGGGGCTGTCCAGGGCTTCCTGCACGCCGAGGATGTCGAGGAAGTCGGCCAGGGTCAGGCGGTCCTCGTCGGCGTCGTCGCCAGCATCGTCGGCGTCGTCATCAGCCACGTCGGCCTCGGGGACGGTGTCGGCCTCGGGGTCCTCGGTGGTGTCGGCGTCATCGGTGAGGTCAGCGCCATCTGCGATGTCCGTGCCGTCAACGATCTCGCCAGCGGTGTCTTCTTCCGCGCCGGCAACGGGCGTCTCGGACTCTGCGGGGAGGTCTGCCGCAGGTTCGTCGTCGGAGGTGGGCTCCTCAACGGAAGCGGGCACTTCGGCAACAACCTCGGGCGCGGCCGGGGTGTCAACTACCACGGGCTCGTCAACCACCACGGGCTCGGCAACAACCGGAGCCTGCTCAACAACGATCTCCTCAGCAGGGAGTTCGAAGGTGACGGCTACGTCCTCGAGGGCCTCCACGGCGGAGACGTCCTCGGTGTACGCGGCGACGGCCGTGTCCAGGGACGCGTCATCGGCCACGGCGGGGGCGGACAGGGCGGTGGCGCCGAGTCCGGCGATCACGAGCGACGCGGTCACAACCGCTGCTGCGCGCGCCCGGAAGGTCCGCGCCGGGACGCGGGCCTCAGTGGAGATGTGGGGATTCATTTCTGGTGATCCTTTTTCTTGCGGGGGTGCCGTGTGCTGCGAGAGCATCCGGCGGGGATTGCAGGCGGGAGTCTGCCAACGATATGAAAAAAGGCAAAGAGCGCCAGAAATCACCGAATGGGATTTTGGCTCGTTGTGATTTATGAGGAATCGCTAAATCGTGCGCATAGGTATCGACCTGCGACGATGTACATTTCAGGCAATAATGAAGTGGATTATTGGGTCAAGGATTTGCTGAAATGGAAAGGGGGATTCTGGGGGGGAATTGCGGGCGGAAATCACGGGCAGGGCGTCCTGGGTAGCCCTGTGCAGAGCGTCCTGGGTAGCCCTGTGGCCAAGATAGCGCCTCTAACGTGGCCAGGGGGCTACCCAGGATGGATTGACGAGGGGCGCGGGGAATCTGCGAGGGGTGCGACGAGATTCTGGGACGCGCCAGACGAGATTCTGCGAGGCGCCGCGCGCCCGCAGAATGACGGAAGGTGGCACAGGCAGTCGGATGACCGGAGCGGGGTTTCGACCGTCGCGCCTTTCGGCGCTGGCTCAACCACCCGGCGGGCATTCGAGGTCCCGCACGCGGTTCTGGGTAGCCCATGTTCGTCGGTTGAGGAGCCCGAAGGGCGCCTCAAAACCATGAACACACCGCAGAGCCGTGGTTTCGACACGGGCCTCCGGCCCGGCTCAACCGACGGCACCACTGCCGGCTAGCCCTAAGAAACGCCGAGTTGGGCTTCGAGGACTAGTCCGGCGGCGCCGAGCATGACGGCTTTGTCCCCCAGGGCGCCCATGCGAACCTTCACGGCGGTCTCGTCCGTGACAAGGTTCCCTTCCTTCAGGCGCTCCTCGGCAGCCGCGCGCAGGGTCCCGTCCATCAACTCGGGATCGCCCAAAATGAGCACTTCTTCAGAATCCAGCATGGCAGTCACGGGTGAGAGTACGCGTCCCAGCATCCGGCCAAGTTCGTGAAGCTTCGCGTCGCGCGCTTCATCGTCGAGCCCTGCAATGGCCGCCCTAATGGCGTCACCGGAAAACACCTTTTGGAAGCACCCGAGCCGCCCGCAACTGCACTTTTCGCCCTGGAAATCAAAGGTGACGTGCCCAATCTCGCCAGCGCCGTGGAACGCCCCGTGAACTCGGCGCCCGTCCGCCATTACGCCAGCGCCGAGGCCCGTCCAGGTCACCAGCACAATCATGGAATCGGCGGCGCGCCCAAAAGCGTGCTCCCCCACCGCTGCCGCGCTCGCGTCATTGGCCACCAGCACGGGCAGGCCCAGGCGCTCGGTCAGCAGGGACGCCAGCGGCACGTCCTTCCAGCCGTAGTTGGGCGAGTAAATGACGGTCCCGTCCGCATCCACCATGCCGGGCGCGCCGATGCCCAGGCCGATCACCGGCGTGGTGGCGTGGGACATCACGTCCATGGCGAACTCTTCAACGAGCTCCGTCAGGTCATCGCCCTGAGCGCCATTGGTGGGGCGAGTTTCGTCGTACAAAATGCTTCCGCGCAGGCTCATCACGGCCCCGCGCAACTCGTCGTCAATTTCAATCCCGACGATTTGGAAGCCATGCGTGCTCATCCCAAGCATCATCAGCGATTTGCCGCCGCTGACTCCGCGCTGGACGCCATGCTCCTCAATCAGACCTTCGTCGAGGAGTTCGGCGGTGAGTTCGGCAACGGTGAGGCGATTCAGCCCCACGGCGCGGGCAAGATCCGCGCGCGAAGTGAGGCCCTCGTGGAAGAGATAGGTGAGAATCTGCGTCTTTCCGCGCGCGCGTTGCAGGGCGGGCTGCACCGGCGCCGACGAAGGGTACTGACCATCGTTCAATCTCATGTGTCCAGTGTGTCAGGTACGAGCGCCAGATTCATCTTGAACACGGCCGGGGATCTTGGTCCGGGGTGGTTAGACGCGGGGGTGTGGGCCCGGATGAGGTTTTTGCGACGAGGCCATGGGTCCGGATCGGGTTCGGCGACGGCGTCCTGGGTCCGGATCGCTTCCGGTTTCACCATCCTGGGTCCGGATCAGTGCCGTTCCCGCCGTCGTGGGCCCGGATGAGTGCCATTCCCGCCGTCGTGGGCCCGGATGAGTCACCCAAAGAGCCCTATTGAGTGAGCAATCCGGGCCCACAACGGAATTAATCACTGGAATCCGGGCCCAGAACACCCCAAACACCCAACCCTGGGTCCGACTCAATCGCACTTGGTCCAACTCCACCATCCTGGGTCCGGTTCAGGTGCGCTTCAGGTATCCTGGGTCCGGTTCAGGTGCGTTTCAGGCACCCTGGGTCCGGATCAGGCTCCTAAAGAGGCCCATTGGGTAAGTAATCCGGACCCAGGATGGATTTCGAGCACCTCATCAGGACCCACAACGGATCCGGTACACCTCGTCCGGACCCAGGATCGAAAACCCGGAGTCGAGAGCCCAGAGGCGAGAGCCCAGGTCTGGGACCCAGAGTCGAGGACCCACAGGTTGCTACATCTTGAGGGGGGCGTCGCTGGCGGTGCGGGTGGCCGGGATGAGGCGGCGGGTCCTCCACGAAACGAGGCCCAGGGCAACTAACAGCGCAGCAAAGGCAATGTTCATGGGATGCCACGGATGCGAGGTGTCCAGCCCCAGTAGGCCCTTCCCGGCGCCAGCCTTGCCCATCCCGTCATGCTTCATTAGGGGCGAGCCAGCGGACGCCTTGTCATCAGTGAAGAACATGCTGGCACCGTCATCCGGGCCCACCGTGTTATTGCCCGACGAATCTGTGGGTGCCAAAGTGCTGGGCGTGGCAGACGGGGTGGGGCTGGGTGCGGCGGGCATCGGTGTGCCGGGGCCCGGGTTGGAGGGTGCGGGAGCGGAGGGGTCGGACGGACCGTGACTGTGCGAGTCCTCAGATCCGCCGGGCACGCGCTCCTCGCCGTCCTCAGTTGGCGCCACGGCGCGGACCGTGACATCCACCGAGGAGGTCAACACTGATGCACCTGATCCGGACCCAACCTGCGCTGCCGCACCCAATCCGGACCCAGGATGCGACGACCCAACCTGCGCTGCTGCACCTGATCCGGACCCAGGATGCGACGACCCAACCTGCGCTGCCGCACCCAAACCGGACCCAACCTGCATTGCCGCACCCAATCCGGACCCAGGATGTGCTGGCACACTATTTCCTTGGGTGGTTGCCTTGGCTGTGGACTGAGTTCCTTGTGTAGCCGGTCGGGTGGTGCTGGGTGTGAGCGTGGCGGTGTTGGTGTACGTCTTGGTGGTGTTCGCCGCCTTGATTTCTGCTCCGCGCAGGGCACTGTATGTCTCGGTGTGCGTGGCGGTGGCCCCTGTTCCGGTGCTACTGGTGGCGGTGGACCCCGTCACCGAGCCCGCTGTGGCGCGCGTTCCGGTGGCGGCCAGGATGGCGTCGGCATCCAGCACTACAGCATCCTTCTGCGACGATGGGTTCGGCCCAAACTCGGGGAAGGTGTCCGTCAAAGTGGCCCAGCGGTTGGTGGTGGTGCGTTGAACGTCCGTGGCGAGGCTGAGGGGCACGCTTGCTGCCGCGCTGTCCCTGCCGTCCACGGTGACCGCAACATCTACCAGGCCCGCTGCCGAGCTGGCGGTACTGGGGGCCAGGCTTGCAGTGCCGGGCACGTACCGAGCAAAGCGGGCGTCCGTTTCGGTGAACTCCACACGGGCCGAATCGCCAGGGTGTACCTCGGTCACTGGATCGCCAGTGACGGGATCCGTGATGGAGGTGATGATGGCGGGGATTCCGCCCAAGGTCACGCCAATGTTCCCGGCGCCACCAGTCCCAGCGCCGCCAGTCCCAGCGCCGCTACCCGCCGTACCCGTTCCTCCAGCACCACTTCCTGCCATGGTGTCACTCGAAATGTCCAGCGGGAATGTGCCGGGGTTCACCAGATCTACCGTTCCGGAAATGGTCAGCGGACTGGCTGTGGCGGTGGCACTAGCCGTCAGCGTGTAGGCAAACGGCGCACCCCGTCCCACCACGGCGTCACGCCGTACCTGATCCACCGCTTTACTCAACCCCCACGTAAAGTCCACCGAGTATTCCCCGGACGCCACCAGGCGCGGCGCGGCAAACGGTGCGCGATCCAGCGCTGTCACCATGGTGGACTCCTGTGCCTGCACCACGCCGGAATCGGTACCCCTGGCACTTGCGATGACATCAAACGCAGTGCTTCCCAGGCCCGGCGCCCCGTTCTTGGGCGCTGTCAGCGTCAGAGTGGGCACCATGAAGGAACACGAGGTAGGCAGCGCGGGCTCAAGTCCCACAGGCTCCCCATCCCCAGGTTCCACCCCAGGTTCCCCATCCTCAGGCTCCACGTCCGGCTCAACCCCAGCGTCTCCCCCCGAGCAGGTGGTGATGGCCGCGCCGTCGTCGTCAAACTCGGCAGGACCAGCAACAGCAATGCCTAACGCGGTCCACTCATCCTGCTGATCCAGGTACGCGATCTCTACTGACTGTTCCTCGGGGGTCTCTACCCACTCTTCGGCGGAGACTTCCAGCGAGTCGGTTGCCGCGGCGTCGGCAGAGTACGCGTCTGCGGGCTCCCAGGTGATGGTCACCACGCTGGTGCCGTTGTAGACCGGCTTGTCCACAAAGGAGCAGACGTACTTCAGGGTGGCACTCCCGTGATCGCTGCCCGTGTGCCCCGGCACCACCACGGGCACGGAGTTGTCCACGCCGGAATCGCCCGGCTCAATGGTGTCACCGTCAGCATCCATGAACACGCAGTTCACGGGCCCCATGGAGGACGGCCCCATGGCGGTCACCTTCAGATCCCACGCGTTGGGATTCTCCACCTCAATGGTTCCGCTCAGCATCCACAGCGAATCCGCGTGGCTCGGCGTGACCGTCAACTCCACGTCAAAGTCCGCCGTGCCGTCCGCCGGGTTCCCTTCACGGACGTTCGGGTTGACCTCACCGGCAAAGGCGGGCGTCACCGCTGGTGCGATGGACCAGGCATAGGTTCGGGTCAGTTCCTGAAGAACGGTCTCCTTCACAATCAGGGACGTTCCCGTGAACACCGTAACAGCCGTGACCGCTTTCAGTTCGGTGGCACCCTGGCGGTTGGTGGTGGGCGCACCCGAGGCGCGGTCCGGAACGGTGACGCGAGCCGTGAGTTCGCGGTCCTCCCGCCCACTCTCCTCCAGGGTGCTCCCCAAGTACGCCGTGTGAGAGAAGGTGACCGCGCGGAGTGAGGTTTCAGGATCCGGCGCACCGGCCAAAATCGCATCGCCGTTCAGGGTGCGCTCGCCTTCTTTCAACTCGGCCCAGGTGTGCGAATCCCCTACCGCTGGCGGCGCAGGCTGGGGACCAAGCCGCGGGTCAAACACCGTGTCCACGGTCACGGTGTTATCCGTGACAATGCGCGTCACGTCCGCTCCGGTCAGGTTGAGTTCGGCCTGTGGAGCCGGTTCGGAAGCGCCAAGATTTCCTACTACGACGACGAGCGTCCCATCAGCGAGCGCCGCTTTGGCATCCAGGTACTCGGCAAAGGAGGCGTGGGTCACGGAGTAGGTGACCACCGCGGAGCCGCCTGCGGGAACATCCCCGGTTGGTTCCACCTCGGCGTCCTCGGTCTCCCCCAGTGCCCGCGCAATCACGGAAGTAATGGTGGCCGTGACGTCCTGGGCAGGCGTAGCGCCCTTCACCGTGACCTTAAGTCCCTCAGCACTCAGCGGCAGTTTGCCCGGGTTGACCACAGTCACCTGGCCGCTGACGGTCAGCGGTTCGGCAGTGGCGGTGGGGATCACGGTGGTGGTGAACTCGAACTCGGCCGGGTCGCCAGGACGCGTAAAGGCGGTAGGCCGGTCCACGGTTTGAGTGACGGACCAGTCATAATCCACGTGGTATTGACCGGCAACGGTAACGTCCTTGTCCGCAACACTGAACGGCGGACGGTCAACGATGGTGATGGTCTGCGAGGTGGGCGTGTCGGCAATGTGCAGTGTGGGGTTATCCCCCGTGGCGTAGAGCGGGGCCGCGTACGTCTTCGAACCGGTACCCAACAGGATTCCGTTGTTGAGCACGGACTCGGCTGTCAAGGTCCTGGTGTAGGAACCCACCGGGGTGCGGGCCATGCCGGGCGTTGCCTTCAACGAGCAGACTGAGGTGGAGTCAACCTCGCGGCACAGCGGGTGACTCACTCCAGCGGTGTCCACGTAAGAGAAGGAGGCCGTTTCATTCACCGGTGTGGTGTCAATGAAATCGTCGAAGCCAAAGGTGGTGGTGTCTGATTCACTATCGCCCGACGATGCCGCTTCGCTGGCCTTCCAGCGCACGGCCACCGTATTCTCGCCGCTGTAGGTCCCTGCTCCGGCAAAGGCGGGCGGGTCAAAGAACACCACCGAGCATTGGTAGGCCACGGTGGCGGTTCCGGGAACCTCGGACTCGCCGGAGACTTGGCTGGCGGGGACGGTGACGGTAATGGTGGTGTCCGTGGGGATGCTGGGTTCCTCAGACGGACTGGACGTGCCGCCCTCTGCGGTCAGTACGCAGGAAACCGTGTAGTCATCGCCGCGCACCAGGCCGTCAAACTCGGGAATGTCCACGCCGGTGACCGTCACGGGCCACGGGTTGGGGTTGCTCACAGCCATGGTTCCGGACATGGCCCACCCGGTGTCATCAAAGGTGGCGCTGGCAAAGGCGTTCACGGTGAAGGTGGCTTTTCCGTCCGCTCCGGCCTCCTGCACGGCATTGACCCCCGGTCCATAGCCGTCAATTTCCTGCTCCACCGTCCAGGTGTAGGCGCGCTCCACCGTGGCGTTGAAGGTTTCCTGCACGGTGAGGTTGCGCCCGGTGGATACGCGGGTGGACGTGGTGGCGGCCAGCGCAGCAGGAATCTGCGCCGCACATGCAGCATTCCCTTCCAGGCAGGCCCAGGGATCGCGGCCCGCAGTCCCGCTGGGGGTGAGGTCCACCGCGTTACTCACGAGAGCGGCCTGGTTCCCCGCAGGGTGAGCCAGCGCCGAGCCGAGCACGGCGGGGTACGTGAAGGTGGTGGTGGTTGACGGTGTCCCCGCCAGGCGAACATCGCCCACGAGTGCATCACGCAGGAGTGCATCCGCGTTCAGCGTTGCCTGCCAACCCGTGCCGGAGGTCACAGCTGCACTGGGCAAGGAGGCCTTGGCCCAGTCCGGGATGGCGTCCGGGGTTTCGACCGTCACACCTTCCGGTGCTGGCTCAACCACCGGGCTTTCACCACCCGTGAGGGCGCCGTCCACAAACACGTCCTTGAGGTCAGCGGTCAATCCGGTAGTGGTGCGCTGAGCGGCAATGCTGGCCAGGGACAGCAGCGAGGTGGTGCTGTAGCCGCCGGCAATATTCACCACGACGGGCAGGTTGCCTTCAGATGCCAGCGCGGGCTGACCATTCTGAGCGCTGCCGAGCGCGTAGAACGAACCCAGGTCCACGGTGAAAACCAGCACGGCGGAAGCACCCGGCGCCAGCGAGAGCAGAGGCTCAGCCACAGCAACAGGCTTGCCATCCACCACGTCCGCCACCGCATAGGCTGCCAGCGCATCCACAGGGTGTCCACCCACGGTCACCGCACTGACGGGCAGGTCCACGGGCGCAAGGCTCAGTGCGGTCTGCGCAGGGTTGGTCACCAGCGCCGTTCCGGTCACAATGGTCCCTTGCGGGTAAGACGTAGGCGTGACGCTCACCGCGTAGTCCACCAGGGCACCCTTGCCCGGAATCGCCTTCACTCCGCCATGACCGTCAGCAACGCTGTTCTCCCAGGTCACGCCTTTATCTACGGCCCAGGTAAAGTACTCGTGGAAGGTGCCGGTGGCCGCGGGCAGTGCCGGTATCAGCGGCGGGCGGTCAAATACGCTCAGGTCCAGCACGTGATCGGCAACCGTACCCCGTGCCGCCACCTGCGACGATGACGCCAGTGTTCCGCTCGCCGTGGCGGCAAAGGGGGTGCCATCAGCAGCGCCACAGACCCGGTCCAGCACGCCGTCCGCAACACTGGCACACAGCGTGGGAACTCCGGCTTTCGGCGCGGTAAGCGTCAGCGAGTACAGACTGGTGGCGGGCACCGCAAGCGCATTCCCCGTCACCGGCGGAATGGCAGCAGCATTTCCTCCGCTCGCGGAGGCGTCGTCGGCAATGAACGTGCAGGCGCCCTGGGCGCACGAGCCGCTGCCGGTACCGTGCTCATCCAGACCTGAGGCCGCGCGGCTCTCGTTGAGGCGGGTGACGGTCATCTGGTCACTGATGAGCCGGTGACTCCACGTGCCTACGGACACGGTGGAGGGGCTGCTCTCACCCTTCGACGATTTCGCCACCGCATCCCACGTCACCGTGGCGTCCTCCCAGGCAACGCTCGCAGTGGACTGCAAGCCGGCGTACAGGGCCTCGCTGAGCGAGGTGAAGCCACAGCGGTAGCCCACCGTGACGGGAACCGGGGTGGCGGCCAGCGGTTGTGCAGCGCCGGACGCAGCGGGGAGGGTGAGGGTTCCGGTGGCCTGCAATCCCGCGAGCGCCTCGGTGGCCGCAGCCGCCCCCAAGCCCTCCCAGGCAACGCTGGTGAAGGTACACGTTCCGCCGGTCATGGAGCTCAGCGCGTGGGTCAGCGTGACGTGGACGGTCCACTGGTTGGGATTGGTGAGAGCCATGTCCCCTGTTACGGTCCACCCCTCGTCGCTGTAGGTTACCGTGGGCGTGACGGTCACAGGGAAGGTGGCCTGACCTGCGGCGTCACCTTCTTGCGCTGTCAGGGAGGTGGTTTGGTCCAGTTGCCACGCAAAGACGCGATCCAGGGAAGCGGCGGGAGGTTGAACGGCAACGGTGGGTTCCTGACCCGTTTCCACGCGCACCGTTTGGCCGGTGGAGGTCACCGTGGCCGTGGCGGCGGTGTCCGGGACAAAGGCTTGAACCGCGTCCACCGTGACCATCTCACCGGCCACAACCTGGGCGTAGTGGGTGAAGTTATCAGCCTGACCTGCCGTGAGAGCAGCACCAAACAGGCCCGTGTAGGTAAACACGGTGCGCGCTGGGGTGCAGGTGGTGACGCCCTCCGGGAGGGTACCGGATACAGCCTCGCCGATGCTGGCGGCGCCGTTCAGGTGGAAGAACCAGTAATCCGGCAGGCACAGGATGGCGTCAGCATCGAGCGTCACGCTGGGCTTGCCGGTGCCCTCTTCCAGAGCGCACGGCACATCATCCTCGGCACAGAACTGCGGGTCCGTGTCAGTGAGGCGAGCCGTGCCGTGGGTGGTGGTGCGCACCACGTCAGCCGGGTCAACGGTCATGGCCACCCGCGCCAGGTCATAGTCTGCTACGCCAGACGTGTGATCCACCAATTCGTCGTTGTACCCCACGATGTCCACCGTCACGCCGAGCCCGACGATGAAGGCCCGCGCCACGGAGACTTCATGCTCAAACTCCACAATGACCCGCTCGCCTGGCTCCACCTCAGTCACAGGCGAACCGCACGCAACGGGTTCAGCAGGAGTGCCGCAGACCGCGTACGCCTTCCAGGTGGCAGATTGCTCGGACACCGTGACGGCCAGGTACTCGGTCAGGCTTTGCGTGGTCTCGGATTCGTTGGTCAGCAGGACCGTGCCGGTCACCGCCACCTGGCCGAAGGCGGGCGTGGGCGTTGCCGTGGTCACCAAGCCGAACTCGCCCGGCGTTCCGGGAGACACGCGCTGCGTGGGCAACCCCGAGCCGTCCGACGCTTCGGCGTACGGCTCGTCATCCACGGACTTGGTCACGCCCCACGTGAAGTCCACGTTGTAGGTGGCCGCTGCGTTCAAGGCGGACGGAGCCAGCGCGGCGGGAGTCAACGGCGGGCGGTCATACACACGGAGGGGCTGGGCAGCGGAGGTGAGCGTGGTGGTGGTCTCGCCTGGCTGTCCGTCCACCACGGGGATGGCGGTGTCCCCCACCAGCGTCACGGTTTGGGTTTCTGAGGTGGATGCCGATCCGGGCGTGCCGCCGCCCGGCGCCGTGAGCGTGACGGTGTAGGGCACGGTGGGCGCGTCCAGCAGCACGGGGCAGGTGCGGTGGTCCGCATCGCACAAGGTATCGCCGATGGCTACCGAAGCGGTGACCGTCTGGAGCGGTGTTGACGCCGGTGTGTTCGGCGATGTTCCACCGCTATGGGTGATCTGGACGGTTCCGTTCATCACGCCGCTGCTGATGCCGTTATTCGACGATGGCACCCATTCCTCCGGTGTCACCTGGAGGTCCGCGTGCGTGGGCGCCACGGCTGGGGCGTCACCAAGGGACGTAGCACTGGGGTAGAACGCGTTGGCCTGATCCCACTGGACGGAGACGCCGAGTTCGGCCTCGTAGTGGGGCTTGGCGCTGAACTCGCACTCAAAGTCCACCGTGGTGGTGCCCGGTTGCAACGCAGACACGGCGGGATTGACGCTCGGGTTGGCTGTCCAGGCGTCAATGACGGAGGTGAACTGCTGCCCGCCGGTCAGTGCTTCAACGGTGGTCTCGACGATAGCGTTGGGCTGGGGAGCCACAGCGTTGCTGGTCAGCACCTGGGCACCGGCGCGGAACGTGCAGGTGGGCGCGGTAGCGGCAGGCTCGTGAGAAATGAACTCATCGAAGTCCAACAGCACCGTGGCGGGAACCGACCAGGCATTCGGGTTGGTCACATCCACACTTCCCGTGAGTTTCCAGGACGAATCCAGATAGGTAGGTGCGGTGGCCGTGGCTGTCAGGGGGAAAGTGTTCTTACCGTCAGCGCCGCCTTGGAGCACGGCATCCGGCGTGGTGAGCGTCACGCCCCAACCGCTGAAGGTGCGCACCAGCGTGGTGTTAGAAATTGTGGCCGTTGCCGAGAGCGGTTGACCCGTGATCGCCAAGGCCCAGGCGTCATCGGTGAGGTTGCTGGCCACCTGGGGGCTCACCGACTGCCCGCTGGTTTCCGTCCATCCGGCGGTGGAGTTGCCCTGGGCGTTGGTGTCTACGCCGGACGTGGTCACCGTGGCCGCGTTGCGATATCCCTGGTACACGCCCTGGGTCTGGGCCGTGCCCAGCGTGGTGGAGTAATCCAGTCTTGTGGAATATGTGAAGACCGCCTCGCCTCCAGCCGCGAGGACATCATCGGCCGAAATCACCACAGCGCCGTCATGATCGCCACCGCTCACGCAGGTGAACCCGCCTTCGGTGCTGCACGCGGATGCCGTCAGATCATCCTGGTAGGTATCCATCAGGTACGCCGTGGCGTCTGAGGTTCGGCGCTCAATGTCCTGCAACGGAATCTCGGCAGGGTCTACAGCATCCTCCGCCTTCTCGCCCGTGATGGCAATCTCCACATCCAGGGCATCCACGTCCAGCGCGGCTTGGTAATCCTGGAACCGATCCAGCGTCACGGTGTAGGTGACGTGGGCCGTGGCACCTGCCGGAACACACCCGGAGGTGGTGCAGCCGCGCACCTGCGTGCCCGGGTCATAGGCCACGCCAACGGCTTCGGGGTCCAACGCAGCGTCGGCGTCAACCGCACCGCTCCGGGTTGCCGTCACCCCGGCTACCTTCACCGTCACGTAGTCCAGGTCCAGCGCCGTGGCTGCGGGGTTGGTGACCGCGAGCGCCACCGTGGCCTGGATGGGTTCCTGCTGGGAGGTGGGGGTCACGGTGATGGAGTACTCGAACGTGGCACCCGGTCCCGGCGTGATCCCGATGGCCGGAAGGATCCGTTGCCACGTCCGTACACTCGCGTTTTCCTTGGCCACAGCCCAGTCAAAGTCCTCGTGATACACCGCCGTGTTGCTCCACAGGGCATCGAGTCCGGCATCCGTGGCAGGTTGGAAGGGCGGGCGGTCCTGAACACGGAGCGCCGTGGTGCTCACGCAGTCCGCCGGGTTGGCATACGTTCCGCACACGGTCACGAGTGCGGGGGTGGAATCCAGCGACACCAGTGACACTGAGGAGGTAAATGCCGTGACGGCATAGCCGGGAACGCCCTGGCCGGGAGCCTGCAAGGTCAGCGTGTACTTGCCGGACGTACCACTGAGCGCCTTGGTTCCCCGCGCAATGACCGGCTCGCCACCCTGGGCCACGGGTGTGCCATCTGCTGTGACCGAACGGGTGATGCCGGGGTCTGCCACCGATCCTTCTGTGAGGCCCCAGCGCACCTGATCGCGGTAGGTCACCGCAAGTTCGGCGTCCCGCGAGGTAACAGCCCAATCGCCATCTACGCTGCGGCCATCAATGGTGGTGTCTCCGTCTGCAATGGTGGCTGAGTCGCTCGTCGTCGACAGTGTGGGAGCATCCTCAGACGCCGGTTCGGTGTGGGCCTCGTCAGCATCCCACGTCACGGTGACGGTGCTGGTGGCATCGTAGTTGGCGGCGGTCAGCGTGGTGTATTCGCACGTGTAATGGACGACGACGGACGTTGGCGCGGAGGCAATGCCGGTGCTGAGGTCAAACCCGTTGGCCGGAAGCGAAACCTTGCCGTTGGTGACGGCGTCCTCGCCACGCAGGTACGTGCAGGACTCACCGGCAACGCCCGTGGGTACGGGGAAGGCGATGGCGTGGTCCAGCGTTGCGGTGACCGTCCACGGGTTGGGGTTGGTGAGGGCAATATCGCCTGAGATCACCCATCCCGAATCCGTATACCCGGTGGGTTTGGCCGTGACGGTCATGGCAAAGTCACGCTGGCCGTGCTCGTCCTCGCCCGAACCTTCCAGTGCCACACCGGGGTTGGCCGATTGGGCCACGGACCACACCCACTGGCGGTTCAACGCGGGGTTGGCAGAGATTTCCACCCCGAGATCCGCTCCGGTGATGACGTAGGCCGTAGCGTCTGCGGATTGCGTGGCGGTGCCAACCGGGGTGGGAGCCTCGGCAGTGCGCGTTCCGGAGGCGCAGGCAAGTGAACTGCTGCTCAGGCAGGTGGGTGTCAGCGTGGCCGTGTTGGGGTAGGCGTAGAGGCTGTTGGGTTGCGTGGGCTCGGGTTCAGCGGGCTCGGGTTCAGCGGGCTCGGATTCACTGGGCTCACTCGCTGGGACAACAGCGCCACGCCAAGCCGAGTACGCAAACCGCGCTACGGGGGTGGCTGCGGGGGTGCCCTCCGCGATACACAGGGACGCGCCGCCCGATTCGACGATGGAGGCGTGATCCCCACACGCGTCCGTGGCGGCCAACACCGCATCGCCATCAACCGCGTGGGGGCCGTCAAACTCGTCGAATGAATCGGTGACGGCAACGCTCTGGTGCGTGGTTTCCCGCGCGATGCTCGTCAGGCCAATGCGCTCGTCCTGGAACTTGCTCTGATCGCCTTCATACTTGGAGGCGCTGATGGCTACAGCAACGGGGATGCCCTCGGCATGCCCCTCAGTGCCGGTTCCCTCAGTGCCCTCTTCTTCAGTGCCGGTTCCCTCGGCGCCCTCTCCCTCGGCACCTTCTCCCTCGGTGCCCTCTCCTTCTTCACCTTCTGCTGCGGCTCCCTGTCCTTCCACGGCAGCGTACGCACTGGTGAACGCCTCGGGACGCTGGTGGTGGAGGTAGTCCTCAAAGTACGTCTGTGGGGTGTTGATGGTCACCGCGTAGCCCACGCGGACGGTCGCTCCTGGCTGGACCGCATAGGCCGAGGCGGCGGTGCCAATCGCGGCAGCGCGCTGGCAATCGCTCGGAACAACATCGCCCGCACCTTCACACACCCACAGATCACTGACGGGATATCCGTCCACGGTGACGGACACGTTTTCTTGGTGGACCCCGCCATACGTCCCACCGAGCAGCGGGATGGGCGTGGTGGCGTGGTTGGTCACCGTGAAGGAGCCGGTGACGTCCAGGTTGCGGGACACGGCGGTGGGGGTGGCGGTGACTTCATAGTCAAAGCGCGCGTTCTGGGCCGGACCAGGTAGCGCAGGACCAGGTAGCGCAGACCCGCTCGCTCCGGCACGCACCAACTGAATGTTTCGAGCACCCAGGAGCAGCGCCTCAAGTTGGCCACTGGGGCTGCTGACAATCTCCTTGTCCAGCGCCCACGAGTAGTCCACGCGGTAGGTGGCCTGGGACTTCAGCCCCAACGCCGTCAGCGCGAGTTCGTTCCGGTCCACCACGGTGAGGAGAATGGGGGTGGCCGCTGTGACGTACAGCGCGTGGGCCGATGCCACGGGCACCTGGGCCGTGGGGGTGGTCTTCGGCTCAGCCGGATATTGCAACCACACGTGTTGCTCGGCGGTGGTGGCACGCCAGCCGGGGTGGCCCTGGCCAGGCGCAGTGAGGGTCACGGAAAGGGTGGACCGGTCCGTGCCAGTCTGTGCTGCAACGGAGGAATCGGCGACGATGCACGGCGGCCCGTTCCCCGTTCCGCAGGTGGCACCTGTCACGGGTGTGACAGCCACGTTGACCGCATCCACCGTGGTGGTGTTCAACGTGACATCCGTGACCGAGGTCAGGTTCTGGGTGGCGCTGGCGATGGCTACCGGCTTGGTGGGGGTGACCTGGCCGTTCTGGTGCCAGATCTGTACGGTGCCGTTGACTGGAATGACGGCCCAGTCCTTGGGGAGTACGGAGTTGGTGGGCGAGGTGCCCGTTGAGTTGTCCACGGCTGACGCTGTGGAGTGGGCTTCGGTGGCGTCCCAATCAATGCGGATGGTGAAATCGCCGGAGTAGAACGCTTCTGCCGCAGTGGAGGTGGTCTTGAACGCGGTGCCTAACGGCCCTGGCTCAACCGCCTGCAGGAACGTCAGATCCAACTCACAGCGATACTCGATGGTGTAGCTTCCGGGGACTCGGGCGCCTGCCGCGAGAGGCGCGCGCGGATCACCAGGGACCCTGGCAGTGAAGTCCTGGACTAATGCCTCCTGCGTTGCTGCTTTTCTATACGTGCAGGTCATGCCGTTGTCAGATGCATGCGGACCATCGATATCCACGCGGAAGTCCGTGCTGATGCTCGGCGTGACGGTCACGGGCCACGCGTTGGGGTTGGACACCGTGATGTGGCCCGTGATGGCATGGCCGGAATCATCGAACCGACCCGGCGTGGCCGTGGCTGACAGCTGATACGTGGCCAGACCATCGGCGTCACCATATTGGTGCCAGGAGTTCTCCACAGGGCTGGTGGGGCTCGCCTTACCCGGCGGGGTGGGGCTCGGACGATCCTCGGAATTCGGGTAGGCGGGATCCACCGCGCTGGTCACATCCCACTGCGAGAAGGTGCGCGTCACCTGGGGATTGACCGTAGTGCTCGGCATGGTCATGTTCTGCCCTACAACGGTGAAGGCGTTCACCGCGCTGTTCAGTGCCGTGGCGTTTTGCTGGTCGCTGGCTCTGGTGGAGTCAACTTCGCTCCACGGACGCCATCCGGCCAGGGTGGCCGACGGACCGTCGTCGCACCCTGGGGAGACGGGCGCAGCGTTGAGCAGCACGGCGGGCACGCGGTACATTCCGCAGAGCGGCGCCACCGTGGCGGTGCTGGGGTACACGTGTTCGTCACCGGCCACGGAGGCCGTGGTGGACGGGAGATCTGGCTGGAGGGTGTTGGGCGCAAAGGCGCCGCGGTCAGCCCGGAACGCCACGGAGTAGCGGCCATCGCAGGTGTGCTCACCGCGGGCCACGGCGGCCCGGCTCTCGGCAGTGGCGCCCGCTTCCAGACCATCGGTACATGCTGTGGCGTTGAGTTCACCGGCGGCGGTGGCCAGGATGGTGTCCGCGTTCACCGTGTGTGTTCCATCAAACTCTGCGGCACCGCTGAAGCCGTGGGTCACGGTGGCGGTGAGGTTCGAGACCGTCCGCGCTGCCTGGATGGAGGCTTTGCTCACGGTGGCGAATGGCGGCATGGGGCGCTCGGTGCAGGCTGCCCACGCGGCGGAGTCCCACTCCGTGGTGATGTCACACCGCTTCGTCGCACTGGTGGACGAGTAGCCATCCGCTCCGTTGAGACCGTTGACCTGGAGCGAGACCGTCACGGTGTTCCCCAGGTTCGCCTCCACAGGCAGGTGGCTTGTGGCGCCCACGGTGGTGAAGGATACGGTCACCGTGGCGCCGGGTTCGATCACAGGGTCACCCGTGAGTACCGCGAGGACGTCCTCGGCAATGCCGTCCCCAATGAAGATTCTTAAGTCACTGAGGCGCAGCGCGGTATTGGCCGGATTGGTCATGGTCAGAGAGCCGGACACCTGGACAGGTTCCTGCTGGCGGGTGGGGGTGACCAGGGTGAGGTAGCGGAACGTGGCATTCTCGCCAGGCTTGACCAACTGAATGGCCCGGCCTCCGAGTTGCGCCGCGGTGAGTTGGCTCGTTCCTGATGTGGTGTCAGCGCCCGTAATCACGGTGGTGATCTCGTTGCTGATGGTCCAATCGAAGTCCTCGTGATGGGTGCCCGTGGCCAGGATAGTGTCTGCCACCTCCAACGGTGGACGGTCCTGAACATGGAGGGCCAGGTCCGCTGTGGGCGCTACCTCATGCCCGGAGGCGCCGAGAGTGACGCGCTGAGAACTGCTGGTGATCTCCCAGCCGGGCTTGCCCGCGCGCGGTGCCGTGACGGTGGTGGTGTAGACGGGCGGCGTGGTGCTGGTGGTGCCTACCTTGCCGTTGGCCACGTAGGCACTCACGCTGGTGGAGATGGGACTCGTGGTGAGCGCGGAGGCCGAGTAGTGGGCTTGCGGCGTGGTGACGCCCGCGTCAAAGATGTCCGCCGTGGCTTGGACATAACCCAGCGCGGTGGTTGCTGGGAGATACGTGGGCGCTATCACAGACCCGAAGGTGGAGGCGTCATCGGCCGAGCGCGTGATGCTCACCTCGCCATGGACCGGCGTGACGTGCCAGAAGTCCTGACACGCACTCAGAGTGTTGAGAGCCTCGGCACGGGACGGGCAGAAGTGATGGATGGCGGTGGTATCCACGGTTGCCGTGGAATGGGCGGCAACGGCGCGTTCCACGGAGTCTGCGGTGCCATTGGTGTTGGCGTCCGTGGGGTTATCCCAATGGAGAGCCACATTGAGGGCACCCACAAGGTCATCCTGCAGGGTGGCGGGGAGGGCAAACTCGCCGTCCTCGTCCAGGGCGCCCGTGTACTCGCAGTGGTAGGCCACGGTGGTGGTACCCGGACTCAGCGTATTGGCAGCACCGCTCACCTCATACGGGGCCGTGGGTGACTTCGGAACGCTCAGCAGAATGGACTCAGATGGGTTGGACTCCGAGGGGTTCGGCATTCCCGTGTACGTGGTGCCGGCAGGCCACACGGGTGTGGCCGCACTAGCCGCTGGAGTGAACGTACATTCAAACGGCTTGAACCCTGAACTGAACGAAAGGAACGGATCCATCGCGGCGTCCACGGCCCAATTGTTGGGGTTGGCCACGGTGATGACGCCATCCAGGGCCCAGTTGCTATCCACAAAACTGGGTGGGGTGACCGTGGTGGTCAGCGGGAACGCGGCCGCGCCTGCGGGGAGACCTGTTGGCGATGTGCTGTCAGCGTACCCCTCCTTCTCCGTGATGCCAGCAGGCTTTTCCGCGCTGACACCCTCAGCGGTCAGCCCCACGCCCCACCCGGAGAACGTACGCGTCATGGTGGGGGTCATGGTGATATCGGACACGCTGATTTCTTGCCCGGTGATGACCTTGGCAACAGCCGTGGCGGTACAGCGCGAACCCACACAGTGTGCCAGCGTCCCCAAGGAGGAGTCCGCCCACAGAGTCGTCGCCGTGGGATATTCCTTGAACACGCGAGGGGCGGTCAGGTCACTCCCGCGAGTCAGCGTGTAATCAATGATCTTGAGGCCGGGGATACGGTGGGCACCTGCGGGCAGGGGTTGAGTGACCTCACAGGCGGCGTCACTTTCAAAGTGGACGTAATCGGCATCGCACCGCAGGAGATCGCCGTGGAGGTGAACAGCGTTGGCCTCGCGCTGGGATGCCAACACCGAGTCAGACGCAAGGAACTCGGGGTCCGCGTTGGAGGCCCACACGTCTGCGCGAGAGGTGGTGCGCAGTACGGAAGATTTGCCCTCAGGCGTGTCTTGCCCAGCGGCAACCCGCACGGCATCCCGCGTGGGTGTGGCCTGCTCGGTGCCGGAATACAGCACCGTGACGCGGTAGTCCGCCGTGTCCGTGGCATCCGTGGGGAAGGTGGCCGTGTAGGTGAGCAGGGAGGTGGCGCCGGGGGCGATGGCCGGGTAACTGACCCCGGCAATGGTGGTGACGGTGGTGGGATTGAACGCCAGTTCATGCTTCGACGATGCCGTTTGCTGCGCTGCCGGAAGCGCATTCCTCCGCGTGCGGCAATCGGTCACAGCACCCTCCACCACGCGGCACACCTGCACGTCCAGGAATCGGGTTTCCAGGGCGGTGGCGGCGTGGTTGGTGAACTCGATTCTGCCCGTGACCGTCACCGGCGAGTGCGTGGTGGACGGGGAAATGATGGTGCGGTAATCGAAGGGCACAGGCGTGCCGGGAACGGTTCGTCGTGAAGTCCAATCGGCCCAGGGGCCGTCCGTGGGCGTCCACTCCCCCAGCGTGCCCGACGATTGACAGCGGGTCAGGCCGCCAGGAACGGCTAGGTCATTCTCGGCTGCGGCGAGGGGATCACACGCCACCTGGTGGGTGACGCCCCACGTGAAGTCCACGTTGTAGTGAGCGCTGGTGACCAGTGGCGAGGGCCTGGTGGGTTCAGCGAGGATCGCCGTGCCAAACGGCGGGCGGTCATAGACCGTGAGGTCCTGGTTGGTGGTGGCCAGCACGGAGGCCGTGTTACTGGCGGTGTACGGGAGCGCGGTGTACGCCGTGCCGCCAAAGGTGGCGTTGTAGGTGCCACCCACGGGTTGGGCATCCACGCGGAAGGCGGCCGAGTTGAAGTTGAGCGGGTTGCCGTTCAGGACCTCGGGTGAGAGGCCGTCTCCGGCAATGGTGGCATCCGGCGCGCAGGCGGTGGCGTTGACCAGCGTGGCCGCGCCGTCCACGGAACGGTAGCCACACTCATTGGGGGCACCCTTGCCGGGAGCCTGAAGCGTGGCGGTGTAGGGCACGGGCGATGCACCTTGGTACGGCGTGGCCAGCGCCACGGGCACGCGGCGCCCGGGTTGGCCGCCACTGACACACCAGAACGGATCCTGGGAGCTGAGGGGGATATTGGCGTTGGCGGTGTCGCACGTGATATCCGCACTGACAAATCCTACGGAATGCTTGGTGGAGGTGGCCGTGACAATAGACGGCGAGGTGGCGGTGACAATCGCCTTCGCATCCCGCTCAGTGGTGTCCGTGCCCACGCTCCATAGTTGCACCGTGCCATCCACGGGCTTGACAATCCAGGACTCATGGGTGAGGTCCGTGAATACCTCGTGTACGGGGTCCGTCACGTGGCTGTTGGCGTCCGCTGCGTCCGTACCCGAATGCGCGTCATACTGCTTCCAGGCAATGTCCGCCGTGGAGGTCCCCACGTACTTGTCCGGGTAATCGTCGAAAAGGCAGTCATAGTGGACCGCGAGCGAACCCTTGGTGGTCCCCACTCGGGCCGGGATGGTCTCCACGGCTTTGAGTTCCGCGCCCGACGATGCAGGCTCGGGTGAACCTTCCGGCGTGGAGGCCGTCAGTGTGCAAGTACCTCCCGCAAGGTTCAGCGCATGCACAATGTCCGTTTCCACGGGCCAGTTGTTGGGGTTGGTCACCGTAATGTCACCCTGGACCTGCCAGTCGGAATCCTCAAAATGACCCGGCGTAGCCGAGGCGGCAAGCGGGAACGTGGTGAGCCCTTGCTGGTCGCCTTCCTTGATGGGGTCACCGGTGAGCGTCTGCGTGGCCGTCCAGTCCGAGAACGTCCGCGTGAGGGTAGGCACTACCGTTTTGGCGACGAGGAGGGACTGCCCCGTAGTCACCGTGGCCGTCACCGAATCCTTGTGTGCGGCACATTCCACAGCGCCGAGGGTGGCGGTGCTCCGGCACACCTGCGGTGTCAGCGCCGCTCCAGTATCGAACAGGTACGCCGTGCCCTCGGCCTGGTTCTCCGGCGTCACGCCCGTGGTGCTGCCCTTGGTGGAGGTACTCGCTTCATCGCTGGAATCTTCAGACCCGACGAGTTGCGCATAGGGGAATTCAATAGCCGTGCGTCCCTGCCACACGGCTTCTGCCGTGAGGACTACGGTGTCCGCTGGCTCGCCGATGCACGGTGCTGAGGGCAGCGGGTCCGCGCAGTGGGCCGTTGCGAAGCCGGTGTAATCGTCAGCAATATGCGCCGTGGCTCCCGTGAGGGTGGCGTCTCCGGGCGCGTTGCTGACGGCGGGGAACGGTGCGGTGGTGGTGCCTTCGGCCTGCTTGGCCGCCTGGCTGACTTGCCGAAGGTTAGGCAGGATCACCTGGACGCTGGCGGTTCCAGCATCGCCCTGGGTGGGATGCGCGTTGGCAGCCGCTGAGGCGCCGTCACGGTTGTCCGTATTGCGAATCCACCAGTGAGGAATGGTGGTGTTGGTGCCGAGTTTGGTGGCTCCGGTTTGCTCGCACCAGCCGGGAGCGAGCGTATAGGTTGCCGTGGGTCCGCTGGCGCCGGTGATGCCACCGCGCATGACCGAGTGAGACGAGTTCAGCACCACCCAGGATGTGCCGTCAATCAGCACCTCAGCGCCCACCAGGGACTTGTACACCGGGTTCTGGTTGGTCACGGTGATGGTGGAATCGCAGGTCAGGGACCAGGTTTCGGTGCGGGTTTCCACATTGGCGGTGAGCACGTACTCAAACCAGGCGCCTTGCCCGGGAGACGAGAGTTGGTTGGCCGCGTTAGCCGGACTCAACCCTGGAGGTTGGAGTCCCGCGCTGCACGTGGGATCCTCCAGATCCTTACAGGTGAACGTTGACGCATCAAATTCGTCGGGACGGAAAATGCCGGGATGCCTTCCGGTGACGGATTTGCCGAGTGACCACGTGTAATCGAGCGTGTGCGTGGGGGTGAGGTTCCAGCCTACGTTCCAGTCCAGGTACACGTTGTGCGGGGTGGCGAGTTGCGGGGAGGCGTTGTTGGCCGGGACGTTATCCTCCAGTACGCCAGCCTGGCCGATGTCCTGGAGCGCCGCGTCCTGCAGTTGCGTGTAGTCCAGGCCGCCGAGCGCGCCCGTGATGACGATGTCCTGCGTGAGATCCAACCCGCCGATGCCCTCTGCCGAGCCGCTGCCGGTGGTGTAGGCCTTGAGATCTGCCGTCACGTAACCCGGGTCCACCACTTTCAGGACCAGCAGAATTTTGGCGGGGATGGAGGATGTGCCGGAGGTGACTGTAACCGGCGTGCTGGGGGTAAATGTCAGCGTGGCAGGCGTGGGAGTGCCCTTGGTGCCCGGTGTGAACACGCCGGACGTTGACGTGCTGACCGGGAACGTGCCCGGTGTGAAGGTGGAAGGCGTGGTGACCGCCCAGCCGCCGGAGATGGTGCCGAGGAGTGGCAGATCCACCTGTGCCAGTTCCAAGCCCGGCGGGATGGTAGCCTGCAACTGCGTGAGCGAGGCGTCCCGGTTACCCGTGTTGTACACGGTGACGGTGGTGACCAGGAACTCCCCCGTGCGGACGTACCCGCCTGCGAGCGCCGAGACGCCCTCGCCATTGACAATGCCGGAAATAGTGGCCATGGCCCTCAGGTCATGCACTGGGGCAGGCTTGATGGTCACCGTGGTGGCCTGGTGATGCTTGGCGCCTGGGGTTGCGGCAAAAGTGGCGGGAGTGGCGCCGTTGCCGGAATCAATCACCCATGCGTGGTTGATGTACTGGCGGGTTTGCCAGAGGTCATTGGCCGCGTTGTGGCTGAGGCGGTAGGTGGTGTCAATCGTTGGGGTGCCGATGAAATCGCCGAGAATCACCTGCCGGGCGGCGATCTCCTGATCGCCCTCGTCGGTCCACTCAACTGTGTAATCTTCCGCTGTGCAGTCTCCGCTGACGGCGCACGGCACTACGCCCACGCCGCCGGTGGTCTTGTCATCCAGCAGTGTCACTTTGCGATACGTGATCACAGAGGTGGAACCGGGCCACCAGGATTCAGGGTTGTTGCCTGCGGAGTCATCGGCTTCCCACCAGTTTTTCTCCTGGGTGGGCACGGTGAGACGCGCTTGATCCTCCGTGGGGAACACGTCATCTGCAGGCGGGGTGAAGGCGCGGCCAGGCACGTCAGCGTGAGAGCGTGCCACGGCGGGATCCCAGGTCACGAGGACCTGATCCTCCTCGGAGGCGTACAACGGCAGTGGGATGCCTGACATCGCGGTTTCCCGCGGACACGCGAAGTACAGCGGCGGGGCGACGGAGTTTCGGGCAAGGCTGACGGTGGTGCTGGTTTTCTGCGTAGCCGTGGAGGCAGCGGCCTCTGCCGCCGCCGCAGGTGTGGTCCCCCATCCGCACTGCATCGGATTGTCCTCAGAATCCAGCCGTTGCACCGTGGCCGTGACCGATGCCGCCGGGTGGTCAGCCGTGTTGGGGTTAGCCACCGTCACGCGCCCGAGCAACGTCCGCGAGGTGTCCACCGTGATGCCGGGGGCAAGGGTCAGGCGGTAATCCACTGCGGCCTGATTGAGTGTGGTGGGGTCCAACACGGCCCTGAGCGCCGCGTCAATCGGCTCAGGCGCGGCAGAAAACACCGGCGCTTGGTATCCCTCGGCGCTGGTGACAGCCGTGGGACGCGCGGTCACGTCCTTGGCTTCCTTAGTGAGTTCCCACTGGTAATCACGCACCAGTTTCCAGGCACTCGTCACGTCAAAGGTGAGCGACTTCCCGGTGTGAACCGCTTGCTTGCGGGGTTGGGGATTGGTGGCCGTGGACTGGCAATCGCCTTCCGTCAGCGAAGGCGCGGGGGTCTCGGGGGGTTCGGACTCGTCACCCTCAGGCAACTCGGACTCTTCCCCTTCCGGAGGTTCAGACCCGTCGCCCTCGGGCTCAGCAGGCTCGCCGTGCGCAACCGGACACGCGGGAGCATCGTCGCTGTAATACCGCGAGCGATCCGTGATGACATCCAGACCCGAGGTGATCAGCGTTGCCTTGCTGGTCCAGGTGTTGACCTGCCCTTCACCGTCAGCAGTCTTCTTCCCGACGATATAGTCGCCACCGTCCGGCGCCCGTACGCTGGCGTTCAGCGCGGCCACGTCACCCAGCCGCAGCGTGTAACTGCGCTTGATGGCGTTGTCTTTGCCTACCAGTCCGAAGGCTTCCAGCACCTCGCCGTCCAGGGCGCAACCGGACGCTTCATTGCCGGGTGCGGCGGAGTCAGCGGCATTCAACTCCGTGCAATCAGTATTGAGCGTGGCCGTGGAATCGGTCAGGTCAAAACTCTCAAAGCCCGCATCCCCGTCCGAGTCCACTCCGCCGTGGCTGTCCGCCAGCGCGTTCTCGGAATCCACGGTGTCCTCGGACCCGTCAAGCCCGGAATCGAGACTCCATTTAGCCCGCGCGGTGAACTTAGTGCTCGGGTTTTCCTCAGTATCCACCTTGACGTCAATCTGGAAATCGTCATTGGAGAGCTTCTTCCATACGCTCCCGTCCCACTCTTCGCCAATCCACACGGTCACTGGCTCGCCGCCCGGAGTCACGTAGAGGTCACCCGAAATGGTGGCGGCGAGTTTCTCCTCGGAATGTCCGTTGTCATTGTTGATGTAGAACTCGGCACCCTTGAGGTTCAGCGGCTTGCAATCCTGCTGCGTTTCCTGCGGCTGGAACGTGGTGTAGCAGTGGCTGTCCGCGTCCAGAGACACCTGCACGGCTCCCGCCAAACGGAAGGAGTCATGGCGTTCGGTGAAAATGGTGTGCGTCACGGTGATCGGCGCACCCTCGCCTGGCCGCGCCCACACGGATGATGTGGACGTGTCAATGTGCCAGGTGAACCACGTGTCCTGGTGAACACCCTCCACCTCAAGATCATCAATGGTGGGCGCCCACTGGTAATGCGTGGGGAGGTAGGACGCGCTGCCGTTGTTACCGTCTTGGAATGCTTTCCCGACGATGCTGCCTACGGCAGCAAGGTTGTGGGGCCCCGCTCCCCCGGCGTTGACGATGGCAATGTGCGTACCGCGTGATTTGAGGGCGTTGGCCGCGTAGATGGCCGCTTCCACATCGGCAAACTGGGTTTCATTGGCCCAGCCTTCCGGGGCTCCCGTGAAGGTGACGGGATCGCCCGAGGGGAAGAACACGGCCAACTTGGCGGCGCCTTGGCTTGCCTGGGTAAGGAGGGCATCCCAATTCGTCGAACCGCCAGATTCTGCGCCGGTGACGGCTTTGACGGCATCGTCATAATCGGCCTGCGAGCGCATGGGCTGGCTGTATACCTGCTGCGTGCCCCCGCCGTTCTGGATGATGATGGTCACCGTGGCGTGCGAGCCCTGGAGTTCCTTGAGCCACTCGAGGGCCGGGGCTTTGGCGGAGGCGTTCTGGGTGAGGTCCAGGAGGAGGGACACGGATTGCTTCTGGGCCCACGTGTTGGATGTTGCCCACGGCGTGGGCGGGTTGCTGGCCGACGCGGCGAACGCGCCGAGCGAACCGCCGTTGTCCAAGGACATGAATGTGGAGGTGCAGGCTTCGTCGAGAATAGCAGCGTCAGCGATGGCACCGGTACAGTGGAGGCTGCCGACGTCCTCAAAGGTGTCCGTGAAGGTGTACGGCGTGGGGGCGCCGCCGATGTCCAGGGTGGTGGGGATGGTGTAGCCGCCTGGGGCGGTGCCTGCGGACAGTTGCCACATGCCGGGTACGTGGTGCCAGTAGACGTCTGCGACGCCTTGCTCGGCGGGGCCGGTATCACAGTCCTCGGTGTCCGTGGCGCACGTGACCAGGCCGGTGGTGAAGTTCACGTCCGGGCCGGGGATGGACAGGCGGAGTGGGACGTCGTTGAGGCCGCCGGTGGCGAGTGGGAGTGATGTGGCCACTGCCGCTTTGACACGGGCCCAGAGCGGGGTGCCCACGCTCGCGGTGGCCGCGGCTGAGTTGGTGGCGTTGGTGGCGGGGTTGAACGGATCAAAGGTGGCACTAGCCGGGTTGGGGATGCCGGTGACGTCCACCCACCACGCCGTGTTGGTGTACTCGTTGGGCTCGGCGGCGAGTTTCTTGGGACCGGCCAGGGTGGTGGTGTACGTGAAGGTGGTGGGCGGTGCATCCGCTTGGGCAACGCCGATGTACGTGGCCGTTGCGGGAGGGTTGGCCTCGTTGTCCAGGACGGCAATGCGGCGGTTGGTGATGGCGGAAGCGTCAGAATCGAGCCAATCCTGCTCGGCACTGAGGATGGTGGTGGTGGCGGGGGTTTCTGGGGTTTCGCCGCCGGGGGTTTCGACCGTCGCGCCATCTGGCGCTGGCTCAACCGCCCGGGGATCGCTCCAGATGACTTCCACGGTGTCTTCGCGGTCCAGGGTGGAGTCCTCGGGGTCCAACGCGCAGGTGAAGGTGAACTCTGCATCACTGAGGGCGGGGATGGTGGCGCCAGTGGCGGGGAAGGGTTCTGGTTCCGTGGTTACGCCGCTGGGGGTTTCGACCGGCGCGCCTTCCGGCGCTGGCTCAACCACCCGGGGATCGGGGTCCTCGGCAGGCGGGGTTGGCTCACCTGACGGATCGGGGGTTTCGTCGCCGTCTGGGGTTTCGCCTCCTGGGTCCCGTTCAGGTGCAGTTGCCGGGAGGAACCATTGGCAGGCTACATCGTCGGAGGAGAAATCGACGATGCGGAAGGACTCTACGGTGACGGAATCCTCGTTGGGGTTGGTCACCGTGGCCGTTCCGGAGAGGGTGCGTTCGGTATCCGTGACACCAGCCGGTGTGACGGTGACGCTGAAGGGAACCTCGGCGGTGAAGGGCGGCGTGGCGGTGGCGCTTGCGGGGACGGTGTCCTCGGGGCCGGTCTTCTCGATGTCCCAGTGGTACTCACGAGTCAGCGCCCAGGTAGGAGTGACAGCAACCGTGGGTGGGAGCAGGGCAGGCGGGTCCGGCTCCGGGTCAGGCTCGGTCGGTTCGCAGCCTTCCTGCTCGCCGCCCTCACCGTCGCCCAGTTCAAGGTCCTCACACGGGTCCAGGCCCTCACCTTCCACGGCGTCCGTGGCGGCCAGGATTCCTGCGGGTTCGCCCAGGTTCTGGCCCGTTTCCAACAACGGGGTGCGCGGCTGTTTCGTCGCAGACGGAGAGGGTGACGGCGATGGCGATGGTGACGGGGAGGGTGCCACATCAGGCGAGGGCGAGGGTTCCGGGGTTGACGGGGGCGCGGATTGTTGTTGCTCTGGGGAGGCGCCGGGATCGCCGAGGGCGTCAGCGTTGACCTGGACGGACCAGGCCGGGCCCAACACCATGGTGGCGGCAACCACGGCAACAATGGAGGAGGAGAATCGGGACGGGCGGCCGCGCGTGAACACGGAAAGGCCACGCTGCCACGGCGCTTGACGCGCGCGTGACGTGCCCGATCCGCCTCGTTGCACTGTAGCCCTCCCTGCCGCACTGCCTGGTGACTCGCCGCGATGCAGGTGTGAGCCACGTCACACCACACCTCCGCACTCTTGATGGTAGGCGGGATGGCCGGTTCCTGCTTCAGAAAACGGCAAAACGCCCCGCAGAATCCGGAGAAATCTGACAATCCAGCAGATTTTGCCGCATTCCCGCAGGTCACTGCGACGATGCCGCTTTCTAACAATCCTGTAACGGCGGGACGGGCGTTGCTGCGGCGGGTTGCGTTACTTGCGGGACGGGGTTGGAGGCCCCGCGGGTGTCACTGTGCGTGAAGCGGTGGGCCCGGATCAGTGTGCCCAGATTCGTTGTGGGCCCGGATCAGTGTGCCCAGGTTCGTTGTGGGCCCGGATCAGTGTGCCCAGATTCGCTGTGGGCCCGGATGAGTGTGCATAGATTCGCTGTGGGTCCGGATCAGCCACCTAATGAGCGTCTTTGGGTGAGTAATCCGGGCCCACAACGTTCAGAGGCACCGCCATCCGGGCCCAGAAGGGGGGAAAGCACTGCCATTCGGGCCCACGGTAGCGGCGACGATTCAACTGTTGGCGCGGCGGCGGTCTATGGCCCAGAACAGGGTGGAAAGGAGTGCCACGCCCACGGCGATGGCAACGATGTAGATGGCCACCCACGTCCAGCCGATGTCATGGAAATCGAGGAAGAAGTACGGGAAGCGCACCGCGCGGCCTTCCAGGTCATGGGTGAAAACGTAGCCCGCAGCGTGGAGGGCGTAGGCAAAGATCACGTACACAATGGGGATGTCCATGGACAGGGGGATGTCTCGCGGGCGGATGGCGCCGGGACGCACGCACGTGAGGTAGAACGTGGTGAAGAGGATGGGCGTGGCCAAGTGCGTGGTCATATTGGAGAAGGTGACCAGCGGGTACTCGGAGACGGGGGCCAGGAGCGTCCAATAGGCCACGAGGACCAGGATGATGGAAGACGTTATATACATGGTCCAGCGTCGGAGGGTTGGCGAGGGGTTGGTTTGGGCTGGGTCCGGACTGTGGATGAGGGCAGGGTTTGATGCTGCTGAGATGGCAGGAGAAACTGGGTCACGTTCGTCGGGCTTCCTCATATGGATAGCCCACAGGGCAAAGAGGACGGTGGCGGCAATATTCGTCCAGATGGTGAAATAGGCGAGGTTCCCCCAGCCATAGCCGCCGTCCTCCAGGGAACTGGCCAGGACGCCCGAGAGCCCGAGGAGGAATCCGAGGATGGCAAACGGCAATGCAACGCGACGATCGAACACAGGCATACCTCCAACGTAATGGACGGCGGCACTCCCGGTCCCGGCACTGACGCCGTGGGCCCGGATCTGGGTACTCAGTCCCGCCGTGGGCCCGGATCAGGGTGCCCAGATTCGTTGTGGGCCCGGTTCAGCCACTTAAAGAGCCGCTTTGGGTGAGTAATCCGGGCCCACAACGTGGAGAGGCACTACCATCCGGGCCCACGGCGGTGGCGCCGATTCAGCCCTGGATGCGGCGCTTTGGCCTAGGCTCGACGAGAAAGGAGGTGTGACCCATGGACCCGCGCGTGCGCCTTCACTTGGGCTGGCTGCGGCTTCGCGCTGCCTTCTGGCCCGTGATCCAGGCGGGAATCGCGGCGGTGATCGCGTACCTCCTCGGCCTCCACCTCCTGGGGCACTCCACGCCATTCTTCGCCTCCATTGCCGCGTGGGCGTGCCTGGGATTCGGGTTTGACCGAAGTGCGCGCAGGATCATCGAGGTGGGCGTGGGCGTCACCCTCGGCGTCACGATGGGTGATCTGGTGGTCACCGTCATTGGGTCGGGTTGGTGGCAACTCGGGTCCGTGCTGGTGGTGACCGCGCTGCTGAGCAGGTTTGTGGATCGCGGGGCGGTGCTGGCGGCCCAGGCGGGCACTCAGGCCATTGTGATTGTTGGGCTTCCTGCGCTGCAAGGCGGGCCGTTTGGGCGCGCGGCGGACACGGTGGTGGGGGCACTGGTGGCGTTGGCCGTGGCGCTTCTGGCTCCGGCAGACCCGCGCGCAGGGATTCGGCGCCAGGGGCAGGCCGCGCTCGCCGCCCTCGCCGAAACGGTCAACACGCTGGCCCAGGGCGTCTCCGTCCGATCCGACGCCGAGTTTTTCCACGCCTTAGAGCAGGGCCGTCACAGTGAATCCGTGCTCGACGAATGGCTGACGCGCTCGGACGGCGCCTGCAAACTGGCACGGTACTCGGTCAACCGCAGACACCTGAAGGATTTGGAAACACTCCGTGACCAGGCCATCCACGTGGAGCGCGCCATGAGATCCGTGCGAGTGATTGCCCGCAATGCGCCCGTGGGGATGCGGCACGCCTCCGATGCCGATTGTTCCGCGCTGGCCACCGTATTGGTGCGATTCAACAAGGACATTGTTGACTTCCGCGAGCGCCTGGGCAGCGGAGCGGACACGTCCGAATCAGCCGAGTCCTTCGTCGCACTTCATACGGAGTGCGACCCCGAAGCCGTGGGCATGGGGTATGCGGACAACTGGGGGATTCGTGCATTAACGGCGTTGGCGCGCTCGCCGATCCGGGACTTGGCCATCGCGGCCGGGACGGACCCGCACGCGGAGGTGTGAGGCGCGGGTGTGAGGCTGGGTAGGGGTACTGGCCGGCCGTCGCAGTCCCTAGACCTTCAGCGCGGCAGCAGCCTTGACCAGCGCCTGCAAGTCCGGGGCGCGCTTGGCAACCTCGGCAGCGGAGAAGAGTTTCACGTGCCGCACGCGCTTGGCCGCGCCCTGGAGGAGCCCGTGGGGATCGGGCAGGCTGGCACCGTCAATGAACTGGAGATTCACCCACTTGGAGTACGGCACCACGGCGCCCATCCCCCACCCGTCATACCCCCACTGCCGGGCTGCGTAGCCGATCGCGCCGTCATGTTCGTCCACGGACACCTTGACGTCCGGCACGGTTTCGACGATGAGGCGGTGCAGCGCCAGGTACGTATGAGCGATCGCGTCCGGCTTGGTGGCCACTACCTGAGCCAGTTGCGCGTCCGTGGGTTGGTCAATGTGCGGATGAGTCTTAGCCATGCATCCAGGGTACCCCGCGCGCGTTGTGGGCCCGGATCACTCACGCCAGATTCGTTGTGGGCCCGGATCACATTGCGTATCAACCTTGTGGGCCCGGATCACTCACCTCAAGAGCCGCATTGAGTGAGTCATCCGGGCCCACGACGACGAAAGCCACTCCCATCCGGGCCCACGACGATAAACGGCGCAGCCATCCGGGCATCGCCGTGACGGAAAACTGCACGGAGCCATGCCAAACATCTCCGAGAAGCACGAGGCCCCACATTCGCGTTCCTTCAGTGCAATTTTCATATCAGTACCCTGTTTTAGTCTTTCCTCATGGAAACAGTGACCACTCACTACACTCGTCGCATCGTCATTGGCGTGCTGGTTCTGCTGTGTGCGTTAGCAGCACCTTTCGTCTTTGCGGAAGCAACGCAAGATGACGCCTCTAGCAGTGTTGAGGATGCCGTGCTAGCCGACCCGTCACTGAGCGAAGTCCGTGCGTCTGACTGGGAGATTGCCACCGTCACCAATGCCTTGGAACTGCGAACCGCTGCCTGGGAAGCCGGCTATCCATGTCCGTTCCGCACTGCGGAGCATAACGGTTCCGAATACTGGAGCACCAGGTGTACTTCCAGCGATGCGTTCGAATATCCGCTTTCTGAACGCAGTTTCTTGGACCAAACAACGGCGCTGAAGGAGAACCATCACAAGAGTGACGCCCTGATTGGGGATCGCTGGTTCGTCGCCGGAAAACCAGACCATCTGGCCCTGATCCAGTGCGCCGTGGGCGGCACACTCTGGCATCGTGATAGCACCTTCGGCGCCTGGGAGAACCAGCCAACGTGCGAGTCATACAATCTCCGGTCCGAGGTGGCGAACAACCGCGCCCACTCGCGTGTGGTGGTGGCAGCGGAGGAAGCGGAGGCACGAGCCGAGCATTGGCGAGAGGTTGGGATAACGGTGATTGGCATCGTTGGCTTCCTCGCGATTTTTGGGGCGCCGGCTAGTGTGGTTGTTGTTGGGGTACGCCGCCATCACAGGCAGAAAGTTGCCGAGGCCAGAGAAAGGGCGGATGCGCAATGGCGTCTAGCACGCGAACGCGAAGCCAGCGAACGTCTATTGGCCGGGCAGCGTTCTGCCCTGGCGGACCGTCAAGCGCAGGCGCAAGCTGCGGCGGAGCGTGCTGAAAAACGCAGGGCCGCTGACGCGGCGGCGGCCCTGGAGGCGCTGTGGGTTCGCTGCCGAGACGAGGCCGATCTTGCCCTCTTTGCGTTCGACGAGCGTATTGACGCAGCCGAGGAGGAGGCCGGATTCGCGGAGGCGTTCAACGGTGAAGACGCTGTCCGTGATGTGAATCTCTCCATCACCCAGGCCCGCCGCGCACAACTTGATGCAGCACGTCTGCAACGGACCTTGACTCGCGACGCTTCGGCGTCCAGCGATCAACGTGAGAAGTGGAGCGCTGAGATCCTCGCATTGGTCCCGCACCACACGGAAGCCCTGGAGAAGTCCTTGGTCAATGTTGAAAATGCGGGTTGAGGGAGTGGCGGGGTTCGTGTTGGCCGCGGCGTCACCGCTCACGCCGGATATGCTGAAAGCCAGGTGAGGAAACCTATCCTGACCTGGCATTTTGTTGCGGCTCCGACCGGTGTGCATCGTCGCGCAATGCGCTCCTCATTCCGGGGTCCCTGCAAAGTATTCGGAGTGAAACGGAGATACTTTGTGGGGTGGAAACACCGGAGTCGCCACCTCACACAAAAGGCCCTTCGCGCAAGCGCGAGGGCCTCTCGGTTCGGTGGCTCCGACCGGTGTGCATCGTCGCGCAATGCGCTCCTCAGACAACGGTCTCGCCCTCGGCCTCGACTGCGAGTAAACTCGCGTCGGGCCTCGTGGCTCCGACCGGTGTCGATCCGGTGACCTCACGATTTTCAGTCGTGCGCTCTACCAACTGAGCTACAGAGCCGAGACACAACCGCCCAGTCCCACCGTGAGAGCAAGAACTGGGCGCCATGTCGGCGACCCTGACGGGACTCGAACCCGCGACCTCCGCCGTGACAGGGCGGCACGCTAACCAACTGCGCTACAGGGCCTTGGAACTCACTTACCGGACACCCCGGTCAATGAGCCGAGGAATACAGTACAACACTTTTGCCCGTTCGTGAAATCGGATTCCGAAACACGGTGCATCGGGCGCCACGCAGCGGTTCGGCATGTCCCTGGATGCGCATGACCTGCGACGACGATCCAGGTGAGCCCGCACTCCATTGCCGTCGTGCCTCTCGCGTTGTGGGCCCGGATCACTCCACCTCGCACCCTGGGTCCGGATCAAGTGCCCCTCATACGTTCTGGGTCCGGATCACTCCACTCCCCAACCCCGTGGGTCCGGATCAGGTGCCACCCAACCATCGTGGGTCCGGATCAGGTGCCACTTAGGCATTCTGGGTCCGGATTAGTTACCTAATGAGCGCTATTGGGCAAGTAATCCGGACCCGCGACGAATCCCGCGCACCTCATCCGGACCCACAACGAATCCCACGCACCTCATCCGGACCCACAACGAAACCCGCGCACCTCATCCGGACCCAGGAGGGTCCTGGCCTGCTCAGCGCACAGAGCCGTACCCTCAGATGTGACCTCGCCGTGACCCTGGCGTTATCGTGCTGTTACCGGACGAATCAGTATCGATCACGGACGTTGCAAATCTGTTCACATCCCAGTGCCTGGACTCCAGAATTTCTACCGTGGGGGCCGTCCGCGTGAATCAGCGCAGACGGCAATCCCGGCCGTTCGGGACACGTGAGGCCCGTCATGACACTCCTCGAATTCTCCGCACCTGCCATTCCCGTGGCACTTGATCTCTGCGATTTCCCTTCCCCCACGAACCGTCGCTCGCGACCAATATTCAGAAAGCCCTGCCCGCGCCGCTCGGCCCTGGAAGATAGGTTTGAGCGCCAACTCCTTAAGAGTCACAGATCACTGCTCCACCAACCCAAACCGAGCCTGTCGCAGACCCAACTCCCAGCACACCCATCCGGGCCCACGGCACACCCAGCACACCCATCCGGGCCCACGGCACGCCCCACCAACCCAGCCCACTCATCCGGGCACACGGCACACCATCGCAACCCAGCACACCCATCCGGGCCCACGGCGAACTCAGCACGCCCGGCCAACCCCACGGCACACCTTCGCAATCCTCGCAACCTTCGCAATCCTCGCAACCCTCGTCACCCATCCAGCCCCACACGCCCCACCAGCCTCCCGGCAGCGTTCATCCGGCACCACAGCAACCAACTCGCCCACCTGGTGTCCCAGGCTGAGCAGGCCGGAATCGCCCTCGTTGGCGTTGGCCCCCACCTCCGCCTCGGGCCCACGTCCCTGCACGGATCGCAGGCCATGCGTCTTGCAGCCAGCCTCGCCACCCATACCTCGCGCATCCCATTCGCCTGGAGCCTCGAGCACGCCGCGAGCGCCCGCGATCTCCGCGCGCTCGCCATGTGCGCCCAGCGAAGCGGCCTCCACCGCTGGCACTGGCGCCTCCCGCCACGCCCCACGGCCAACCCCTCCCGCGCACTGGTGTCGCTCGAGCATCTCGGCCACCTCACAGCCCACACCACGCCCAACCACAAGCCGCACACTCCCACCCCACTCATCGCCACCGTCCGGCACCCGCGAGACGTTGCCACCGCCGCCCAGTGTGCCCGCATCATCAGGCTCCACGCCGCTGACATTTCTACCGCTCTGGCCATGCGGGCGGCACTTCACCAGGCGCTCTCCCATGCCCGACGATCGTCGCAGGACATCACCATCCTCACGGAGGCGTCCGTGGTCATCGGCAATACGCCCACCCGAGCAGCGGCGCGCCGAGACCTGATTGAGGCAACGCGGCCCACCTCACCATCCCAACTGAGGATCACAGGAACCCCGCTGGATGCCCTCGCCATCATGTCAACCTGGACTCACGCCCGCGCCACGGACGGGTGGTGGCTTCAGCCGGGCTCGCTGGAATCAGACACCCTCGCAATCATCGGGGACGTCATCCCTCACCTTCGGCCAGGCAATCTGTCACCCGTCAGCCTGTGACCCGCCAGTCCGCAACCCACCAGCCAACCCTCAGCCAGCCAACCAGCAACAAGCCAACCCGCAACAAGCCAACCCGCAACCCGCCAGCCCCTAACTCTCCACAGCAGCATCGTGGTCATGCAGATGCAGGGAGGCCTCGTGGTAGGTGTTGTGCTTGGGGTTGTTGTGGTGCCAGGGCACGTCCCAGCGGTGGCAGAGCCACAGTCCCATGGCCGTCAGGATCGACGCACCCAGCAGGTTGCCAATCATCACGGGGATCTCGTTCCACAGCCACCAATCGCCAAAGGTGATCGGCGCGCCGCACAACATGGCCGTGGGCATCACAAACAGGTTCACCACGGAGTGCTCCCAGCCCAGCGCAAAGAAGAGGAAAATGGGCAGCCAAATGGCCGCAATCTTGCCGCCGGTGGTGCGCGAAGTCATCATCATCACGCCACCCATGGACACCAGCCAGTTACACAGGAACCCGCGCAGCACGGCAAGGCCCACGCCCGCCACCAGGCCCATGGAGGCGTAATTCAGCGTCTTGTGCTCGGCCAACTCAATGATCCACGTCACCAGCGGCGCGTCCATGTGACGGCCCCACTCGGTCACCGTGGCGTAGAACACCAGCGCAAACAGCCCGCATCCTATGATGTGCCCGCCGATGGCCACGCCGATGGATCGGGGAACGTCAATCCCGCGAGCCTCGCCGCGCCACCACGCCAGCGGCACAAACCCCATGGTGCTGGTCACCAGTTCCAATCCCAGCAACAGCACAATCACCAGCGCCGTGGGGAACACCAACGCGCCCAGCCATGCCTGCCCGGTTTGTGTGGCTACCGTGCCGGCCAGCATCGTCGTCGCACCAAAAACAAAGGAGGCGAGCACCGCGCGGATGAGGATGGTGCGGTTGGCCTGCTTGGCTTTGTAGGCGCCCATGTTGACAATGCCGTCAACAATCAGGCTCGGCTCAACGCTCGATTCCGTGAAGATGACATGGGGTGCTGGGGTTTCGGCCACGATGCGTCCTTGCAGGTGTGGGTACTGCCGCGGCAAGTGAGGCAGGTATTTCCACCGTAACGCTGTTTGCGTCCGTGGGCATCGGTATGCTCTGACTGTGCCTGCCCGACGACGAACGCCCGAGCCTGTGGGTCGCGCGGCGGTGTCTGCGTGGCAGGGTGGAGAAGCCTCTCGCGCGGAGGTGCTGACTGCGGTGCGCTACACGCTGGAGGAGTTGGCGGCGCGGAATCCGGGTGGGGCTGTGGAGGTGCGCGTGCCCCCGGCGGGCGTGGTGCAGATTGGCGTGGCTGATGGGGCGGGTGGGGCTGAGGCCGGACGGGCGGTTGAGCCAGCGAGCGCTGCGAGCGACGGTCGAAACCCCCGCCACACGCGCGGGACTCCGCCGGCCGTAGTGGAAACCACGTGTGACGTGTGGTTACGCCTTGCTACGGGGGCGTTGGCATGGGATGACGCGGTGGATTCTGGCGCGGTGAGCGCTTCTGGCCGACGCGCGATTTTGCGCGATCTCCTCCCAGTAGTAGACTAGCCCGGCTGCAAGGCTCGCCCAGGCGAGTTGCGCGGTCCTGGCCCCCATCGTCTAGCGGCCTAGGACGCCGGCCTTTCACGCCGGTAGCACGGGTTCGAATCCCGTTGGGGGTACTGTAAACCCGCAGGTCAGAGCACCTGCGGGTTACTTTTTTGCCGTTCGTGCAACGTATCCGGAGTCACGCATCACAGCGTTTTGATGAGCACATCGCAGAATTCGCCGTTGTGCTTCCCAATTGCGGGCGAATTGGTGGCTTTCGGGCTCGTGAGCCGCAGGTATCGCCGTTGTGCTTCCAAACTGCGGCTAGGTTCGACGGACCGGGACCGGAGCCGTTGACAAGGCGCGGTGGGCCCGCCAAACCCTAAACTGCAGGGGACACAATCCACGTCCGTGGCTGGCTTGACCAGGCGTGCCCCGCTCCGCTCCCTAACGCCGAGCACTATGAGGCCGCCTCCGTGCATGTTCCCCAAGGCAGCGAGCGTCACGGTGAGGTCGCTTCGCTCACCACGAAGCATATCGAGGACCTCCCTAGAGGTGGTACGTGACAGAATCCATATGACAATCGCGTCAGATGTCAGGTCATTTGTCATCAACTCTCGTCATTTGTCACATGTACCTCGTCACTTGTCACTTGTCACTTGTCACTGTCACCTCGCTGTCGTCAGGCCCGACGGGACCCTCAATTCCCACCGGAACCTCAACTCCACCGCCGTCATCCCCGGCACCGGCCTCATCGATGCGCGGTCACGTCGGTCGCGTTGGCCTCTGCAGCATCTGTCACATGGGGTGACCAACTCAACAGGCGGCTGGGGTTACTTGCCCAGTGCAGAGAGGTGAACGGCGAGTTCAGACTCAGAGACGGGCCTGTAGTCCCACAGGTCCACGCCAACGTTGACCATCCACGTGCCTCGCTCGGAGCGGCGTTCACGGAACGCTTCATGGACGTGGCCGTGCAGGAGTGGCACGCCTTCATCACGCAGACGCGCGCCTGCATACCGGTCATCGCCGTGCGAATCGCCGCCGTAAGGGAAGTGGCTGAGCATCACCCGGAGGTTCTGCTTGTTCTTCCGCGGGGACGGAAGGGTGGTAACAGCCCAGTCAAGAATGGCGGCGAACCCGGCATCGAGGTAGCGGGCGCGCTGTAGCCAACTGTTGCGGGCGCCCGCCCAGCAGCGATCGTGGTTGCCAGCTATGAGAATCTTGGTGCCATTCAAACGCGGGAGCAAGGCCAGCGAGGCGTCCTTTCCACCCATGTCAAAGTCACCAAGCACCCACACCGTGTCCTTAACTGAAACGGTGTTGTTCCAATTGGCAATCAGTGTCTCGTTCATTTCCTCAATGCTGGAGAAAGCAGCCCCGCGCGCGCCAGACAGGTTCAGCAGGTTCGCGTGCCCAAAGTGGGTGTCCGCTGTGTAGAAGGTGGCCATCAGATCAGTGTTCCAGCACTCCGTTGTGTTGTCACATTCACTTCCGTCATGGTCATGCAGCGATGTCCTGTTTCTTGGTTCAGCCGGTGCGGTAGTTCCGTCCTGGGACCGGTACGCTGGGGATGTGTTGAGACTCAACCCGCTGCTGCGGTTCAACGGCCAGGCCTGCGCGGCACTCGGCTTCTACTCAGAGGTGTTCGGCGGTAGCCTCGTTGTGCAAACGTACGCCGATTGGGCCGCGGCCGACCCAAGTGCGGACATTGCCGAGGCTGACCTGGGACTCGTTGTGGCCGGCTACCTGAAGACGCCGAGCGGGTTCATCATCGAGACCGTCGACTGGCCTGCCGCTGAACCAGTCCCCGTCAAGAACACCGCCGTCAGCCTGAGCCTCGAAGGCGACCCGGCCAACGTCAACGCATTGACCAAGGTCTTCACCCGCCTATCCGAAGGCGCCACCAACGTGACCAACTTCGCGGACACCGGCATGGGGTTCTGGTTCGGCTCCCTTGTGGACAAGTTCGGCGTGACCTGGGAAGTCGCAATCAACCCATCCGTTGGCATGTAGGCGTTTCTGCGCGTTTTCTCCGGTTAGCCGCTGCTGCCCGACGAGTGTGCCCTACGGTGCGTGTTCACCTACGTTGCCGCCCGGTCGCGTCGGATGCAGGCGGAGCGGAGAACAGGCAGCTACAGCCTGTTGCGGTTGGCTTCGATGATGTTGAAAACCTCGTTCAGCGGGATCCTTGCGCCATGGATGAGCGGCTGGGCTGCCTCGTAGCCGTGTCTGATCGCCTCGTGGACATCGCCGGCTGGGGCGAGGGCTGGGCTGTCGGCGTAGCCTGTCGAGGGGCGCGGCGCCCCAGGGAACCCGGCCTCCACGGCGTGCGTGTTGACATCATCGACCAGTTCCAGAAGACCATGTGGCCCCATCGCGTCTAGGGCGCTGGTCACCCGGATGTCGTCGAGAAGACGGCCGATGTCATACAGATGACGCCCGAAGAGGCGGAGTTTATCGAGATCGCCAGTAACTGCCGCCGCATGAAGCGATGCGAGTTTCTCCAGCATCGTTCGCTCTGGAGCCAGAACCTCTACGTCGAATGGCTCAAACTCTTCCCAAACCTCTGGACCCTCGCCGAAATGCTGTGCTGCGTAATCAGCCACCATCGATCGGTAGGGGTAGACCCCCGTTGGATGGGTGCCACCACGTGAGCCCAGTTCCAGCAAGACGCCTTCCTTGAGGGCGTCGCCGGTAGCGCCAGTTGCCGGGTACTGGTAGGTGGTGTACCGCTTGACGCCGGTTGTTGACGAACCGACCGTGACGTCCGACTTGGCCACACCTAGATGTCTGGTGACATCAGCATCAACCTGCTTGAGTACCTTGTGACGGGCGTTGGGCGACGAACCCACTGGGAACACGGCAAGAAGGTCTACGTCTTCGGAGAAACGCTCAATGATCCCGTAAACGCGGCTGAGGCTGGTGCCGCCCTTGAATATGAAGGAGACAGTCGCTGAGTGGCCGTCAGGCATCCTGATCTCACGCTGGGCCGATGCCGCGCGAAGAACCTCGGTAACCCAGAAGTCCTTTTCCACAAAGGGAACAGGTAGCCCAACGTCCTTGGCGGTGGCGTCGATGAGCAGGCTGAGTTCTGCGGGGTGCATCCGGAGTCGGTCGCTCACTGTGTCTCCTCTAGTGTTGCGGACAGCCGAGCATAGTTGGTCCGCGCGGCAAGGTTCCGCTCAAGTGAGACTGCAGTACGCAACCGGCCATGGCTCACTTCCCCTGACTGGACGGCAGCGGTGAAGCGCTCGACGAGCACCCCCCATCCAGCCTCGACGAGCACGGCTGGGTCCCGCAGCAGCTCGAGGAGCGCGATCTCCTTTTCATTCAGGTCAACCCTGGACAAGTTTGTCCGATGATGCTGAACAACTCCATCAATGGGATCCACCGTACGCAGGGTAGCGACCTGGAACGCCGAAGGCACTTGTGTTGTCACCCCCCATAGCCTGGCTGCGCTGTAGCCGGCGGGACCCACCCCGCGATCACCGAGCAATTCGCGTGCCACCATTTCGACCCGCGGCATAGTGACGCCGTATCTCGTCGACCGTCCCCGGTAGTACAACCCCCTGCGAATGTGCGTCAACTGCCCTGCCGCGACCGCCCGCGATGCTGCCTTCCGAGCAGCCGCAGCCGTTCCCGGCAACCCCGTAACTCGCACGAACGAGTCGAACGGCGCCTGTCGAATCGCCATCGCAGGTGACACCATGTTCATGTCACGAAAGTCTACCGGAAACGTGACATGAGAGCAACGTAGCCTCAGGACTTCAATCGATTCCACCTACAGAGGGCAATCGCCGACCATCGCATCGGTCACTCACCAGAAATTTGACGAAGACTCCTACCACCCCACCAAAAGTCCGCAGCGAGGCTAGGTCAGCTTCGCAAAGCAGCGCAGGGGCGGGTTGTTGTCATGGGCTTCGGTGAGGCCGAGTGATTCGTAGAACGCGCGCTGGCGGGGTTCGGCATCGGTCACCAGGACGCGTAGGCGGAGTCGTTCGGGCGGATACTCGGCCCACAGCAGTTCGATCATCGCGCGGCCCAAGCCACGGCGTTGGTAATTGGGGTGGACCACAACATTCAGGAGGTAGCAGACAGTGACGCCGTCCGAGATGGTGCGCGCGGTGCCCACCAAGCGGCCAGCACCCGCGCTGAGCGATGGTGCAGAATCGTCGAAGGCAGCGGCAATACGATGTGAACCGGCTATCGCTTGCACCACATCGTCAGGGTTGCGCAGGTAGGCAGTCCAGCCAACGGACTCGTACAGCGCAAGCAACTCGTTCCGGTCAATTTCACCGGGCTCGACGAGACGCACGGTCGGCAGAACGGGTGAGGCTTCACAGTCAAGCACTCGCCCATCCTAACCTCGTCGGGCGTGGTGTCCCTGCTACGAAGCCGGAGGCGGTGACGCCATCCAGTTCGGCTCCGAGCGCCCTGCCATTTGCGACGGTGACTCGGCACCGCAGCCACCGCCCCCAGTGCAACCGACGAGCCCGGTGGGTCCGCTGCGGCCCAAGCGGCCAGAGGCATCAGGTCACGCAGCGGCGGGGGCGGGAGCCGAGGCGGCGGGTTTGACCCAACTGTGGCCGAGTTCGTCCTTGCGGGCGGGGTCAAGGGTGTAGGTGGTCTCGCCGTTTTCTGTGGATTCGATGAGGATCCCGATGTTGACCAGATGGCCAATGTTGGCCATCGCTACTTTGGTCAGCACGCCGAGCGGCCCAGCGGGACCAGCATCGATCAACTGCTGCTCGGTCAACCCCTCGGGAGCGGCCTTCAGTGCCTTCACGCGCGGCGCGAAAGCGGCATGCGCCGCAACATTCACCACCACATTCACAGTCACAACGCCAGCAGCAATCCACAACCAAGTCTTCTTGTTCATCCCCGTAGGGTACCGCACGTTGACTTTTGAGTTCGACGATCGTGCGAGGACTTCGCAGTCACACCCCCAGCCTCCTACGGCCCCGGCCACCTACGGCCCCGCTACGGTCCCAGCACACCAATGGGGATCACGTGAACGCCGTCGGGACGGGTGTACGCATATCCTTCTGCTGTCACCACGGCCAGGAACTGAGGTTCACCAGTGGACTGTGTATCCACCCCCGTGGCAACGGCTACGAGTGACTGCGCCGCGCGGTCAATCACGTCACCCTGGGAACCGAGTTTGACCTCCACTGCACCCCAGCGGTTGTACCCGCCGTCGATGATGAAGTCAGCCTCAAGGTTGTTCGAGTCCCGATAGTGGAAAACGGTGGCGTTTGACGCTTGCGCGTAGACCCTCACGTCACGCAAAACGAGAGACTCAAACAAGAACCCAAAGGTCTTCAAATCCCTACGAAGTTCGTCGGGCCCGGCATTGAGCAATGAGGCAGACATGGCAGGGTCAACAAAGTGGTGCTTCGCCGTGGTGCGCAGGCGCGCGGCGGACCGCAGGATGGGACTCCATGACGGCAGCGGCTCCAGAACCATCAGGCGTTCGAGTGCGGACTGGTAACTCGTCACCGTGTCATTCGAAAGTTGCGGGGTTGCCTCCGCAGCGATCCGGGCCCGCCGAGCCATCGTGGACGTGTTCCGAGCGATCGACTGCATCAACAACCGCACACGCCCAGCATCCCTCCGCACCCCGTCCACGGACCGAATATCCGCATTCGCCACTTCGGCGCAGTAATCGCCAACGTTGGCCGCTGCGGCCTTCCAGGGCATCCCGCGATCGCGCGGCCATCCGCCGTGACACGTTTCCTCAATCACCTCGGCAAGAGACAACTCGGACCGTCCCTCCACCAGCGGACCACCGGCCAGGAGGTCGCGCATCGATACGGTGCCCGACGATAATGTGGACTCCATCATGCTTAGGGTGCGCATCCTGAGCCTGCTGATGCGGCCAGCCCCCGTGTGCCTGGTGATATCGTCCGCGGGAGTAGCCGACCCCGTGAGGACAAACTGACCCGGGTTCCGTCTCGCATCAACTGCTCGGCGCACATCGTTCCAGAGGCGTGGAACAGTCTGCCATTCGTCGAGAAGCCGAGGTTGTGAGCCCTGGAGAACAACCTCCGGTGAGATTGAGGCGGTGACGCGGGCGGTCTCGTCGATATCAAGACGGACCTCACTAGCGCATTGCTGGCTGGCCGTTTCCGTTTTCCCGCACGCCTTAGCACCCTCGATGAGCACTGCACCTGCCCTGTCGAGGCGCTGACGGAGTTCGCCGTCTGCTACTCGCGGAAGATAACTGAATGTGCTGGTCACAGGCACTCCTCATCGATGACGATGCGTTCGTTCGGAAGTTTGCAGCCATTCTAGTCGGAAGTTTGCAGGGAATCTAGTCGGAAGTTTGCAGATGCTAAGGGCGTGGGGCTCCCCTGATGGTGCGATTCATGGCCCGGTTGCGGCGGCGTGGGGGTTCAGGGGCGCTTACTCATCCGGACCACCGACTCATCCGGCACCGGGCGCAATGCTCACCCGGCACGCTGTGCGACGATGAGGATGAGAACCCCCGCCACCAGAAGCCCGCCAGACACTATCCAGTTCCACGGCGGCGGAAGCACATTCCGGTCTCGCCTCACGGTGTCCACCACCAGGGCAATCACGCCGGTGACGGCAAGAATCAATCCCAGTTTCATCAATCCGTTCACCCAACCAAGTCTACTTGACCCTGGCACCCTCGGCGTGAGGGTGAAGGCGCGTTGCCAGAGTCGGCACCCCACCCCCATCCCGCCCGCATCCCACCCTCATCCCGCCCACACCTCACCCCCCATCCCGCCCACATCCCATCCTGGGTAGCCCGGTGGCCACTTTTCGGGGTCTAAAGTGGCCACCGGGCTACCCAGGACGAATGAGCGGGGTGCAGATCCATGGGTGAAAGGGCCTTGAAGGAGATACGTGGGCGGCAGGAGTCGGCAGGTGGCAGGAGTCGGCAGGAGGCAGGAGCCGGTAGGCGGGGGCCGTCGGCCGGGGTGGAGCGAGGCCGGGCTAGTCGGCTACTTCCTCTTTGAGGATGGTGCCGGTGGTGGCGTCTACGTAGAACTCGGTGGGAGTGGAATCCTGCACCAGGATTTCCCACACCACGGTTCCGCGGTCGGTGCCCAGGTCCAACTCTCGGACCACGGCGCCCGGGCGGGCTTCAAGCACAATGTCGATGGCCTTGTTGGCTGACACTGCGGGCGTTCCGGCAACTGCTTCGGCAGGGAGCGGCTCCGGGCGTTCACGCACAATCTCACCCGTGGCAGCGTTGACGTAACGCTCCACGCCGTTGCCATCCGAGGTGCGGACCAGCACGGACCACACGTCCCCATTCTCGGGGTCAATGGAGATGACCTCGCCGTCGCCCGCGGCAATGGCAGCAAGCGCTGCGGCCGCTGCCGGGTCCGTGCCCGCGGGAACGGTTCCAGCGCCCTCAGTCGATTCGGCGTCCTGGGCCTGGTTGCCCTCAGTCTGGGCATCACCAGCTTGAGTTTCCTCCGGCTGAGACTCCCCTCCAGCGGGGCTCGCCTCCGGGGAGGCCACCACTGCTGTGCCATTGTTTACGTCACCGGTATCCGAGGACCACGGGGACCACAGGAACAGGGCGAGAGCGGCCACAACGAGCGCGCCAGCGCCCACCAGCCAACCCACCTTGCTGCGGGGGGCACTCGCCGCGGTCGCATCGGCCACACCAGCACTGGTCATACCGCCACGTGTCCCGGCAGCCTCTGGGGCATCCGCCTCAGAAGCGGGACTCGCGGTGGCGGCAATGGTGTCCACTGAGCCTAAGCGACCAAGAATGGCCGAGACAGCATCGTCGTCGGGCGAACCACCTGCCTGGGACAACTCGTCAACGATCCGCTCACGGATAGCCGCTACCGTCTCGGCGCGTTCGCGGGGGTCCGCGTTGGCGAGCGCGCGGTCAAGATCGGCCAGGTACGTCTCGGCCAGCGGGGGAAGAACGGGGGTAGTCATGAGGGCTCCTTCAGGGTGTGGTTGACATCTGTGGTGAAGCGAGACCAGGCGGCCTCAAAGACGTCAAGGGCGGTACGGCCCTCGGGCGAGAGCTCGTAATAACGGCGTGGTGGGCCGATGGGGGATGGTTGGAGCGTGGTCACCACCCAACCTTGTTGGCGCAGGCGGGAAAGCAGCGGATACAGTGTTCCCTCACTGGTGAGCAACACTTTTCCGTTCCCCAATCGTTCCGCAATGTCCAGGCCATAAACCGGCCCAGACTGCAAAACGGCAAGTACGCAATAGTCCACAACGCCTTTGCGCAGTTGCGTGAGCACTGCGTGAGGTGTCGGTTCCATGCAGAACAAGGTAGCGGAACCTTGCATCACAAGCAAGCCGGTATGGGGCGACCCTTCACTTTGTGGACGGGGCACGGTTCGCCATCGGCCACGCAGGGCGCCATCCCCCCGCGCCGAGCCGCCCGCCAACCTCGCCCGTTTCCCGCGCATGGAGTACAACAGGGGTATGGCAAAATTCGCATCCACCTGGCTCCTGATCCTCATCGCCGTAGCGGTGTCCACCCTGGGATTCATCGGCGCAGGCCAGGAGGACGCCCCCGGAGTAGCTCTCCTGGGCGGCATAGCGGGCTTCGTCCTGGTGGTGTGCGCCCTGCGCAACCTGGGGGTCATCAAGCCTGGCCTGGCGCTGCCCATCATCGCACTCGGGTTTGGACTCACCGCGGTGCTGTTGTCCATCAGGCTCCTCGCGGACGGCGAGTTCGGATCACGCCCCTGGATTGCCGCGATTGGCGTGGTTGTTGGCGCCGCGCTGACTGGGGTAGGCGTGTGGCGGTATCGCGCTGTTTCTCCCGCGCCCACTCGGCCCAGCGAATCCGAGCACCTCAGGTAGCCCGACGAGCCCGCGTAGCCCGCACCCAGGCAATCACGCAGCCACCCAACACAGCGCCGAGGGCATACCAGGCCAGGTCCGTGGCCGCAAAGGTAGTCCCCAACACATAGCGAGCCGCCGGAAAATGCACGACGATGGCGCCCGAGGCGCCAGTGAGTTGCAGCAGTTCTACGCCAGCGCTGACACCCCATCCGAGGAGCGCGGCCAGCCACGGCGCCATGCCGGGAATCACAAGAACCACCAAGACCACCACCATCGTCGCATACAAAGTGTCACCTAACGGACCGCCCACCGCAGGCGGAAGAATCACCCTGCCACCAAGCCCTACGAGCACCACGGCTGCCAAGAGTGCAAGGCTCACGAGCCGAGGCACGCGTCCGGATATGCGTAATTCCGAGCGCGGGGACGGGCGCGCCGAGGGCTCGTGGACTTCCATGGATTCACCGTACCCGCGCCTCCCAGGGTCCACTCGAGCGCCACACGATTCCACGCCCATTGACCAATACCCCATAGGGGTATAGGGTATTCGGCGTGACAGAGCATCACGGATACTCCCCCACCAAGGACGCGTACCTCAAGCGCATGCGCCGCATTGAAGGTCAGGTGCGCGGAATCGCGCGCATGATTGACGAGGACGTGTACTGCATTGACATCCTGACGCAGGTCAGCGCCGTGAACAAGGCGCTGCAAGCGGTATCGCTGTCCCTGATGGAGGATCACCTGGGGCACTGCGTGGTGGATGCCGCGCGAACCTCGCCCGAGGCCGGTCAGGCCAAAGTCACCGAAGCGTCCGAGGCGATTCGTCGCCTGGTGCGCATGTAACAACCCCCCCCCGCCCTCCCGTCCGGTTGGGCATTGTAGAAAAGGACACCGTCATGACTGACACCACCCTCCAGAACCCCGCTGACACCGCCACCTGTGCCTGCGGCTCCGGCTGCACCTGCTCCGGCACCAACGCCACGTGCGACTGCCCGGCTGACTGCCCCTGCCGCGACGAAAACGGCAACTGCCCCTGCCAGGACAACTGCACCTGCGGCGAGTAGATGGGCTGCTGAGCGCCACTGCCGCTGAGGCTCCATCGGCCCGCCGCCGTTGAGGCTCAAACAACCACCCCCACTGCTCCCCCCCAGTGTCTCACCGGGGCAGCACCCCAGCAAACCAGCATCTCACCAGGAAGGACGTGTCAATGAGTGCGGAAGAACGCCAGCCTGACGGGCTGAGTAACCGCAAACGCCTCACCTTGGCCTTTGCCATTGCCGGAGTGATGGTGGTGGTCCAAACCCTTGGTGCGGCTATGACCGGAAGCCTCTCGCTCCTGACTCGCACCGCCGATGCGCTCAGTGATCTGACGGGCCTGGGTGTTGCGCTGACGGCAGCCGTATTGGCAGATCGTCCGTTCGATTCCCGGCGGCCGTGGGGCTTTCGGCGGCTGGAAGTTCTGGCTGCCCTGGGGCAAGCACTCTTGCTGATGGGTGTGAGCACCTACGCGGCAGTCGAAGGCATCCGGCGGCTCATCGCCCCGCCCGAGGTGGCCTCGGATGACCTGCTGATCTTTGGACTCTTGGGGTTGGCGGCCAACATTGCCGTGGTGGCCATCATGCTCGGCGGACGCAGCGGCAACCTCAACATGCGGGTGGCGTTCCTGGATTCCCTGGCGGACACCGTCACGTCGCTCGGAATTATTGCTGCGGCCATCATCATGGCCACCACGGGATTCCAGCGCGCTGATGCCATTGCAGCCTTGCTGGTGGCAGCCCTGGTACTCCCGCGGGCTGTGGGGATTCTTCGCCAGACCTGGCGCATCCTGATGGAATACCCTCCGGACGGGCTTGACCTCGAGAAGGTCCGCGAGCACCTAGCGGAGATTGATGGCGTCCGCGAGATCCATGACCTGCGCGCCTCCACCATTGCTACGGGTCTGCCTGTGCTGTCCGCCCATATCGTCGTCGATGACGAATACTTCACCGATGGCCGCGCTGCTACGGTGATGGCCAAGGTGAAAACGTGCGTGGCCGAACATTTGCCGGTGGCCTTTGAGCATTCGACGATCCAGTTGGAACCTGCGTGTGGAGGGGAATCTGTGGGTGGAGGTCAACCGGCGGGAGAATCCTTCACATCCGCCAGCGCCGCATCCACAATCTCGCGGGCGCGAGCCTCCGTTTGATCGCTGGGAATCTTGGCCCTATGGTGACGCCGAGCAAGGACGGCCAGAGCGTCGGCGGCAATGTTCATGGGATCGTTGCCGTGCCCTTTCACCCAGGTGAGGTCCACCTGCACGGACGGGTTGCGCTGCAGAAACGTTCTGAGCCTGCTCATCTCGCCGAAGGTAGCCGGGTTGGACGGCAGTGGCGAATTGTGGTGAATGACATCCTCCACCAGAGCCAGCGCATCCTGGGAATCTGACACCACGGTCAGGTGGGTGATGGGTGGCTTGGTGGACCGAATGGCGTGGGAAATGGCCACCACCTCGGTCACTTTGGGGTTCCCGGCTTCCATGGCTTCCAGCCAGAAGTTGCCGTCACCGTCCACCCATGCCGCCGCTCCGTTTCTGCTGAACTTTTGGTGCGAGCCGTCCGTATACACCACGCGGGACGGGCGAGTTTCCGCATCCAACCGAGCCATGCACTGCTGCTCGGCGAGGCTGCGCGCCATCCAGAGTCCGGTGTCATGCTGATCCGCAATGAGGCGATCCGGCAGTATTCTCTTGAATATCACCCCCAACGCATGGGAGCGAATGTCCAGCGCCAGCAGCCAACCCTCGTGCTCGGTGACCGGAGAGACGATCTCCTGGACAAGTGCCACGAGGAAACCCTCGGACTCCAACCCGGCAAAGTCCCGCATGTACCCCTCGCCAAGGATGCGATGGTCCCGGTGGGAATACTCCACCATGCACCACGCCCAGTGCTCGCGCCACGAGCGCACGCTCACCACCACGCGCATCACGGAGATGGTCTGCCCTGACGGGGTGTCCGCACCCGGCACACGACGCCGCCCGGCAAAAATCGCCGGGGATGCTGGGGTGGGTGCGGTAGGAGCAGTGGGTGGTGTTGGCTGAGTCGGTGGAGTGGGTGAGATGGGCGGTGTGGATGGGATAGGTGGGGTGGGTGGCGTATTCGGTGAGGCTGGTGTTGCTGGGGGCTCGACGATTGCCAACGGCGCTGCTTCCGGCGGGGACTTAACTGGAACTGGGTCAGCCGCAGGTACGGGTTCCGCAGGTTCTCCCGGACGCGCTGATGTCACCGGGGGCGGTGGCGGCATCTCGGACGGGGAACTCATACCCCTAGTGTGACACACCCCCCTGACACGACACTCGTCGTCGCAGATCACACAGCGCCACACCGCACACCACCGCTTTTCATAGTACTGTGCAATGTGTGGTAGTGTGCGAAGCATGGATACTACCCAGTTACTCAAAGGTGTACTGGATGCCGCCGTCCTCGCCGTGGTGAACCATGAGGATGGGTACGGGTATGACGTGGTGCGCCGGTTGCGGCAGGCGGGGCTGGAGAACGTGGCCGATGCTTCCGTGTACGGCACGCTTCGTCGTCTCTTTGCGGCCGGGGCACTCACCAATTACGTGGTCCCGTCTGACGAAGGGCCACATCGCAAGTACTACGGAATTACCGATCACGGCAAAGAAATCCTCGCCACGCAACGCGAGGAATGGCACCAATTTGCGGCAACCCTCACGCACGTCCTGACCCATGAAGGAGCGTCATCATGACCACCACCACACGCTCACCCTCAGCAGCCGTCCGGAGTTATACCGAGAGCGTTCGGGCACACCTGTCTGATCTTCCCCCGGAGGTGATCGACGAACTTGCCGGCGGCCTCGAGGTTGATCTGGAGGACGCCCTTGCTGACCGCAACCGCACCGCAGACACCCCACTGGAGGCGTTCGGCTCCCCTGTTGCCTATGCCGCAGAACTGCGCGACGCCGCCGGCCTGCCCCCGGCTCCCTCAGCCACTGCAGGCTCCCAACCTGCGGGCTCTCACCCCGCGAACTCCCCCGGCATCGCGCAGCAACGCGCCAGTTTCCTTGCGGGGATCCGTTCCACTGCCACCGCGCTGGCAGATGGGTTCCGCCAACTACTCGGTTCACTGCGCACCTCCCGCTTCGTCGCCCGCGTGAGCCCCCTCGTCGGGGATCTCTGCCCCGTGTGGTGGGTGGCACGAGGATGGTTCCTCGGAGCACTCATAGCCAGTTGGCTAGGCGGATCTCCGGGGACATCCCTCATCCCGTGGAGGCCGGGCGACCTCACCGTCATGCTGGTCACCATCGTCATCTCGGTGCAATGGGGCCGAGGCCGCTGGAAGCCGTGGCGATGGATCACCGGCGTGATCGTCGTCGCCTCTGTCATAGCGCTGGTGGCAGCGCCAACCGTGATCAACGGCACCACATGGGCCAATGCATGGGGCATGAGAACCGCACACGAGCCTGTGGAAACCGTCCCTCGTGACGGCCTCTTTGTGGACGGCACACAGGTGTCCAACCTCTTTGTGTATGACGGCGAGGGGCAACCCGTTCCCAACGCGCAGATCTTTGACGCGCGAGGTGTGCCCGTGACCCTCTCGGTAGAGGGTTCTGAGGCAAGCGGCACGTGGGGAGACAACCCCATGGTAGGTGGGCAGGGCGACGACGGAAACGTTCTACAGCCCTCGGTGAGTGTTGAGGGAACCGCAGCGTGGAACGTGTTTCCGCTCCCTACGTTCCGATTCGATGTCCTGAAGGAGTCCCCTGACGGCGAACTGGTTCCCACGACAGGCGCCCTCCCACTTCCAACCGCTTGGCCTTTCCCCAACGTTCCGCGATTTGAGAGCCGGTGACCCGTTCGGCAACGTAAATCCGACGATTCTCCTGGTGAAGCGCACAGACAACATACTCCGGAAGTCTGGACTCCGGACGATGGTCTCCTGTCAGGCATCCACCGTAACTGGCTTGGGCGGATATCCATTCAGGCGCTCGTCATCCACCCAGAAGGGGACATCGTTGTCTAAATCAACACTCGCAACGGCCTGAATCTTCTTGGAGATGGGCAACTTCTTCAACGTGTAGATTTCCGCACACATCTGCGCATCAAGCACTTCCCTCTTGGTGGGATAGTAGAAGCCCTCTGGTGCAACTACCTTATAAACCAGTGTCTGCATGAGGCTCATTCTACCCCTCCTCTCCGTGCCGGCGGCATCGGTGGTGTTTCCACTTCTTGAGAAAAAGACGTACGAACAGAAGCCTCTATCGCTTCAATTATCCCCACCTCGGTGGGCCCGGACAGACTACTCGCTGCACACAGCGCCAGGTGTCTCCGCCCCACCTGTTGCCTGTTCTCAGATTCGCTGAGGATGTCTTCTTTCGCGTCCCTAACCCGTTGATACCAGGCTGCTCTATCATCAGAAACGGAGCGCTGCTTATACGTAATCACCGCAGCGCTCGCTAGAACAATCGCGGTGAGAGGAGCGATGATTGCCACAAACGCTGTCCCGGTAGTCCCAGTCCACGGGTGCCACGCAATGACAGTCCCCGCCGTGGCAAGCACTGCTACGGCAACCACCATGACCACCATCACAGGCGGTGGTTGCTTTCCTCGTGCGTTCGACGAATCAGTGGGTGCTTCCTCGGTGGGAAACCCAATATGAGTGTTCATGGAGTCAGCATCCCAGAGTCGTTGTACTGCCGCAACGAATTCCGCATCACCTGAGTACAACTGATATATCCCCGGCCTCTGGTGCTGGCGGTGAACCGCTGAACTACGCGGCGCAGCGCATCCCACGTTACAACAGAGTGGCGCTTCGGCATCGAAGAAATTCTCAACCCACGCATTATCCGCGCCATGCCACCCAACTCCGCAAGCGCCCTCTAGTGACACCCGCATCACGCCGCTTCACGCAGAACATCCCAAGCGCGCCCCTCCATCCCCTACAGTGGGGCCATGCGGAAGTTCACTCAAGCCAAGCGGTTACAAGGCGTGCGTTATGACGTGCGCGGAGCCAACATGGTGGAAGCCGTGGCCATGGAATCTCGCGGGGAGCGGATTCTCAAACTGCACATCGGCAACACTGCACCCTTTGGGCTCCACGCACCCGAGTCCATGGTCAAGGCCCTGGTGGCCAACCTGGAAAAGGCTGATGGCTACTCGGAATCTGCCGGGATTTTTTCCGCTCGCACCGCGGTGATGAACTATTACCAGGCCCAGGGCATTGACGTGGACGTGGACCACGTGTGGCTCGGCAATGGGGTCTCGGAACTGATCTCCATTGTGCTCCAGGCCATCACGGACCCGGGCGATGAAATCCTGATTCCCGCCCCGGATTACCCGCTGTGGACGGGCCAAACCACCCTGTCCGGCGCCCGCCCCGTGCACTATTTGTGCGACGAAAACAACGGCTGGAACCCGGACCTTGAGGACATTCGCTCCAAGATCACCCCCCACACCAAGGCGCTGGTCATCATCAACCCCAACAACCCCACGGGCGCTGTGTACTCCCGCGAGATTGTTCAGGGAATGATTGATCTTGCTCGTGAGCATGGTCTGATTGTGTTGTCCGACGAGATTTACGAGAAAATCATCTTTGAAGGAGAGCACACCTTTGCTGCTCCGCTGTGCGGGGATGACGTACTGTGTATTACGTTCTCCGGACTGTCCAAGGCGTACCGCGCGTGCGGTTGGCGTGCCGGGTGGATGATCATCACGGGACCCGTGGGCCGCGCCACGTCCGTGGTTGAGGGCATCACGCTGCTGTGCAACATGCGGATGTGTTCCAACGTTCCCGCGCAGTACACCATCCAAACCGCCCTGGGCGGAGAGCAGTCCATTGTGCGGCTGACCGAACCCGGTGGGCGGCTGTACGAGCAGTTGACGCTGGCATCCACCATGCTCAACGAGATTCCCGGCGTGTCCGTGGTTCCAGCTCGCGGCGCGCTGTACCTGTTCCCGCGCCTTGATCCCACTATTTATCCCATCGAGGATGATTCGGCCTGGGCCTTGGGATTGCTGCGCGCGCAGAAGGTCCTCATCAGCCACGGCACCAGTTTCAACTGGCCGCACCCGGACCACTTCCGGTTGGTTGCCCTGCCTGACACCGAGGTGCTGACGGACGGCATCCACCGCATCGCCGAATACCTCGCTGAACTGCGGGAAGACGCGTAGCCGGGTTCGGCTTAGCGTGCCCTGCGAGGCGTGAGGGGTTTGACCGTCTTTGACGCGTAGCCCGCTTTGCTCACGGTCACTTTCACCGTGATCTTCTTGCCCTTGTCAGCCTTACGGACCTTGTAGGTGCTACGCACGCCCTTGGCGCCCGTCACCTTGGTGCCACCCACGTACCACCGGTACTTCACCGTGGTGGGCGTGGGGGACACTTTCGGGTTCACGGCAGTGAGCGTTCTACCCACCTTGGAGGTGCCCCGAATCTTCGGCTTTGCCGAGACGGTGAACGACCCCGCAGCTACCGCTGCCGTGCTAGCGGACATCTTCGTTACGGAATTATGACCTGCCTTGGTGCCGGTGACTTTCACCGAGACCTTCTTGCCCTTGTCCGCTGCCCCTAGCGTGTACGTAGACTTGGTGGCCCCGGCAATCACGGCGCCGTTACGCAACCACTGGTACGCGTGCGCCGTCCCGGAAGTCCACGTGCCAGCCTTGGCCGTCACCGTTTTCCCTACCTTGGCAGACCCGCTCACCGTGGGCACGGCTGCCGTCAACGTTCCTCGCACGCGGATGTAGGACTCGCCGTCTGAGTACGTCACATACTGCTTCCCTTCCACCGTGGTGACGTACTGCGGTGTTGCCGCGTCAAACGCTACGCCAGCGGGTGTCCACCACGCAGGGTAGCCCCACTCGCCGGGCCCGTACAGGTTCTTGTCCAACCCGATGGTTCGGTAGATTCCCGTGGCTGAACCCACACGGATGGTGCCTCCATCCCACGCGTGCAGCGCCCAGATGTTTCCCGCTTTGGGGTTGACTACCAGATCACCGTCAATCTCCACCTGTCCCCCTAAGGCGGCGGAGATGCACGCGGCTCCAGGACTGTACTTGAGAATCAAGGCCCCTCGGGCGCACTGTCCAGACGTCCAGTTTCCGTGGATCACCACCTTGGCGGGCGCAACCCATCCCGCGCGGATGTCCCCGTCATTGACGGTGACGTTGCCGTTGATGGTCACCACGGAAGCAGTGTTGCTAATCACCGAGTCGATATCCAAACTGTCAGCCTGGACATCCCCATTGACAGTGATGGAACCGCCATGCGGCCACAGTTGAATGTGGCCCTTGGTGGCGATGGAGGGCAGCCTCACCTGCGCCCCGAGGCCGGTGGTGTTCACCGTCCCGGACCCGGTCAGCGGCTTAGCCACCGCTACGTGGGCACCGGCGGCTGCCTTGATGATGGAGGGACCCGACGACCATGTGGCCAGCACGGAACTGACGGCCACATCCGTATTTTCCCCGGCGTTGATGCCATTCGGGCCGCGCACATTGACGGCGCCGCCAGCCCTGGCGTCGAGGGCCAACACCGCATTGTCCTTCACGGTCAGGGCCCAATCGGAATAGATGGTGTTCGGGGTGTTCACCAGGAGACTGTGCCCGTTGGTGACCACGGTGATCTTCTGGCCAGAGATCACCATTTTGCCGGGGTATTCCGCGTCCTTGAGAAGTGTGGCCGTGAAGCCGGCGCCATAGGCCGGGTCCACCGCTTCGGTAGCCCAATCCCACGTGGCGGCGAAGTTGTAGGACTTCATGCAAGGACTCCCACCCAGCGCACAAACCTCCACTACGTTGTAGTCCTCCGCCATCGCAGGCGCTGCACCACCCAGCGCTCCCGCGAGCGCCAAGCTGATCACTGCGGCACTTGCCCCGACGATGCGGCGCAGGCGAGTAGGCTGTTCGTTGTGCCGCGTGGCACCCACATCTCTGCTGGCACCCACCATCACACCGGCACCCTGGGCCGTAGCCGAAAACTCGTTGTGCATCGTTGCACCCCTTGAACATCGCCATGAACGTTCTGCACGTGAAGGTGACCGCCGTCACTCTCACCTATCAAGCGTGCCGCAGAAAACGATGTGCAACAAGACTAAATCCGCAACGCGTCTCACAATGCCCCATGATGGCGCCTCATGATTGGAAACCGCGTTAGCCCCCGTTACGCCGTGTAGATGTCATGCAGTTCGGAATGGATGTCCCATACGTCATCTCCGGTGTTGGAAGCTGCAACGATGATCAGGCCATCGGGATCGCGCGAGGTCATGAACGTCACACCCGGGTCCTCGCCCATGAAGCAGGGCATTTGGGCGTCATCTCCGGCAAGCCAGAAGCCGAAGCCGTAGTGCTCTTCATCGCCATCTTCGTCGGTCCCGGTGGCTTGCACGGAGAATGCTTGGTCCACCCACGCGGCGGGGATGATGTCCCCGGCCACCAACGCGGTCCAGAACCGCACCACGTCCTCGGCGGTCAGGAAGGCGCCGCCGTCGCCAATCCCCTTGGCGGGTACCGAGTAGATGTTGGTCCTCCAGGCATCGTCGCAGAAAATGTAGGCATTGGCACAGTTGCCGGGGAGACGGTCCAACTCAAACCAACCGCTGGCCGTCATGCCGGCGGGGGCCAAAACAGCCTGCGCCAGGAACTCGTCAAGCGGCGTTCCCACGGTTTTTTCGACGACGAGGCCGAGCAGCACGTACCCGGCGTTGTTGTACGCGAATGTTGTGCCGGGCGCGGACGTAGCCGGGAGGGTGTTGAATCGCGGGAGGAGATCAGTGCCCGTGCGGACGCGATAGTTGGGGAAATCCGCCCAGAGTTCCTCGTAATCATCCATGACGGATTCGTCAAAATAATCGCCGATGCCGGAGGTGTGCGTGAGCAGGTGGCGGACGGTGACGTCCGGGTTGATGACGCCCAGAACCTCGGCGCTGAGAACGTCACCCACGCGGGTGTCCAGGCTGACGCGCCCTGCGGCGATGAGGCTGAGTACCCCGACGGCTACCAGGGCCTTCCCCGCCGACGCGGTGGCAAAGCGCGTGTCCAGACGGTTGGGGCGCTCGTTGGCAATGTCAGCAAAGCCGTGGGCTTGGGACAGCAGCACCTCGCCATTGCGAACAACATGAATGACGCCGGAAAAGTCAGCAGGCGGAGTGAAGGATGCAGGCGCGGGTGCGGGCGCGGGCGCGTCGGAGGATGCAGAGTTCATGGCGGCTAGTCTACCCGCCGCCCTGCGTGCTACTGACCTGCCCTCAAACCCGCACCGGGCAGTCGCCTCCCGCCCCGCACCACGCAACTACCCCACCCGTCACCCTTCGACGCACGGCCAACCCCACCCGTCACCCTGCGGTTCGCGCAGCGAGATCGCAGGGTCTCGTCGGGCCTCCATGCCCTTGCTACGGCAGAATCGCGTCCACGTATCCGCCGTCTACGCGCACGGCGGCCCCCGTGGTGGCCGAGGCCAACGGCGAGGCCAGATACGTACACATTGCGGCAATCTCATCAGGTTCAATCAAGCGCTGCAGCAATGATTGGGGCCGGTGCAGCCGCATGAACTCGCGTTGGGCCTCCTCCCAGGGCAGCGATGTGTCTACAAGTTGGTACACAAAGTCCTCCACGCCCCCGGTGTGCGTTGGCCCCGCCAGCACGGAGTTGACCGTCACGCCAGTTCCTGCGGCCTCCTTGGCAAACCCGCGCGAAACCGCCAGCAGCGCAGTTTTGGACATGCCGTAGTGGATCATTTCCTTGGGCGTGACTACCGCCGAGTCCGAGGCAATGTACTGCACGCGCCCCCACCCGCGTTCCATCATTCCGGGCAGGTAGGCGCGGGTCAGCCGCACCGCAGCCAGCACGTTCACCTCAAAGTAGCGGCGCCATTCGTCGTCGGTAATCTCAAGTGCGGGAGCGGAGCCGAAGATGCCCAGGTTGTTCACCAACACGTCTACGGTTGGCAGGTTGCCGATGACATCCGCCGCCCCATCCGCCGTGGACACGTCCCCCGGCGCCGCGACGAACTCGCCTCCGGGCACCTCCCCACGCAGCGCTGCAATAGCCGCCTCCACGCGCTCCAACGAACGCCCGTTCACTCCCACGGCGGCCCCCGCCCGCGCTAGGGAGGCCGCAATGGCCGCTCCGATCCCTTGCGTGGACCCGGTCACCAGCGCGGTTTTTCCCGTCAACTCCATAGTGATGCTCATAGCGGATATCTTTCCACACCCCGGCACGGATCGGCTTGGCCACCTCGGAAACCCGCGCGCTCCCCTGCCTGGTCACCTCCGAATCCCTCGCGCACCCCCAGGCATATCCGTGGGTTCACCAGGCATGTCCGCAGGCTCCCCTGGGCTTTTCAACACGCTCCCCCCTGTTTCTGCCGAACCCGCGCACTCAGGCCAACTCCACGCAAAGATGGACACATGGCAACCCCCTCCCCCTCCGCCGTGGCAAAGGCCGAGGCCCAGGTCCGCAAGATCACCTTCGCGTCCGTCTACCCGCTCTACATCCGCAAGATCGAGGCCAAGGGCCGCACTGTTGACGAACTCCATCAGGTCATCACGTGGCTCACCGGCTACACCGGTGCCGGCCTCGCCGAGGCCATCGCTGACAACCGCACCCTCGAGGGCTTCTTTGCCCAGGCCCCCGCCCCGAGTCCCGCAGCGGACCAGGTTACCGGCGTGATTTGCGGTTACCGCGTAGAAACCATTGAGGACCCCGTACTGCGCGATTGCCGACGCTTAGACAAGGTCATCGACGAACTCGCCAAAGGCCGGCCCCTGACCAAAATCATGCGGGACCTGTAAGAACTCCTGACCTGTCAAGGCACCCGCACCGCGAGCGGGATAGGGTGACACCATGACTGAAAACCGCGTTGTTGCTATCACTGGAGCGTCCAATGGCATGGGCCTGGAAGCCGCCACGTTGTTTGCGGCTCGAGGGTGGCGCGTGTTTGCCGGGGCACGCCGCGTGGAACGGATTCCCCAGGACAACGGCATTGTGGCCCTCCCCCTTGACGTGACAGACTCCGCCTCCAACAGCGCTTTCGTCGAAGCAATTCTTGCCGCAACGGATGGCCGGATTGACGTGATCATCAACAACGCCGGGTACGGCGAGTTTGGTCCCGCTGAAGAGATCCCCATGGCCGAGGTGCGGCGCCAGTTTGAGACGAACTTCTTTGGCGCCGTGGAGTTGACGCAACTGGTTCTTCCGGCCATGCGCAAGGCCGCAGCAGGCCGAATTGTGAACGTGTCCTCCATTGGTGGGGACATCTACATGCCGCTCGGCGCGTACTACCATGCCACCAAGGCGGCGTTGCAGCAGTGGTCTGACGTGCTGGACGTGGAGGTTTCCTCGTTTGGCGTGCGCTCCGTGATTGTGCAACCGGGCGGCACCGAGTCCGCCTGGGGGGAAATCGCCATGGCCAACGCCGAGAAGAATCTCCGCGAGGGTTCGCCGTATGGTCCGTTGGTGGCCAAGGTGAAAGCGGCGCTCGCGCGGCAAGCGAGTTCCTCCTCGGCAACCTCGGCAGATCTGGCTCAGGTGTTTTTCCGTGCTGCGACGGATCCGAAGCCCAAGTCCCGGTATTTCAACGCCCTCGGTGACCGGGCCGTGGTCAAACTCGCTCGCACCACCCCGGGCCTCCTCCGCGTGGCCCTAAGCCGCATCCTCAAGGTGTAGGTGCAGCACCGTCAGGGCGCCGGCGGGGCGAGTGGGTGGGCAACCGTTCCGCACCGCGCGATCATACAGAATAGGGACATGTGCGTTGATCTTACGAAGTTTAGGTGGTCTTATCTGCAATAGATAAAATCACCTAAATCTTGCAAGGATGTGCCATGGACCCGATTCGAAACCCCTATACACCCAACGCTGGTGAACGGCCAGATGTCTTGGCTGGACGCGATGGGCAAATTGAACAATACAATGTACTTCTTCAACGAGTATCTCGCGGACGGTCCGCCCGCTCCATGATTATCACGGGTCTCCGTGGTGTAGGGAAAACGGTGCTCTTGGGGAAGTTTCGAGACACCTCGCTCGAAGCGGGCTGGACCGTGATCGAGCATGAAGCGGCAAAGCACAACGACAACGCATTCCGCCGAGAAATGGGACTCCGCCTGCGTACTGCCCTCTTCGACCTCTCCCCCCGAGCCCGGTGGACGGAACGTTACCACCGCGCCGCCGCCGCGATCAGTGCATTTAGCGTGACAATTGATGCGTCTGGTCAGGTGAAAGCCGGGTTGGATCTCACAGATCCCGTTGAGGGGCTTGCCGATCATGGCGATCTCCCCATGGACATGACAGATGTTCTGGTTGCTTTGGGGGCGGCCGCGCAAGAAAAGTCCAGCGGAATAGCCCTTCTCCTCGACGAGATTCAGTTCCTCAGCCGAAGCCAACTCGAATCTCTCATCATGGCCTTGCACAAAACAGTGCAGCGGGCATTGCCAGTGGTTCTCGTTGGGGCAGGCTTGCCCCAAGTTCCCGAACTCGCTGGCGATGCAAAATCGTACGCGGAACGCCTATTCACATTCCCCGTCATCGGCAGCCTCTCGGGCACCGATGCGCACGAGGCTCTCAGTGGACCCGCTGCAGCGGAGCAAGTTCGCATCGATGATGATGCCTTAGCTCGCGCGTTCGAGGTGACAGGAGGTTACCCGTATTTCATCCAAGAGTTGGGTTCAGCTGCGTGGAGCAAAGCCGAACACAGCCCGATATCCCTTGACGACATTAACGATGCTGCGGAACTCTACCTGGCGAAACTCGATGAGTCGTTCTTTCGAGTTCGCCTTGATCGTACAACAGAGTTACAGACCGCTTATCTTCGTGCGATGGCTGAACTTGGGCCACAGCCGCATCGGGCGAGCGAAGTTGCAGTTCTTCTTGGCCGCGAATCAACGCAACTCGGACCAACGCGAGCGGAGCTCATTGACATGGGACTCCTCTACACGCCCCAGCGAGGTCTAGCCGCCTTTACGGTTCCACACTTTGATCAATTCATGCTGCGAGCGGTTCCAGAACTATTGGTGCCTCAGGTTCGCCGACGGCGGCGTTAGGTTTCTACTAGGACGGTGAAGGGGCCGTCATTGATGGATTCCACGCGCATCATGGCGCCGAACTTCCCTGTGTCCACCTCAATCCCGCGGTCCCGCAGTGCCTGGACTACGGCGTTGATGACCGGTTCCGCCACGGGGCCGGGGGCGGCGTGGGACCAGGATGGCCGTCTGCCCTTCTTGGTGGACCCATACAGCGTGAACTGAGACACCACCAGCACGGGAGCGCCCGCCTCGGTGACGGATTGTTCGTCCCGCAAGATGCGCAACTCGGCAATTTTCCGTGCCATGGTGGCAACGTCCTCGGGTCCGTCCTCGTGCGTCACCCCGATCAGCGCGAGCAACCCAGGGCGGTGGATGGCCCCCACGGTGAGGGGATTGCCATGTTCGTCGTCGACGATGACGCTGGCCCGAGTCACCCGTGAGATGACGGCTCTCACTTGCCCGTCCCGTACGGCTCAATGGCGGGCTTGACGCCGAACCAGTAGATGGCACCGGGGAAGGCCGGGAGCAGCGCAAACATGATGGACGGCAACATCCCGGACAGGAACCCGAGCACGTTGATGGCCCCCACCAGCGTGCCCAACCCCAGGAGGAAGAGCCAGAGTTTCTTGGTTTGTTTGCCTTCCGTCACGTAGGCCTTTTCCGGGCGGTGCCACGCATCCACGCAGCCAATCACGCAGATCAGGAAGGTGGCAAAGGCCACGGCGGCCATGAGAATGAAGCGAATCCAGTAGAACACGGGGTACAGCGTACCTGGGGGTGGGCAGAACGCCTACACCATCAGCGGCGGCAGAGCGGCCTGCGCTTCAGCGTCGGGCACGTCACAGGCGCGCAGGGCGTCCACAATGGCCGAACGCATGAGCAGCACCATGGCTCTGATGCCCAAATCCTCACCAAAACTTGCCGGGTCAGCGCGGTGGGCAAGGTCCAACAGCACCACCCTGGCCGGGCTGGGCAGTTGGTGCGCCGTGATGGCGGCCTCCAGGAGCCGCGCACCTTCACTCAGCGAATCCAGCAAATCCGCCAAGTGTTCGCGGTCCTCCGCCGAGGCGCCCATGATTTCCGTGGGAGCACGCCGAGCAATGACGCGGATGGAGCGCAGGCACAGTTCCGCGTGGACGGACCGGGTTTCAATCCGCTCCAACTCCTCCAGATGCCGGCGATTCACGGACACCCGCGCACGCCTGCTCGCCGTGTGCGCCTCTTCAATTAACTCCTCAAAGGCGGGATCGGCCGCCCGCGCGCGCATGAGTGCTGCCTCCAGAGTTTCGTCATCGTGGCGGCGCACACCCTTGGCAATCATGTGGACCGTGCGGCTCAACGCCCCCACGGCTTCCGCGCCGAGTAATCGCAGGGCTCGTCGGGGATCACCAGGAAGGAGCAGCGCTACGACGAGCGCTACCGCGCCCCCAATCACCACCTCCGTGGTGCGGCGCAGTGGGCCTTCCAACACGGAAAAGGCGTCCGGGACGCGGTAGGCATCTGCGGCCACCGCCGTGACAATGATGACGGCTTGCGTTCCGGCCTGGTTGGCCACCTGCGGGGACCGGGAGAAGAACCGGGCCATGAACGCGGCCACCATCACCACCCCGGCCACCAGCCACCAGTGCGAACCGTCGCGTCCAAACTGCTGCACCACCAGGTACCCAAAGAACACGCCGAAGGACACGCCCACGGCGTTGTCAATGATCTTCTTGGGATCGCGATCATAGGAATAACCCAGGCAACCCCACGCCGCAATGGTGGTGTAGAACGGGAAATCGATGCCGAACACGTGCTGGCCAATCAGCCACGCCGCGGCGATGGCCACCCCCGCCTGGAGGATGGGGATGAAGGAGGCTTTGACGCGGGACCGGCCTTGGCGGGCGCGGACTACGGTCAGTGCCCGGCGGCTGAACTGCTTGCCGATCCGGGCCAGGGCGGGTTCCTCAGGGTGTTTCTGGTGGGCATCAGCGGCGCACGGCGTGGTTGCTCGGATGGGCGCGGTGGGCGTGTCCGTCACGGCGCCCTCCCAATCGTCACGCCACGGCCACCGGCGGAGCGATGTGTTGCCGCACTCGGCGTTTTTCCCGACGACGATGGTATGGGCGTACTCCCTGGTGACGGTGCCGTTCCGGATGGCTTGCCCGGGCCGAAAGCCTGACCCGGACCTGAAGGCTGGCCCGGACCGGTTGGCTGCGCAGTGGTGGATGGCTGCGCAGTGGTGGATGGCTGCCCCGCACCCATCAGGGACATCGCTTGCCGTTGCGGGACGCGGCGCGGCGGTGGGACGTTGAGCCTCGCCGCTGGGCGCGTGGCGCTTTCCCCGGATACCGGGACAATGATCTCCTGGGTAGCGGCAATGCCTCCTGAGTTGGCATCCGAATCCATCTGATCGCGCATCCCGTTGCCCACTACCAACGGAGCATCCGCAGGCGTGTTTCGGCTGATGGCCGCCAGACCAATGGGCCCGAGTTCATGGTGCCAGGCTGAGGAGGTCAGGGTACCGATGGGCGTTCCAGAACGTAGGCGATCCGGACCCGCAGTGTCCGCAGGGTTCGAGGCGTCCGCAGGGTTCGGGGCGTCTGCAGGGTTCGAGACGTCCGTAGGGTTCGAGACGTCCGTAGGGTTCGGCACCTCAACCGGACCCACAGCATCGGCCAGGAACACGGGCGAGCCTGGCTCGGGGAGTTCGTGACCCGAGCCGTCCAAGTGGAGGAACACCAGCCTGCGCGGGGGCCTGCCTACGTTGTGAATCCGCGCCACGGCTTCTTGCCCGCGGTAACACCCCTTGTTCAGGTGAACCGCGGTACGGAGCCAATCCACCTCGTGCGGCAGCGTGCGATGGTCCACCTCCGCTGCGCTCGGGCGCCACGCGGCGATCCGCAGGGCGTCCAACGCCCAGCGCCCTGCTTGCTGCTCCCCATCGTTGATGCCAGCGTCCTCGCCGGGATGCAGAGTCAGCGTGAGATTCCAGTCCCGCCCCGAATGTTCAGCGCTGTCCGGGCCGTAGCGCGTTCCACCGGCGACAACACCGGGCCACGGGTCGGTCCAGACAAGGGTTCCCTGGCCATTTCGCCCCTGAATCGCCACGTCCTCGCGTGATCCGGGCTCGCACAATCCGGGCTGAATTACGGCAGCCCGGTCTGCCCCACACCGTGCCACCACCGCAAACTCCGCCGAGGCGTCCTGCACCCGAACGTCGGCGGCAAAGCGCATGGAGTCCAGCCACGTCACCATCTCGGTCACACCACCAGCCTCGGTGATCAGCCAGGTGGACTCGCCGTCATCCAACGCGGCGCACGCGTATTGCACATACCCCTGCGGATTCAGAATCAGCGCCTCGGCGCTCGTGCCCGGCGCAAGCGCGCTGACGTCCTGCGTCACCACGTTGTTTAACCAGGTCAGCCTGTCCGGCCCGGTCACCCGTGCCACGCCGAGCCAGCCGCACTCCACCGCCGCGCGCCCGGCGAGGAGCGCGCGCTGCTCGCCTAAAAGGTCGCCAAAATGGGGAGGCTGCACGGACGTCACGGGCGAGGCTCGTCACCAGCAACGTCAGTGGGCTCAGCAAGATCCTGCGATGCTCCTTCGGAGCCCCTAGGATGACCGGAAGAGGTGGGATCGGAATCCGCAGGATGACCGGTTGAGGAGGGATCATCAGCAACATCAGCGGGAGCGGGTTCGTCAGCAACCGCATCCTCAACGCGCCACATTTGGCCCGACGAGAACGCCGCCAACTCTTCCCCAAAGGCAGCCAACTCCTCGTGCCACACCAGGCGCCCTTCCACAAATCCGTACATCCTCCGGGACGCCGTCACGGCCGCGCCGGACTCGGTGCGGACCACCTTTTGTGAGGCCAACTCACTACGCCCATGTCCAATCCAGCCCTGGAACACGGTCACACGCCCGGCAGAATCCGCGCTGAACACCTCAATGTGGTGCTCGTTGTCATCTAAGCCCTCCAACGGTTCGGCAGACGTGCGCCAGAACCCGGTCTCGCAGGCGAACACGGGACCCGTTGCGTCCTCGCCCACCACGTAGTCCGCTTCCTGGCTGCCGGACGTCCCCAAAACCTCGGTATCCAACTCTCTCAACGTCATGGTGTAACGCAGATACGGACCGTCGTCGGAAATAAAGGACGCCTCGGCAATCACTTTCCGCTTGGGAATGGATGGGTACTCCACAAAGCCGGCGCCGCGCCAGCGGCCCACCAGCCAGGCCATGGGGTAAACCTCGGGTGCAAGATTATCGGCAAAAGCAAAGACCATTAGCGCTGACCAGCCCAGAGTTTGTAGATGGTATAGACGGAGAAGGTGATGATGCCGAGCGACACCAATACCAGCATGGTGGTGAAGAAGGCTTCGAGTCCGTGGTACATGGCGCCATTGTAGAACGGGGCTAGGACAGGAGCAGGGTGCCCACGGCGAAGACGAGGATTCCGCCTACGCTAACCGGTACTGCGGCGGCCGCGAGCGCCGTCATCGGCTTGTGGATGCCAGGCATCCGGGACACGAGCACGCGAATCACAGCCACGCCAAAGCCGCCAGCCAATCCGGCAACGAGCCCCGTCACAATGTCAATGTGCGGAATGAGATGGCCAGCAGCGGCCCCCGCAATCCCCGCGAGCACCAGCAGCAATACGGCGCCCACCCAACCGCGGGCCATAGGAATAGCGCCGATGGCAGCGGCAACAGCCACAGCGGTGGCGGCAGTGATGACAATCGCGGCGCCTCCTACGGTGCGGCCCGTAGCCACCCAACCGGCCACAGCAATGGCCACCACAGCGCCCGTGATAGTGCCGCTGACAGACTCCACCAGCCGCGAGCGCCCATCCTGGCGCATCATTTCCGCCACAAAACTCATCACCAGCGCCATGGCCACCACCACGGGAAGGAAGCGCACAATGTGGGCACCGGCCGTCTGCCAAGCCACAAACACGGCGCCAATCCCGGCGGCGGCCACCACCACCGTGGTGCCACCCTTGTTGGGCAAATCCAGCAGGCGCGCCCAGCCGAGGGCCGTCAAAATGACGATCACCACGGCCACTGCGGCCAGCCAGGTCACGGAAAAATGAGCCGCCACGGCTAAGGCGGCTGCGCACACGGCGGAAGCCACCGCCCGGGAACTCATGCTCACACCCCCAGTATTCCGTAGGCTAGGGGTATGCATCCGCAAGCGGGCGGGACGCGCCGCGTATTGGAGTTAGGTGAAGGGGGTTGCTGGTGAGCATTGGTGCTGATGTGACGGATTATTCTGCGGCTCTGATCCCCGGCGCGTGGGCTCACGAGTTTGTGGCGGCCAACGGCGCGCGCTTCCATGTGGCCACGGCTGGGTTTGACACCGAGGGGCCTTTGGTGGTGTTGATTCACACCTTTGGGCAGTTCTGGTGGGCGTGGCGTCACCAGATTCCCGCGCTTGCTGCGGCGGGGTATCGCGTGGCGGCAGTGGATTTACGCGGTGTTGCCGCCTCGGACAAGCCGCCGTCCGGGTATGACGTTCCCACGCGCACGCGGGACATTGCTGGCATGGTGCGAGCCTTGGGTCACTCCGACGCCGTGGTAGTGGGGCACGGAACGGGCGGTGAAGTGGCGTGGGCTATGGCCGCGTTGCAGCCCGCGTTGACGCGCGGAGTGGTGGCGCTGAGTTGCCCGCATCCGGCGCGGGTTCACACGCCGCTGACGTCCATGTTGACGCCCGCAGCTTTGCGATGGTTGGCCGCCGCGCAGGTGCCGTCCATCTCTGAGAGACGATTACGCAACACGGATTTCCTTGACCGTCTGTTTGCTATGGGGGCGGGCGTGCCGTTATTGCCCGACGATATTGCCGTATACCGCGCCGTCATGCGCATCCCCTTTGCTGCGCACACCGCATTAGAACCGCTGCGCTGGATGGTGCGGATTCAAGGACCTCGGCCGGATGGCAGGCGCTACACCTTGGGAGTGCGGCGCGGATTGACCTTGCCCACCGTGCAGGTGGCGGGATCATTGGACGGCATCAACCGCGTTGCTGGCATTGACACAGAAGGCAGCGCGTTCTCCCGAGACTTCCGCTTCACCATGCTGGACGGCGTAGGCCACTACCTCCCCGAAGAAGCCCCAGATGAGGTCAACGCTTTGCTGCTGGAGTTCATGGCGGGGTTGGGTTAGGGCGCTGGTTGGGTTAGGCGGCGGATGGGCCGGCGGTTGAGCCAGCGCCGCCAGGCGCGACGGTCGAAACTCCGGCCCACTTGATCGTTCTGGGTAGCCCCGTGGACACTTTTGACCCCCTAAAGTAGCCACCGGGCTACCCAGGAATCTCTGACGCGGTGCTAGTGGAGGGCGGCGTCGGCGGGGCCTACTTGCCAGCGGGTGAAGGTGACGTGGAGGCCGGACCGGGTGGGCGCGCAGAGGTACGGCCCTGCTTTGGCCACGAGGTCTGGGGCAAACGGGATCACCCGGACGAGGCGGAAGGGCTCGTCACCAATCCGGGCACGGACGGTCAGCGCGTCATCCGCCCAGGAGACGCGAATGGTGACCTCACGCCCTCCGGCTTCGGGAACCGGTGCAACGGACCAGTCCGAGAATTCATCCGTCACCACACCTCCGAGTTGGATCTGACCGTCAGCAAACTCACACCCAGCCTTGACCCACCGAGTGTCACTGACCTGCACAAACACCCCGGCCTGATCAAACTGCTGACTGAAGTCCGCGCGGAACGTCACTTCCACCGCCGTCCCGTGGCGGAACGGTGCCATCAAGCCGTGCTCAGAATCGTGGATGAAGCCATAGGACGTTCGCCGCCAGGCATCCGAGCCTTCCTCCGCTTCCACGGTGAGCCCACCTTCGGACTCCACAACCCCCACCGGCAGGTGCGTCCACTCCCCCACCTGCCATGGAACGTCCCTCAGTTCCGTGAGCACCCCTGGGATGCCAAAATCGTCGTCGTACCTGGTATCCATACCCCGAGCATAGACGAGGCGCTCACTCCATCGGCCTGGCACCAGAACTATCAATGAACTCTTGGACCTCTTCCGTGAATCTCACGGCGCTGGCGCGCCGATAGGATGGAAATGTGCGGTCCACAATGGGCCAGATGTCATTGTTCAGTAATACCCGGACAATGATGTTTCCTGCTCCAATTGCGGATGTGTGAGGGCTAAAGGCGCATTCCAGCATCTCCACGCTGAGAATGATGGGATCATCCGTGATCAGGAAAGTGAAGCCGAGGTTCTGTGGAGAACCTGAAGCGCCTGCCGTTCCAGGGACTGGTTCCAGGCCCACGTTGACCACCACCTCGCCGTGCGTGCGGTCCACCGCTACAAAGGGGTTGTCACAGATGACCAGATCGGCAATGAAGTTTTCTGTTGCTAAGAGATGCTTCTTGATTTTCAGAACGTCGGCTTCAATCTCAAGTTGATCTGCGGCTTCCACAGCGGATGGAGGGGCGGGGGCGTGATGAAAGTCAGTGATGTGAGCATCAGCACCGTGGGTTGCCGCGGGTGCCGCATGGTCCTCTGCGAGTTCCCACGGGGTGTCTAGGTCCCCGGGGACGAATGGGGGCAGTGGATCGTCGTCGGAAGAGGTGGGTATCATGAGAGATGAAGTGCCGACGGATGTACCACCACCTGTTGAACTGCCCCCGGACACTGGGGCGTCAGAATCAGTGAGCACCGTTCTAGCTTTGGCGATCACTGCATCCCAGGCTGAATCTGGCGTGCTGGGATTGACCCGTTTGGCCCTGGCTAGGAGACGGGCTCGGATCGGCGGCCCGGCAATCCCCACCGCCACCGCCACCGCAACGAGGATCAGGTACGGCGCAGCACCGCGCTCCACCATCCACTGCGAGTTGGCCTGCACCACCGTGAGGACGAGCCCAGCGCACGCCGTGAATCCCGCAACCCCCATGAGCGTACGATGCCGGGTGAACCCGGCCATGATGGCCACCCAGCAGCCTCCGAGAGTCACCACCATGGAACCGGCGAACGAGATTTCCTCGGAGAACTCGCCGCCCACCGTAGCGAGGGCGAGAAACAGCATGCACGGGAACGTGGCAATGAAAGCCACAAACCCCCCGCTGATTCTCCGTTGTGCGGGGGTGCTCTCCTCCGGGGCGTCGCTCGCCGATGAAGATGAATAGCGAGATGCCGATCCGTAGCCAGCGCAGGAGTAGCCGTCGGCGTCATAGGCATCGTCGAGGCCGGAGGTGTACAACGACGATGCCTCGTAGGACGAGCCTGACGAATGTGACGCGCTGTTGCGCCCAGCGCGATACGCGCCGTACACCACCGCCGCCTTAGCAAGATTCTCCTTGGTCAGGAAATCTCCGCTGGGCTTGGTGCTCCCTCTTCTGTTTGGTCCATATCCCATGCCGCCATACTAAGTGGTGGGTGTGATATGAAAACGGAACCCCGCACGTCACCACCGTTCTGGGCCCGGATGACATTGCCCTTCCACTTCGTGGGCCCGGATGACACACCTATAGAGCGGCTTTGAGTGAGTGAACCGGGCCCACAGCCCCGGGAAACACACTCAACCGGGCCCACAACCCCAGGAGATACACTCAACCGGGCCCACAACACAGGGAGGACCCCGTCCCCGCATCGCAACACCCTGCGCGGTCGTCGCGGGAGGGGGACATCCCGCATCCGTGTCTCACGCCCCGATAGGGTGGTGGCATGACCACTGGACAAACGGCTGTGCAAGCGGTGAATCTCACCAAAATCTACGGGAAGGGCGATGTGCAAGTCACCGCTCTCAACTCGGTGAATTGCGAGATTGAGCAGGGGCGATTCACGGCTATCATGGGGCCGTCTGGCTCGGGGAAGTCCACCTTGATGCATTTGCTTGCGGGCCTCGATTCGGCCACATCTGGCAGCGCGTATGTGCGGCAAGTGGACATCACCACGCTGAATGACAAGGAACTCACCGAGTTACGACGAGACCACATTGGCTTTGTTTTCCAGCAGTTCAACCTGCTCCCTATGCTGACCGCAAAGCAGAACATTACTCTCCCGGCGGACCTTGCCCGTACGCCCGTGAAAGCGGCCTGGTTTGATCAACTGGTGGACGTGCTCGGAATCCGCGAGCGCCTGGATCACCGGCCGTCGCAACTGTCCGGTGGACAACAGCAGCGCGTGGCCATTGCCCGAGCCTTGCTCACCCAACCGCACGTGGTGTTTGCGGACGAGCCCACGGGAAACCTGGATACACGTGCCGGACAACAGGTGCTGGAACTGCTGCGGAAGTTTGTGGAGGAACTGGGGTTCACCATTGTGATGGTGACGCATGACCCGGCCGCGGCTTCCTTTGCTGACCGCGTGCTGGTGCTCACGGACGGCGTGATCACGGGGGATTTGACGCACCCTGCACCCGAGGAGGTTCTTGCTGTTCTGGCTGGTCCCGTGGTGGAAGCGGCCGAGATCACGGGAGCGGTGCCGCGCGTGGCGGCGCCCGGTGGGCAGGCCGGAGCAGCCGCCCAAAGCCCCGTCAGTCACCCCGAGGCCTCCCCGCAAGACTCAACCACCACCCCCGGAGCCCAGTCCTGATGTTCCGCCTCACCATTGCCCAACTGCGCGCCTCGGTTCGCCGCTTCATTGCGCCGGGAATAGCCATCATCATCGGCACCGCGTTTGTCACCATCACGCTCATCTCCGGATCGGTGATGACCCAGGTCACGGAGGACAATGCCGCTGGACTAGGGGACGCAGCCAGCACGGCCTACACCGTGTTTGTGCTGGTCTTCGCTCTGATTGCCATGTTGGTGGCGGCCCTGGTCATTGCCAACACCTTCCAGGTGCTGATTGCTGGCCGGATGAAACTCGTGGCGCTCCAGCGTTGCATCGGCGTGACCACAGGCCAGGTGTACCGCTCCGTCATTGCCGAAGCCGCCGCTTTGGGCGCCGCCGCGTCAGCTCTCGGCATCCTCCTTGGACTAGCTCTGAGCCAGATGGGCCTGAGCATCCTGAGCGCCCGCTACTCCACCGTGATCTTCCCCGCCAGTATCCCCGTGAGTCTCGTGGCCATCCTTGGCCCGTTGGTGTTCGGCACCCTTGTGACGGTCCTGGCCTCGCTCCGCCCCGCCCGCGCGGCCACGCGCGTCTCCCCCATTGCCGCCCTCCGGCCTGCGGATATGCCAGCCGAGTCCAAGCGCGAGAACCTCCTGCGCATGACCTTCTCCGTCATCTTCACCGTGGCGGGCTTTGCCGTGGCAGCCTGGGCCGTGTGGACCGCCAGTCCGGACCACGCGGGCACCATGAGTGAGGAGACGGTCATTCTGGCTGCGGCGCTAGGCATTGCCGTGAGTTTCATTGGCATGGTGGTCACGGCCACCTACTGGCTTGCCCCGCTCGCCTCCGTGACCAGCCGCCTCTTTGGGCGTGTCACCCCCACGGCTCATCTTGCCGCCATGAATATTCGACGAAACCCGCGGCGCACAGCCGCCACCGCCACCGCTATGCTCATTGGTGTCACGCTGGTCATCACCGTGGCCACCGCCGCCACGAGCGCCCGCCGCACGCTCGACGAGCGCATCGCCGCCATGGGAGATGTGGACCCCGCCGTGGTCTCGTCGATTGAGACCTTCATCAACACTGCCCTGGCGGTCATCATCGCCTTGCTGGCGGTTTCGCTGGTCATCGCCGTGGTGGGGGTGGCCAACACCCTGTCCCTGTCCGTGGTGGAGCGCCGCAAGGAAAACGCCACGCTCCGCGCCATCGGCCTCACCCGAGGACGCCTGCGCGGCATGCTCGCTCTGGAAGGCGCGTTCATTGCGCTCATTGGCGCCGCGTGCGGGGTGCTTCTGGGGGTCCTGTACGGCTTCATCGGAGCCGATGTGATCCTGGGCCACGGGGGCGCCGAGTCCAACTCCGTCATCCTGGCCGTCCCCTGGGGCTACATTGTGGCGTCCATCCTCATCGCCATCCTGGCCGGGCTCCTGGCGTCCGTGCTGCCCGCCATGTCCGCCGCCAAGGCCACGCCCGTGGAGGCGCTTGCTGCCGAGTAGGTTGGGGCTGGCGGTGTTGGATTCCCCCGATCCCGGAGGATAGACAAGGTACAGTCTCCTGACCCGGGTAGCGGACATCACTGGGCACCTCCAACGTGGGCGAGCGCTGCGGGCTCCGAGCCTGAGGCGGCAATGGCGATGCACCTCGGGGAGACCTCATCCGAGACTGGCCACAACGGGGGCGAGTATCCCATTCGGCACCGGACGCACGGGGGCATAAGTTGCGCATGCGTCTCGTCGTAGATTCTGCGGCACCGAACGCTGTTTTGACGCCGAACGACCTCTTACGCACACCATCCGTTATCACATGGGCTCAGGATCGTCCTTAACGGGCGGCATCAGCGCGTGAGCTTCGTCCCGCTTCTCGACGTAGTAGGGTTTGGCGTCTTCCCACCTGTTGAAACCGTCGCGCCAGGTTGCTCTGAACTGCTCGGCTTCCTCAAGTAGCGACTTGACGTGTTCAGCCAGAGGGATGCCGTGCACGCGACCAGGTTCAATGCCGATCAGCAAGAGAGGACACTCACCGCCTCCACCGAGGTTGACCTTTGGCAACAACTTGCTCCAATGCGTGGTTGATTGACCATATTTAAAGCCTCCATCCTTCGAGCGGATCGTAGGTGCGATGACCTCTTGAAGTTTGGGCCCGCGCGTGACGATCACGCCCACAGCAATCGCACCTTCCCGGTGCAGTGCCTGGAAATTGTTGAGGTCACGGTCAAAGAACGGGTCCTTGTTATTCCATTCCATCTCGACGGCGATACCGGGAAACGGGTCCGCAAGGGAGCCTTTCCCAAACATGTCAATTTCGTGGCCACGTACGCGATTACGCCGCATCGGCGAACTGTCGAAGCCGACAGCCTTCTCGATGGTGATGTTCTGCTTACCCCACATGGCCTCGCCAGTTGGCGCGCGCATGGAGCCTAGTGAGTCATCGAAACGCTTGACGAAAACGGTTCGACCGCCACCACCAGAGCGGAGTTCATCCAAGGTCGGGTAAAAATCGGCGAGGGCCGATACCAGGTCATCAAAGCGACTGCGGAATGACTCACGCAGGATCACATCGGCGTATCGTGTGGCACCGAACACGTAGCCATCAGGCCATCCTTTGGTGGCCACGGGCCTCACCTCGCCGGCGGGGTCGGCGGCATTGCCGGAGTAATCAGGCTCAACGTGTGCGGTTCTAGAGGTCACAGGTCGATCATACCGACCCCTTCCGCCACGCTACGGATTCAGAACGCTAGCCCGCGACACGCTGATGAGCACTGATAGATCTAAATTCGAAAATTAGATCTTTGTACGGTACTGTTTGGGCATGTCAGTCACAGCCCTCGAAGCGCCACCACGAACCGGACAACGCGCAGCGCCGCTCCGGCCCGTTCTGGCGCCTCCACCGTTGCCGACGGTGGACAGCGGCTTTCAAACGGTGCTGGCTGATCCTCCATGGCGGTTCGCAAACCGTACCGGCAAGGTGGCACCTGAGCACCGACGACTAGATCGCTATTCCACAATGACACTCGACGACATTTGCGGGATTCCAGTCAACGACGTCACGGCTCCAAATGCTCACCTGTACCTCTGGGTGCCGAATGCTCTCCTTGTTGACGGCTTGAAGGTGATGGAGTCTTGGGGGTTCAGGTACATCTCGAATGTGGTCTGGGCCAAACGTCGAAAGGATGGCGGACCCGACGGACGCGGGGTCGGTTTCTACTTCCGCAACGTGACTGAGTTAATTTTGTTTGGCGTTAAGGGGTCAATGCGGACACTCCCTCCTGCAAGATCACAGGTCAACATGATCGAAACTCGCAAACGTGAGCACTCGCGCAAGCCGGATGAGCAGTACGACCTTATCGAGCGTTGCTCCCCAGGCCCATACCTAGAAATGTTTGCTCGCTATCCACAAGAGGGGTGGATGGCGTGGGGTGATGAGTCCTCAGACGAAGTGCAGCCACGAGGCCGAACGCACCGTGGTTACGCAGGCGGTGGCATCGAAGCGCCTTCCTTCCCCACGTTAGAGAGTCATGAACGAATGGCAACCGCGACGCAGCGCCGCATTGCCAGGGTGCTGAAGGAGCAGTACGAGGCCGGTGCCAGCGTTCGTGATCTCGTGAACGAAACGGACTACTCCATCACACGAGTCCGGCGACTGCTTGATGTAGCTGGTACCGAGATGCGTATGCGTGGACGGGCAGCAGCCTGACCAGAATCAGGTTCGACAGTCCACACAGAGGGCACTGAAGAAACGCACTCATCCGCTGGGTGGGTTGGCCCAGAACCTGGACCGTCGGATAGATGTACGTTGTCACGGAGGAAATCGTCATTGGGCCGCGATCGTCACGTCAAGCAATATTGAGGCGCGCAAAATCCTGTAGTTCGGTGGCGTACAGGGCTGGCTGCTCGCGCGGGGCAAAGTGGCCGCCTCGCGCTGGGGTGGTGAAAGACACCAGATGGGTGGTGCGGGCCACCCACTCGCGCGGTGGATGCGTGATGTCACCAGAAAAAATGGAGAAGCCCGAGGGCGTGGTGACGTAGCGGTCCAGTTGGGCGCGCGGAATCGCGGCGTTGGCCCGGTACATCCTGACCGAGGCGCCAATGTTCCCGGAAAACCAGAAGTCGCTGAGCAGGTCCAGCACGTCCTCACGCGAATACACCGTCCACGGATCGCCTCCGCAATCCGACCAGGAAACCAACTTCTCCCCCACCCACGCAGCGAGTCCTGCGGGGGAATCCGTCAGGCCCACCGCCAGCGTGGCTGGCTTGGTGGAGTGCATGGCGGCGTACCCCGCCTCGGTGTAACCCCAAGCTACGGAGGCGGCCATCCAGTCCCGCTCGGGCGGAGTGAGATCGGCAGGATCACCGCCGTAATACGGCAGACCAGCATCCATGCGGTGGACTCCCAATACGCGGTCCGGGAAGTCCAGCGCCAGGTATCGGGCCACATGGGAGCCGATGTCCCCGCCCGCCACCATGAACTGCTCGTGACCCAGCGATGTCATGAGGTCAGCCCAGAGCGCGGCCACCTGCCGCGAGTTGAGCGCGGTGTCTCCTGCGGGCGACCACCCAAATCCCGGCATGTCCGGGACCACCACGTCAAAGGCCGGAGTTCCTGCGGCCAGCAACGGGGCCACGGTCCGATACCGCCATGCGGAATCCGGCCAGCCATGGGCGAGTAGCAGCGGCGTTGCCGTCAGATCCGCTTGAGGGGAGGCGTGCAGGTAGTGAATCTCGTGGCCTTCGACGATGGTGACCTGTCCACCCTGCTTGGAAAGCCGGGTGCGGTACGCGTCGAAGTCGAACTCTTCTGCCCAATACTGTAGTAACTCCTGCAGCCAGGTGGGGTTGACACCTTCGTCGTCGGAAATATCACTGGCGGGCTGCGGTAGACGAGCGGAGCGGAGACGAGTGCGCAGATCCTCCACGGCTGCGTCGCTGAACGGAGGGGTGAACGGGACGGACTGGCTCGGGCTCATCGTGCGACTCCTCACAGCGCGTCTCCCACCAGTTCACTCCCAAACAGGGGCGTGGAGCCGGAATCCGCCAGGTGCTCGGGAATCTCGATGGGGTAATCCCCAGTGAAGCAAGCCGTACACAACTCGTTGGCCGCGCGGCCGGTGGCGGCAATCATCCCGTTGAGCGAGATGTAGCCGAGCGAATCCGCGCCGATGGACTCGCACACCTCGTTGACCTGCAGACTGCCTCCGATGAGTTCGGCACGCGAAGCAAAATCAATCCCGTAGAAGCACGGCCACACCACTGGTGGAGAGGAAATGCGGACGTGAACCTCCGCAGCCCCTGCCTCGCGCAACATGCGAACCAGCGCGCGTTGGGTGTTGCCGCGCACAATGGAATCATCCACCACAACAATGCGTTGCCCGGAAATCAGTTCCCGCACGGGGTTCAGTTTGAGGCGAATGCCCTGCTGCCGCAGCGTGTCCGTGGGCTGAATGAAGGTGCGCCCCACGTAGGCGTTTTTGGTCAGGCCCTGTTGGAAAGGCAGGCCCGAGGCTTCAGCGTAACCCACGGCGGCTGGGGTTCCCGAATCCGGGGTGGGCATCACAAAATCGGCCTCCACAGGATGCTCGTGAGCAAGGCGCCGGCCCATTTCCAGGCGAGAACTGATGACGGCTTGGCCATCAATCTGGGTGTCCGGGCGAGCCAGGTACACGTGTTCAAAGACGCATCCGGCGCGGGTTGGTGTGGGGTTGGGGGTGTGTGTGGGGCCGAATTCGGCGACAGTTGTGGGCCCTGATGAGAGTGATTCTGTGGGTGCGAGGTCCGTTGTGGGCCCGGATGGCAGTGCTCCGATTTCGATGGCCGTTGTGGGCCCGGATGGGAGTGCTGGTTCTTGGACGGCGCAGGCGCGCGGGTGCGAACGCAACCCGGCCTCATTGATGATGAGCAACTCGCCGGGTGCCACATCACGCACGTAGGACGCACCAATGATATCCAGTGCAGGCGTTTCCGAGGCCACCACCCAACCTCGCTCCAACCTGCCGAGAACCAGGGGGCGCACACCGTACGGATCGCGCGCGGCGTACAGCGTGGACTCGTCCATGAACACCAGCGAGAACGCGCCGCGAAGGTGCGGAAGAACTTCCAGCACCGTTTCTTCCAGATTGTGGCCCGGATCGCCTTCCAGGAGTGCCGTGATCAACGCGGTGTCGGCCGTGTTGCCGCGCGCCAACTCCCCCGCACGTTTGGGGCCGTACCGTTCTGCGACGAGGCGCAAGAGCGCGCCCGTGTTGGTGAGGTTGCCGTTGTGCGTCAAGGCAATGGTGCCCGAGTCCGTTGGGCCCAGGATCGGCTGGGCGTTCTCCCAGGTGGTGGACCCCGCCGTGGAGTATCGCGTATGGCCCACGGCAATGTGGCCGCGCAGGGATTCGAGAGCAGATTCGTCGAACACTTGCGTGACCAAGCCCATGTCCTTGAACACGAGGATGCGCTGGCCGTCACTGGTGGCGATGCCAGCGCTTTCGTGGCCGCGATGTTGCAGCGTGTGCAGGCCAAAATACGTCAGGTTGGAGACTTCCTCGCCGGGCGCCCAGACCCCGAACACGCCACACATGAGCCGAGTGTCCCACACTGTGGGCGGGGTGCAGGCGCCGTTGGCTCGCGGCAACTGAGCCATAGGGTCATTCCTGAACGTTGGCTGGGGGCGGGGGGCTGGACAGGTTCGCTCAGGGGCTGGATGCAGAAATCGCCGTTGTGCTTCGGAATTGCGGCCGTGGGGGCCTTGCGCCGCTGATATCAGCAGCATTTGGGTTGTTGTGCTTCCAAATTGCGGTCTGCGGTCCCTGCAAAGTATTGGAGCGCAGCGAAGAACTTTGTGGGGTAAAGGAGCCGCCCTGGGGAATCGAACCCCAGACCTATTCATTACGAGTGAATCGCTCTGCCGACTGAGCTAGGGCGGCGTGCGCGCGAAACTGTCAAGCAGTCCGACGAGCGGAACTAGGTTACCCGATTCTCGCGGCTACACCAAACGCAGTCATCCCGTTGTGGGCCCGGTTCCCTCACTCAAAGGCGCTTATTGAGTGGTTCATCCGGGCCCACGACGAGAATCAGGTGAGTAATCCGGGCCCACGAGACCACCCACGCACAGCAATCCGGGCCCACGACGAGGGAAACGCACTCCATCCGGACCCACGGCAGATCACATGGAAGCCATCCGGACCCAGGACGTCACCCATGTCGCATGGCAACGCAGTTGGCAACACGGGTGACAACGCAGTAATCCGGGCCCACGAGACCACCCACGCGCAGCAATCCGGGCCCACGGCGAGAATCAAGCAAGCCACACCCAACCAGGCCCAGCCGCTACCCCCGGCGGGCTTTGGCGATCTCGTACAACGCGATGCTCGTGGCAACGCCAGCATTCAGGCTTTCCACGGCGGCGGAATCGAAGGGGATGGCGGCAATCTCGTCGCACGCCTCGCGCACCAATCGGCCCATTCCGGAACCTTCGGAGCCCACCACCAACACCATCGGATCGGCAGCAAACGCTAGCGATCCCACGTCTGCGGTGCCGGAACCGTCCAACCCCACCACAAAGCACCCGGCCTTCTTCAACCCGGCAAGCGCCCGCGCCAAGTTGGTGGCCCGCGCTACGGGCACGTGCGCCGCAGCCCCGGCTGACACCTTCCACGCCGAGGCCGTCACTCCCGCGGCTCGTCGTTCAGGAACCAGCACCCCGTGTACGCCGAACGCCCCGGCGGACCGCAGCACTGCCCCGAGGTTGCGCGGATCGGTGATGCCGTCCAGGGCAACAATCAACGGCGGGCGGCCAGATTTGGCGGCCTTGTCCAGTAAGTCCTCGTAGTCGCCGTACTCATATGGCGGCACCTGAGCGGCGATTCCCTGGTGTACCTGGCCGTCCGTCATCTCGTCGAGATCACGGCGGGACGCCTCATATACGGTCAAGGATCGAGCTGCGGCGAGTTCCAGAATCTCCCGCGTTCTATCGTCGTGATCAATCCGCGCGGCGATATACACCTGCGTGATGGGCACGCCGGTGCGCAATGCCTCAAGCAGTGAGTTGCGCCCAGCGATCACCTCAGTACCGTCTGTGCTGCGACGAGTTCCGCGAGCAACGCCGCGTTGGGCGCCGCGCTGACGCTCGGCCTGGGCGCGCTTTTCCGCCGCCTGCTTGCGCGCGTAGGCGGGGTGATACGTCCGCTCCTCCGCCTTGGGCGTGGGTCCTTTGCCTTCGAGAGCCCGGCGGCCCTTGCCGCCCGAACCCGTCACGGCCCCCTTCTTGGAGCCGGGTTTCCGCGTTGCGCCGCGGCGCTCTGAGTTTCCTGCCATGGCTCGATTCTCCCACTAATGCCGCCGCGAGTGGTAATCCAGGCCCAGCGTCCGGGGATGACGGCCAAGAATCGCATCGTTCGTGGACACGGCGTGCCGTGATGCCATGACTCGGGTGCCGTTGCGGGGGAATCGCCGCGCCCCGATCGCCGTTCATATCACCACCCCCGGTTACCCTAGGCGCGTGACCTTCCATCTGTTTGACACCGCAACGCGCACCGTGACCCCGTTCCAGCCGCTCACCCCCGGCAAAGTGGGGATTTACGTGTGCGGCGCCACCGTCCAGAGCGCCCCACACATTGGGCACTTGCGGCCGTCCGTGGCCTTTGACATCCTGCGCAGGTGGCTCACGCGCTCCGGCCTTGAGGTCACGCTGATCAGGAATATTACGGATATTGATGACAAAATCCTGGCCAAATCTGAGGCCGCTGGGGTGCCGTGGTGGGCGCACGCTGCCGGAATTGAGCGGCTGTTCACCGCTGCCTATGATGCCCTCGGCGTCATCCCGCCCACGTATGAACCGCGCGCCACCCAGCACGTCACGCAGATGGTGGAACTCATGCAACGGCTCATCGATGCAGGTCACGCGTATGCCACAAGCCCGGGGAACGTGTGGTTTGACGTCCCGAGTTGGCCCGCGTACGGCGAGTTGACGGGGCAGCGTCTGGAGGATCTTTCTTCCGACGACGATGCTGCTTCCGAGAAGCACTCGCCCCATGACTTTGCGTTGTGGAAAGCGCCGAAGGACACCGAGCCAGTAACGGCCTCCTGGCCCACGCCGTGGGGCCGTGGACGCCCCGGATGGCACTTGGAATGCTCCGCCATGGCGCAGCGGTATTTGGGAGACACCTTTGACATTCACGGCGGTGGCTTGGACCTCCGCTTCCCGCACCATGAAAACGAGCAGGCACAATCCCGCGCTGCCGGATTCGGGTTTGCTCAACGGTGGATGCACACCGCGTGGATCACGGCTTCCGGTGCCAAGATGAGCAAATCCCTGGGGAACGGGCTGCTGGCCTCGGACGTGTTGGCCGCTGCTCCCCCTGCCGTGGTGCGCTATGCGATTGCTGCGGTGCAATACCGCTCCATGCTGGAGTGGTCACCGGGAACCTTGGCCGAGGCCGGGGCCGCCTGGGATCGCATCACCGGATTTGTGACGCGGGCGAGTGAGCAGGGTGCTCCGGGTGCGTTGGGCGGACCGGGTGCGTCGGTTGAGCCGGGCGGGCCGGGGGCTGCGGTGGAGCTGGGTACGTCGGTTGAGCCGGGCGCGCTGGGCGAGGCCGTCACGTCGGTTGAGCAGGGCGCTACGAGCGCCCGTGACGAAACCACGAGCCAGACAACTCCAGGCCTCGCCGCTGTCACCCTCCCTGCCGCATTTGTTGAGGCGATGGATGACGATCTCAACACACCGGGCGCCTTGGCGGTGATTCACGAGACGGTTCGTGCGGGGAACACCAAACTCGCGGCGCGCCAGAATGCCTCCGAGGAGTTACTGGCCGTCCGCGCCATGCTGGATGTCTTTGGCCTGGACCCCCTAGACCCGCACTGGGCGCACTCGGGCGGGGCGGATTCTGCGTCGGACCAAGCATTACAGGCTCTTGTTGCTGCGGAACTTGATGCCCGCGCTGAAGCCCGTGCTGCTAAAGATTGGGCCACCGCTGACGCCGTTCGGAACCGACTGACGGCGGCGGGCATCACTATTGAGGACACCCCCGCGGGTGCCCGCTGGGAGTTGACGTAGCACTGTCACGTAGCCTTCTTGTCATGTAAGGCTGGCTCGTCGCACTATCGCATCGCCCTGGCACGTCACACTGGTACATCAGACCGCCGCATCGCCCTAGGACGTCACACTGGAACATCAGACCGCCGGATCGCCCTAGGACGTCACGCCGCCACGTCCCACTGGCACGTCACACCGGCACGTCACACCGCCCATCCCGGACCTCTCAGGGGAAAACCAGGGTAGACCCCCATAGAGGGGCCGGTAGGAACTTGAGAAAATAGAGGCACTATGAGAACAATTTTGAATATCATCTGGGTAGTGTTGTCCGGTTTCTGGCTCGCCGCCGCGTACTTGCTGGTGGGCGTTCTGCTGCTCATCCCCATTGTGACCATCCCGTATTCGGTGGCCTGCTTCCGGCTGGCCAACTACGCGTTCTGGCCGTTTGGCCGCGAGGTGGTCAGCCACCCCCGCGCTGGCGTGGGCTCTGCGGTGGGAAACGTGATCTGGTTCCTCATTGCAGGGATTCCGCTGGCCATCGCGCACCTGGCCTCGGCAGCGGCGTTGGCCGTCACCATCATCGGACTGCCCATGGCGTGGGCAGACATCAAGATGATCCCGCTCGCCATGTTCCCCCTAGGGAAGGTCATTGTGCCCTCCCGCCGCGCCTTCGCGTGAGCCGCACAGGCGCGGGTCCGTCGGTTGAGGAGTTCGCGGAGCGAACGTCTCGAAACCACGGCACGATGGACTCATGGATACTGAGCGCGTGCCGTCCGCTGCCGACCACCCGGAACTTCACCCCACTATCGAACTTCCGCGTGAGGCACTGAGTTCCAGCGACAATGACACCGCCACGCCCGGAGACATCGTCGAACCAGACATCGCGGAACCAGACATCGTGGAAGGCGCCACCGCCGAACCCACCACCATCGTCGAACCACAAATCACGGAACCCGAAGCCCTCCCCCTGGACGAGTACCCCGCTCCCGTGGGCTTCTTTGCCCGCATCACAGAACTGCGCAGTGACCGCCCCACCCTGATTAAGATGGGCACGCTGCTGCTGGTTGCCCTGATCTCCATTTTCCTGGTGGCGCGCATTACCTCGAGCGCCACCGTGATAGCGCCCATCCGCGAATCCCTGGAGGACCAGCAAAATAACGTGTCCGTGATGGCCGCCTCGGCGGCGGGGTTGTCTGTGGCCATTACCGCCCTTCCCGGGGATATTGCCACCCCCATCGCGGACCAATTAGCGGGCCTGACCGGCTACTTTGTCATCATCACCGGCGCCCTCATTGTCCAGAAAATGGCCACGGCTGTGGTGGGGCAACTGGCGTTCATGTGGATCATTCCGCTGGCTTGCCTGCTGGGAATCGCGTACTACTTCCGGGGCCGAATATTCCTGCGCACCATGGCCATCAAACTCACCATTTTTGCCATTGTGCTCTTTGCTGCCGTCCCGGCCTCCATAGGGGTCAGCGCGCTCGTCACGGAGGCCCACGCGGATTCCGTGTCCGCCGCCACCGCCCAGGCTGATCAAACCGCCGCCGATGCAGCCGCCACCACCGCCGCAGCGGATGCCGCAAAAGATGCCGAACACGCGCATGACTACGAGGGCAACTGGCTCTCGGACATCCGCGATTGGGCCAGCAACGTAGTGAGTAGCGTTGAGGACACCGCGTCCGGCGCCGTCCACTCCGTGGAGAATGTCAAGGATGAGGCCGTCACGGCACTCAACGGGTTCATGGAAAAGATCGCCCTGTTCATTGTCACCACCTGCGTGGTGCCCATCATCACCATCATGCTCTTTGCGTGGGTGATTCGGATTCTGTTCGGCTTTGACATCAACGTCCGGGGAATCGGGCGCGTGGCGATGGTAGGGAGTCGCCGCGCTGTGGGCGGTGCGGGCCGTGCCGCCGCCCGACGATTCAGCCGGTAGGTACTCCTAGGGGTTGCCAGGCCTCGCCTGGCCCACGCCGGACCCACACCGGACTCACGCCGGACCCACGCCGGACCCACGCCGGAATCGCCGTGGGGGTGTGATGGTACGCGTATGAGTGGTCGTACGCGTACCATCACACCCCCACGGCACAAGGGAAGGACAGTCTCCCGTGGGTCGGCGCCGTGGGACGGCATCCTGGGCGGCGACGTTCGGGGAACACATGACGCCACGCTGACTTGACGTGACACCACAATGGTGTCATAGTTGTGTCATGAACATTGACCGACACGTTGTGGACCTCCAGCAGCGGCTCGCTTCTGCGGCAGCGCTGATTGGAACCGAGGAGGCGCAAGACCTCACCGAGCGCCTGGCAGGCTCGCTGGATGCGGGCACTCGCCTGGTGATCATGGATGCCCTGTCCTCCGCAGCGGCGGAAATCACCACGGCACTGGCCCCCGGCTCTGTGGATGTGCGCCTGCGCGATGGTGAACCGGAGTTTGTGGTGGACCTGGATATTCCAGACACCACACCGGCAACACCGGCGCCTGGACCCTTGCACTCGCCCGTTGGCCCCACCGTGACACCACCTGACACCACGGGCATTGCAGGCGCATCAGGAGCCGCTGACCTCAACGGAAACCTCCAGCGCACTACCATCCGCCTCCCGCAGGCCCTCAAAGATCAGGCGGAAGAGGCGGCAGCGCGTGACGGCGTTTCCCTCAACACGTGGCTGGTTCGCGCGGTGGGAGCGGCGGTGAACAGTCCGCCCCTCACTCGGTCCGCTGTCCCCACCGCCACCTTCCCTTGGGGAGCCGCGCCTTTCGCCGGTTCCCCCACAGCAGACCCGTCCAAGCCCGGCACGCAGTTCACCGGGTGGGCACGGTAATCATCAGTTCACCGCCTAGCCAACCGGCAAAGGCACGCTGAACAAGCGTTTCACCACATCATCGTCGTCGTACATGACAGCGAAGATCACCCCACCATCACAGCACAATCACGCACCGTTTGCTGTGCTGTGCCCTCAACCACCCCAACCACCTCAACCATCCCCACTACCCCAACAAAAACACCTAGGAGAACATCATGACCACCACTACCTTCCCCGCCAATGGCCCCGTGGCCGCCACCATCAAACTCCCGGCCGCCAGTCTGACGGTGCGCGCCTCCGTTCGCGATGACGTGAGCGTCACCGTGGAGCCGTCCAACGCAGGCCGCAAGCGGGACATTGCCGCAGCCGAAGCCATCGAGGTTGCCTTGGTGGGCGATCGCCTGAGCATCGCCGGCCCCGCGCTGTCCTCGTTCGCATCCCTCCCGTGGGCCGGGGGTCTCGGCGTGGTCAACGTCACGGTGGACCTGCCCGCCGGATCCGCCGTCAAGGGCAAGAACTCCGCCGGCCAATTTGCCGCTTCCGGACCCTTGGGTTCCGTGGACATGAAGGTGTCCGCTGGTGAGGCCTACGTGGAGCAGGCCACCGTGCTCAACCTGGTGGTGTCTACGGGCACGCTCACGGTGGGCAGGGTCAATGGCCCCGTCAACCTCGTTGCCTCCATGGGCACGGTGGACGTCCAAGATTTTGTGGGAGACGGTTCCATTGTGGCGTCCATGGGCGAGGTGAGCGTTGCCTCCGTGACCGGAAACCTCACCGTCACGGCCTCCATGGGAGCCATCAACGTGGGCGCTGTGTCCGGCACCATCACGGCCAGCGCGTCCATGGGCGCCGTGGAGGTGGACCGGATTGTTACCGGAAAAGCGAACCTCAAGGCCAAGATGGGCTCCGTGGACGTGGGCATTCCGGACGGAACCGCCGCCTGGCTTGACGTGTCCGCACCGCACGGCTCGGTTCGCAATGACCTGGCCGGAGCCGGCGCCCCCAACCCTGGCGATCCCATGGTGGAGATTCACGCCCGCTCCACGGCCGGCAACGTCACCATTCACAAGGTGCGGTAAGGCACCCTAGGCTTGTGGCATCACCAGGGCGGTGGCGATGGCGGCGAGGCCTTCGCCCCGGCCCGTGAGGCCGAGACCGTCCGTGGTGGTGGCCGAAAGTGTGACCGGAGCATCTGCCGCGGCAGTCATTGCCGCAATGGCTTCGTCCCGGCGAGGACCGATCTTTGGTCTGTTGCCCACGACTTGCACCGCGATGTTTCCGATGACGTACCCAGCCGCCCTGACGCGCCGGGCCGCCTCTCCCAGGAGGGTGGCCCCCGAGGCGCCAGCCCATTCGGGGCGGGATGTGCCAAAGTTGCTGCCCAAATCACCGATTCCAGCGGCGCTGAAGAGCGCATCAGCAGCGGCGTGGCAGGCCACGTCAGCATCGGAATGGCCATCCAGGCCCGGCTCATCGGGCCACAGCAAACCGGCCACCCACAGTTCCCGAGCGCTCTCCGCCGGGGCAAAGGCGTGAACATCCACGCCAATCCCGATGCGCGGCATGGCCACTGGCAGCTGGGCATTCGTAGAGTTCATCCGTACAGCACCTCCGCGATTCTGAGGTCTTCCTCCGTGGTGACCTTCATGGCTCGGGCCTCTCCCTCCACCACTGTGACCGGCTCTCCGAGCGCTTCCACCAGTCCGGCGTCGTCGGTGGCTGGGGTGGCGGGGGCGGCTGGGCTGGTTGGTACGTCAGCACCCACGGCGTGAGCCCGTTCCAATAATTCCCGACGAAACGCCTGCGGCGTTTGGATGGCTCGCAGGGCCGTTCGGTCCACGGTTTCTACTACGGCGGAGCGCGAGTCCACGCTCTTGATGGTGTCCGTCACGGTGAGGCCGGGAATCACGGCGTCATGGCCTGCCTCCACTGCGGCCACCACCCGCTGGATGAGTTCCGTGGAGATCAACGGCCGTGCGGCATCGTGAACTAGAATGATGTCCTGCGGGTTGCCGCAGGTGAGAGCGGCGAGGCCAAGTGCCACGGATTCCTGCCGGGTGGCACCGCCGGGAACCACGGTGACAAGCGCAGCACCAACCCGCAGGAGAACAGCATGGAACTGGTCCAGGTGTTCTGCGGGCGCTGTCACCACTACGGTGTCCACCACCCCGGACGCCGTCATCGCCTCCACTGCACGCACCACCAGCGGCACTCCGTCCAATTCGACCAAAGCCTTAGGTACGTCTCGTCCCAACCGCGTACCGGACCCGGCCGCCGTAACAATGGCATGAACGCTCATGAAGCTCGGTCAGCGAGCGCCAAGGCAAAGGAGACCAGAGCCTCTTTCACGGGACCTTCAGGAAGCGGGTCCAACTCTGCTGCAGCGTCATGCGCCCAGGTCACGGCAAGGGCCCGCGTCTCGGCCAGCACCTCATGGGCGCGCAGTTCCTCCACAATCTCGGCCAACGTATCGTCGTCGGAAATATCCCCATCCAAACGCGCAATGAGGGCCTCGTCCTCGGGACCCCCTAAGCCACGCGCCACGCGCTGGCGTAGCAGCAATACGGGCATGGTGGGGACGTGTTCGCGCAGGTCTGTGCCGGGGGTTTTCCCCGTTTCGGCACCGGTAGATGCCAGATCCAACACGTCATCGGCTAACTGGAACGCCACGCCCACCTTTTCGCCGTAGGCGCTCAGTACGTCAAAACTCTCCGAGGGCGCTCCGCCAAACATGGCGCCGAATCGCGCGGAGGTAGCCACCAACGAGGCCGTCTTATTGGACAGCACCGTCAAATAATGCGCCACGGGATCATCCCGCTCGCCGGGCCCCGTCAACTCGGCCAACTGCCCCAAACATAGGCGCTCAAAGGTCTCCGCCTGCAGGCGGACCGCCTCCGTCCCCAGGCGCGCCACGCGCTGCGAGGCCCGAGCAAACAGCAGGTCCCCCACCATGATGGCCACCGTGTTGCCCCACACGGTGTGCGCGGTGGGCGTGCCGCGGCGCATGGAGGCGGAATCCTGCACGTCATCGTGGTAGAGCGTGGCCAAATGCGTCAACTCCACCACCACGGCGGCATCGAGCACGTCCTGGTTGGGACCGGCTCCCAACTCGGAGGCCAACAAGGTCAGGAAGGGGCGCAGGCGTTTCCCACCGGCGGCCATCAAATACCGCGAGGCATCCGCTGCCAGGCGGTCGGCGTACTGGGCGGCGTCCAACAGGGCTTCCTCCACGGCGCCCATGCGCTCCACCAAGCGCTCGGCCAAAGCAACATCCGGCAGGGGGAAAGCCGGCGCGGCTTCAGCGGCGCGCGCCATCTGAGCGGCGGCGTCCACCCCCAGCGCGGTGGGCGAGGCGTAACTGGTCACGGGGAGAATCTAACCGGCAATCAGGCGGCAACGTGGGAGGCTGCCTGGGGAACGTCGGGTTTCCATGCACGATGCAGCGCGACGATGCCCCCCGTGGCGTTCCGCACCTGGCATCCGTCCCATCCCGCGTCCCGGATCAACTCCGCGAGTCCGCGTTGATCCGACCACAACAGAATCGTCTCCGCCAGGTAATCATAGGAGCCGCGATCCCGCGTGATCCACCCCGCCACCGGAGGTAGCGCGCGCATGAGGTACCGCTGGTAGGCGGTCCGCAACCAGGGAGCGGTGGGGGTGGAGAACTCACAAATCACCAGCCTGCCTCCGGGCCTCGTCACCCGGAGCATCTCCCGCAAGGCCGCTGCGGTGTCCTGAACATTCCGCAGACCAAAGCTGATGGTCACAGCGTCAAACGAGGCATCGTCGAACGGCAAATCCGTGGCATTGCCCACCACAAAGTTCAACTCCGGATGCCGGCGCTTACCTTCGGCCACCATGCCTTCAGACATATCACACGGGGTGACCGTGGCTCCCGCCGTCGCAAACGGCACGGAAGAGGTTCCGGTTCCCGCAGCCAGATCCAGAATGTTTTCTCCGGGCTGGGGCGCCACGGCTTCCACAGTCAAGGCTCGCCACCGCCGATCCTGCCCCAAGGACACCACGTCATTGACCAGATCATAGTGACGCGCAATGCCATCAAACATGGATGCCACCTGGTCAGGGCGTTTGGAGAGGGGTGCACGAGCCATGCCACCATCGTGGCACAGTTCCCCGTCCGACACGCGCGGCTCGCCTCGCTCGCTCAACGGTCCGCCAATCGCGTGCCTACCGCTACGCTGTGGGGCGATGTCCATTCCGTTGCTTCACGTTGTCACCTCGGCTCAGTTGCCATCGCCCGTACCTGACTCCCCTGACCCCGCAACCCTCATCGGCGCCCTCCCCCTCAACGAGCCACCCGTGGCGTGGGTGCGGCGCGGGGACGGCCTCATCGGATGGGGCGAGGCAGCCCGTTGGGAGGGCTCCGGGCCTGGCCGTTTTGCCGAGGCGAGCGCGTGGTGGCGCGAGGTGACGCGCGCTGCCGCCGTGGATGACGCTGTGGGCGTGTGCGGCAGTGGCCTGGTGGCATTCGGTTCTTTTGCTTTCGACGATGCATCGGCCGAGAATTCTGTTCTCATCGTCCCGCGCGTGGTGCTAGGGAGGAGAGCTGACGGCGCGTGGATGACCACCGTGTTTGGGGATGGACGCGGGAGTTCTGGTGATGATCGCGGCTGTGTTGGAGGGCCAGGTGCTGAACATGGGGCCGGTGGTGGAGATGAGTCCGGTGAAGATCGCTGCGTAGTTGGTGACACCGCGGATGCGCGTGCTCGGTACTGCTCCATGGTGGACAACGCCGTGGGGCGGATCAGTGCTGGCGAGTTGGAGAAGGTGGTGCTGGCTCGGGCGGAATCCGCGAGCGTGGAGGCTGGGCTCACTGTCAAGGAAATCTTGATGCGTCTGGCTACTCGCTTTGACACCACCTGGGCCTTCCATGTGGCCGGGTTAGTGGGCGCAACTCCGGAAATGTTGGTCCGCACCGAACGCGGCTTGGCGCTCTCTCGCGTTCTTGCAGGAACGATTCGTCGTGAAGAATCAGACACGGATGATGACGCGCTGCTGCGATCCGCACAGTTGGCTCGCTCGTCGAAGGACCTCCTCGAGCACCAACATGCCGTGGAATCGGTAGCGCAGGCCCTGGAACCTTTCTGTGCCTCCATGAATGTTCCCGAGCAGCCGTTTGTTTTGCACCTGCCTAACGTGATGCACCTGGCTAGTGATGTCACCGGAGTGTTGAACGCCGACGAGGCTCGTACGTCATTGGAACTGGCAGCCGCTTTACATCCCTCCGCGGCTGTGTGCGGTACGCCGCGAGCCGCGGCGCAGGCCGTGATCACCGAGTTGGAAGGCTTTGATCGCGGGCGATACTCCGGCCCCGTAGGCTGGATGGGCGCCGACGGAGATGGCGAATGGGGCATCGCCTTGCGCTGCGCAAGATTGGACGATGCTGGGCTTGACGAGGCTGGGCGGTTGAGCCAGGCGCATAGCGCCGACGGTCGAAACCCCCAGGCCAATGCCCCTGCGGGGTGGTTGAGCCAGGCGCATAGCGCTGACGGCGTGAGGCTAGACGATGCTGGGCGGTTGAGCCAGGCGCGTAGCGCCGACGGTCGAAACCCCCAACCTCCCGCCGCCGCGAGTGCGAACAAATCACCGCAACGCGCGCGCCTGTATGCCGGATGCGGGGTGGTGGGAGCCTCCACCCCGGAATCCGAATACGCGGAATCCGAAGCTAAACTTCAGCCCATGCGCTGGGCTCTCTCCGCCGGTTAAGCCGCCCCAACGGTTGAGGCACCCCGCCTGTTGAGGAGTTCACGTAGTGGACGTCTCGAAATCACGTCCACGCCAGCCCTATGGGCTCGGGACCGGAACGGACTCGGCGGGAGTTTCGTCGCGCACGGCAAGGGTGACGTGGACCTCAGAGGCGTGACCATCACGAACAATCAGCAACGTGACTGGATCATTGGCAGAGCGCTCACGCACGTAGGCGGCCACAGATTCAGCTCCTGTGGCGGGTAGATCGTTGAAAGCCACAATCACGTCATCCACACGCAGGCCCGCCTTGTCCGCAGGCGATCCGGGTGAGACGGAGGCAATCACGGCCCCACGCCGGGTGACTCCGTCCGCCGTGGCAATGCCGGGTGTCATGGTCACACCCAGGAACGCGTGCTGCGCTACACCGTTGGCGATCAGTTGATCGCCAATACTCCGCGCCAGGTTCACGGGAATGGCAAAACCGAGTCCAATCGAGCCGCCCTGACCAGCAGCGTTGACGGTCATCGTCGCAATAGATGAGGAAATGCCGATCACTTGACCTTGGGCGTTGAACACCGGTCCACCAGAGTTGCCAGGGTTGATGGCGGCGTCAATCTGAATCGCGTTTGTGACCGTGGTGGTTCCTGTGCCGGAACCACCAGCGTCCACAGGACGATTGATGGCTGAGACCACCCCGGTAGTGACCGTGTTGGCCAAGCCGAGCGGGTTGCCCACAGCCATGACGGCATCCCCCACCTGCACCGTAGAAGAATCACCCATGGCTACGGGTGGAATTCCGGCAGCGGTATCAGGCAGTTTGACGATGGCCAGATCCGTGGTGGGATCAAGACCCACGATGCCGGACTCAAACACCCTGCCGTCAGTCAGCGTCACCAGCACCTTGTCCTGCTGCGCGCCCTCTACTACGTGATTGTTGGTCAGGATGTGGCCGTCCGTGTCCACTACCAGACCGGAACCTTGTGCTTCACCGCTCGCGTTTTCCACTTGGATAGACACCACAGACGGCTTAACGGCCGCAGCAACGGCAGGCCAATCCGGAGCGGTCTCACTGGAATTGGTGACCGGTGGCGGATCCGTTTCTTGGCTGCTGGCGGTATTCAGGGACACTGGCGTGCCCACTCCCGGCCTGGCAAAATGGCTGACAATACCCGAGACCAAAGCGCTCACCAGGGCTGCGGCAATAACGGCAGCCACAATGACGCGGCCCATCTTGACTGGCGCTTGTGCTGAGGGTTGAACTGTGCCCGGAAGTTGGTCCTGGGCCATCTGTTGGCTTGGTGTCGGCGCCGAGGGTTGGCCCTGTGTTGGGGTTGGGGCTGGCGCAATACCTCCCAATGCTGGGATCGCCGCAGGTTGAGGCCCCGTGTAGGGATGTGCCGTGTCCGGCGATTGCGTGGGATACGGACTCGTCGGGGCTCCCGGTTGAGTGGGATAGGGACCCGCCGTTCCTGCCGGTTGAGTGGGATACGGACCTTGCGCCCCTGCTTGCTGGGTGGGATACGGCGCTGGACTCGGGAAGCCAGGCGCGGGGAATGCTGAGACAGGCTGCGCCGCGCCGGGCGAGCCAGGAACCGGGGATACCGTTACTGGTACTGGAGGTGCCGGGACAGGAGGAACCGGTGCCGATGTACCTTGTGGACTCCCCACAGCACCAGGTGTGCCGCCAGGTGCGGCAAAGGGGTCTGTCACCCCGCCTGGACCGATGCCACCGTCCCTTACCCCAGCAAGGTTCGGCAACGGTGCAGTGGTGTGAATCTGTGTGTGAATCTCTTCAGTGGGATGGTCCGCAGTGGGATGATTCTCCGTGGGGCGATCCACCGCGGGAGAGCCATCGACCGGTAACGGCGTTGCCGAAACAGGTGCAGGCGCTGGTTCAGACGGGACGCTCAGCGGTTGCGTTTCGCCAATCGCGGCGGTGTCATCCCCGGACTCACTCGCTGTTGCCGTTTCGTCGCCCACCGTGCTCACATCTACCTGCTCCACGTTAACCAGTTCCGCGTTGACCTGCTCCGCGTCGCGCTGATCCCCATGACCTACCTCAGGTTGGTCCGGGTTCACGCCATTCTCGTTGTCCATCATTGTCACCTTCGTTGTCCACACTGGCCCGTAGCCAATTTCTTCTGCTGCCTCACTGTACCCACTCCCCTGCCCTCACGGCGGCATTCCAAGGAGATGCCCAGGCACGACACAGCGAATTCGCAGCAAGGTATCGCTTATCCTTCGTACCAGTACCGCAGGCCAACGCATCGTTACGTTGTCCCATGGTCCCGCGCTCGGCGAAATCCACCGTGACGAATTCCCAGACAATACTGCCCTGACGATTCCATGAGTGTACCCAATCCATCGTCAAATGCCTGCGCCACACGCCGCAAATACGAACATATGTACGTTTCGCTGTTACGCTCTGAACCAGGGGCAACCTCTACACAAACGACCCTCGGCAAAGGAGCCAGTTATGAACAATCGCATCACGCGCGCTATCGCGGCCATCGGCACAGCGGCGCTGCTCGTGTCCGGGTGCGCCATCATTTCACAGGAGTCGGAGGAACTCCCTCATACCGATGGCCTTGCTGCCACGGACTCTGTAGAGATTGACACCGCGCCAGGGCTTGAGGCCGCCGTCATTGCCGAGGAGCCAACAGAGGCAAACCCCATTGGCGAGCCCTTGCCCGACGAAGATATGCTCACTGAGGAACCCTTGGAGGCAGAAATCGCCCCTGACCCGGACGCAACATTCAACCAATCCCTTGCGGACTTTGTGTTTGACGCACAGGCTGACATCCCTGCCGAACGGAGTGCCGCTGAGAACGCGCTGGGTGCCGCCATTCGGGAGGTTCGCATTCGTGCAGTTCACCCGGATACCCTGAATATCACGTACGTCTACGCCGAAGATCCCGGAATCGAGGACGTCGAATCCCATTACGGGAGTCTGGCCAACACGTTGCAGGGAACTGCGGATGCGTGGATCAGCGCGATGCAGGCGGCAGGAGTGACCGTGGACGGCGATGCCGGAATGTGGGTCCTGCTTACGTTCATTGACCCTGCCGATAACGTCATCTACGAGCGCTACCTCATGGCATCCGATGCAGCAGGTGACTAAAGTGCCACCAGATGCGACAGAGCCAGGAGACGCCACGCCATGACAACCCTCAACCACCACCTCGTGTTCAATGACCAGGGACTCATCCCCGCTATCGTGCAACAGGAGGGCACTCGGGAAGTCCTCATGCTCGCCTGGATGGACGAGGAAGCGATTCGCAGAACCCTCAGCGAAGGGAGGGTGACCTATTGGTCCAGATCGCGCGGTGAATACTGGCGGAAGGGTGATACCTCGGGGCATGTGCAGCACCTGATCTCTATGTCCACCGATTGTGACCGAGACACCCTTCTTGTCACGGTGAACCAAGTGGGTGCCGCTTGCCACACGGGAACGCACACCTGCTTTGACGGACGAGAGTTATCAGAGATTTCAGAGATAGCGGAGACCTCAACAACCGCGTGACGGCGATCCGCTGGTGTTGTGAAGGGTGTGGGTCTCCTCACCTTCCCAGGAACATGTCCGATAACATCCCCGGAACCTGCCTGGCCGAACCACCTGAAAAATACCCCATAAATACCCAGAAATACTGGCGTGGAGACCCACCTCTGGGCCCTGAATGTGACCAACGCCATAGGCTTGTTATCATCCGGTTCACCTCATAGTGAACCGGGGCGTCGTACGGTGAAGATAGGCCAACGCCCGCGCACATGTGCCTGCGCCTGCGGAGGCACATGACCATCGTCGTTCAATATTCACGCCGCCAGCGTTGGTGGGGTGGACTTGCCCCAGGAGGCATCTGTGAAAACATCGCGGCTCGCTACCTCGCCCACGTTCGTTGCCCACCGGGGTGCTGTGGTCCAAAGAGGTGCACTGTCTCGCAGGGATGCTCTGGCTCGCAGGGGTGCACTGGCCCGCAGAATCGGCATTGCCGTAACCGCCAGTGCGCTGGTCATGGCTGGGTTGCCTCTCTCCGCCTCGGCCACCCCCGGGATGTCTGCTGGCGGGATGTCCACTAGCGTGATCGCCAGCGAGCGGGCTGGCTCCACCGTGAACCATGCGGGTCTATCCGCCAAGAAGATTGCCATCAAGAAGGGCAAGGCAAAGATCACCGGAACTGCCAAGTTTGGGTCCACATTGACAGCGAAAGCCTCAGGATTCACCGCCTCACCCAAGCCGAAAGGGCTGAAATACACCTATACCTGGTATCGCGGCTCCACCAAGATCACGGCCACCAGCACCACGGCTAAAAGCGTGAAGTACACGTTGGCCGCCGCCGATGTGGGGAAAGTCATCACCGTGAAGGTCAAGGCCGTGGCCACCGGTTCCACCAAAGCCAAATACACTGCTCAAACCGTCACCAGTGCAGGAACGGCGAAAGTGGCGGCCATCCAATTGAGCGCTGGCACCGTGAAACTCTCGGGTGACATCCGAGTGAACAGCAAAGTGACTGCCTCAGCCGCTGGATTCTCCGCAACACCCAAACCAGCGGGCATCCTGTATACCTACACGTGGATGGCCAACGGAACCAAGGTGTCTGCGGTAAACTCCACCGCCACCTCCACCACGTTTGTTCCTAAGACGGGCACGGAGGGCAAGAAACTCACCGTCTCAGTCCTGGCTGCAGCCACGGGTGTCACCAAAGCCGGCTTTACCACCCGTACCGTCACGTCCGCTGCCACGGCAGGCGTGGGAACTGCCCCAGGCGCTGGTGCTGCTCCGGCAGTCACACCCACGGATCCGCCCGCTCCGCTTCCCTCAACCCCCACCACCACTCCGGACGGCACCCAACCGAGCACACCCACCACACCGGTGAACCCGCCAACGGGTAAACCCACTGAGCCTCAGGCAATCCCGGTGCCCGTGGATGACTTCATCACCCCAGCGGTGGCGTGCAACCCCACCAACGCTGCTTCCGGGACCACACCGCGCAGCACGTCAGTGAATGTTCTGTCCAACGATACGAATGCTTCGGGCCTCACTCCCATCCTGACCGTTCCGTCCACTGATGCAGGTTCTTGGACAATCAATGGGGACGCCACGGTGACCTTTACTCCTGCCCCCGGGTATTACGGCAACGCCACCAACTCGTATACCCTCCCAGGCGCGCAGACCTCGGCCAACATCACCGCCCCCGTCTCGGGCGATGACGCCACCTGCTCACCGCTCGTTGCTGTAGGCATGGTGCGTTCTGGTGACCCCATCTCCCAAACAACCGGAACGGGCACTACGGCGAATGTGTCCACCGGCTCCGGGCGCAACGCTCCGGTGAACGCAGCCTTCGCCAACCCGCTCCAGGTGACCGTGACTAATGAGGATCAAGATGGCGCCGGTGTTGCCGCTGGTAAACCGGTGCCCGGGGTCCTGGTCACCTTCACCACGTCCTCCACGGGGTCCAGTCCCTCCACCACTCTGACGGAGTCCGCCACAGGCGCCACAGTAACGCTGAGTGCCACCACAGCCACCACGGATGAGAACGGCGTGGCTCAGGTGTTCGCCACTGCGGGACCGAAGGCCACGGCCAGCGCCATTACCGTGTATGCCACTTTCAAAGATCCGGCAACCGGGAAAGCATCAGCATCTACCAACCACAACCGGGTCACGTTTGGACTCACGATCACGGACTGTGAATCGTCCGTACCCACGCTGCCGCCGATCCAAATAGTGGATCCCGTTACCGCCCTGGGGTACGTGGACCAACTGATCGCTTCACCCATGTTGCCCAACTATGTGCGTGACCAAGTACCCATCAGCGATGGCGGCGTGCGCAACGGGCAGTGGCCAGACTGGCACAATGACTCGAACAATGACGGCGTGTGGGACAACGGCGGCTTCACCGCCAGCACGCGCGTGTTCCCCGGAGTCAGTGGGGATTCCACGGTGTTCTCGGCAAACTCGAGCGGCATCTTTGGCTATGACCCCGGCAAGACCACTCCAGGCTCCGCCACCACGGCGTACTGGTTTACTGGCAATGGCCGCAATGACAGGGATGACATCCTCGCCAGAGATATTCAGAGCGTAGTCAACCTGGTTCCCAGCGCCGACCCTTACACCAACTGCTCCGTGCAATCCGGCACGTACCTTGAACCCTATGGCGGAACTCGCGTGACGTTCCAACGTGGCGACCTCAACATTGAACACATGGTGGCCTTGGGCAACGCCTGGCTCAGTGGGTCCGGCAACTGGAATGACCAGCAAATGCATGCCTTTGCCACCGACCCGTTGGAACTTGTCCCGGCAGATAACACGCTGAACAACGTGAAGTCCTCCATGTCCACGGACCAATGGATTCCGCCTTACAAAGATTACGTGTGTACCTACGTGACCCGGCAGGTCATGCTGAAGTACAAGTACAACCTGGGAGTCACGGATGCCGAGCGCTCGGCCATGAAGGCAGTGCTCAGCAATGTTGGTACGACGACGATCACACCTAAGACAGACTCGTCCAGCAAAGCCACGGATTACTCGGGCGGTATTCCTGCCAACCTCTGCAACCGTGACACCTCCGTGTATTGGTGGGACATGTCCAACGCTGGCGGCTATGACACCACCGCGCATGACCTGGGCTGGGGCATGCTGAAGTAGCCGTCCAGCACACCTTCGCAAGGGCCTTCTTGCTGCGCCATGTCGCAGCGAGAAGGCCCTTCGTCGTCGTACACCGCCAGCCCCTCCCCCCACGCCGCCGTGGGCCAGGATCACCCACCTACCTATCGTCGTGGGCCCGGATCACCCACTCAAAGGCGCTCTTTAGGTGAGCCATCCGGGCCCACAACGGAAGAACACGAACCCATCCGGGCCCAGAACGCGCGGTGTTCGGCAGGTTCTCACCTCCCCCCGCACACCATCAATCCCCAAACGAGGGCACAACAAAGGCCGCCTCCCTCGTGTGAGGGAAGCGGCCTTGGCCGTTGTTTAACGAAGGTGGTTTCGACCGTCGCACCTACGGTGCTGGCTCAACCACCCGAGATCCTGCGATCCGCAACGCGGCCACCGGATGACAGTGTCAGCTCAACCACCCGAGATCCTGCGATCCGCAGCGCGGCCGCAGGATGACAGGGTCAACTCAACCGCCCGAGATCCTGCGATCCGCAGCGCGGCCACCGGATGACAGGGACAGTGAGAGCGCCCGCAGGATGACGGAGGGCCGGAATCACGCAGAGGCGTGGAAGGTACGGCTGATGACGTCCCGCTGCTGCTCCTTGGTGAGCTTCACAAAGTTCACGGCGTAGCCGGACACGCGGACGGTCAACTGCGGGTAGTTCTCGGGGTGTTCCATCGCGTCTTCCAACGTCTCCTTGTTCAGGACGTTGATGTTGGCGTGGTACAGACCCTTGACGCCACCAGTGTCTTCCCGGCGTTCCTTCATGTCTGAAAAGCGCTCGTCGAATGTTTTGGTCATGATGCATCTCCTGTAAATGGAAGGTCGCCATCTTGTGGGATGAAGCCAGCGTCAAGGACACCAACCAGGTTCTTTACCTGCTCGTCCTTGTCACGGCCCAGGCCGGAAGGCGTAATCGTGTTGGTCAGTGAAATTCCGTCAAGCGCATCGTTGTAGTTGAGCTTGCCGACTGACAGCATGGAGGCAACCATGCCGTGTGTGTCCGCACCGTTTTCCGGGTTGGCACCGGGTGCGAAGGGGGTTCCAGCCTCGTGGCCGGACGGGAAGGCACCCGTGGCCTTGCCGTACACCACGTTGGACGTGATGGTCAGCACGGACTGGGTGGGAATGGCATCGCGGTACATGGGGATGGACTTGATCTTGTCCATCACGGTGTACACCACGGTGGCGGCAATGTCATCGGCGCGGTCATCGTCATTACCGTAGAGCGGGAAATCGCCTTCGGTCTTGTAATCAACAACCAGGCCGGTTTCGTCGCGGATGGGGGTGACGGTGCCGTACTTGATGGCGGACAGCGAGTCAGCCACAATGGACAGACCAGCAATACCGCAGCCCATGGTGCGGACAATCTCGCCATCGTGCAGGGCCATTTCCACGGCCTCGTAGCAGTACTTGTCATGGCTGTAGTGGATGATGTTGAGGGCCTCCACGTAGGTGCCCACCACCCAGTCCAGCATTTCCTCGTACCGCTTCCACACGTCATCAAAGTCCAGCGGTCCATCGCCCTGAACGGGTTCGTAACCGGTGACAACCTGCTTGCCGGATACCTCGTCGCGGCCACCGTTGATGGCATAGAGGAGGGCCTTGCCGGCGTTGACGCGGGCGCCGAAGAACTGCATTTGCTTACCGATTTGCATGGGGGAAACGCAGCACGCAATGGCGGCGTCATCGCCCCAACGGTCACGAATCTGCTCGTCAGACTCGTACTGGATGGCTGAGGTCTCGATGGAGATGGCCGAGCAGAACTCCTTGTAACCCTCGGGAAGTTGCGGGTCCCAGAAGATGGTGATGTTGGGCTCGGGTGCCGGGCCAAGGTTCCTCAGCGTCTGGAGCAGACGGAAGGAGGTCTTGGTGATCTGGTGGCGTCCGTCCTCGGAGAATCCGCCGTCTGACCAGGTGGCCCAGTAGGGGTCACCGGAGAAGATCTGGTCATAATCGATGGTGCGCAGGAAACGCACAATGCGGAGCTTGATGACCAGGGCGTCAATGATTTCCTGCGCCTCGGACTCGGTGAGTGTGCCTTCCTTGAAGTCACGCTCGGAGTAGATGTCAAAGAACGCAGAGAGACGGCCAATGGACATGGCGGCGCCGTCCTGGCTCTTCACGGAGGCGAGGTAACCCATGTAGGTCCACTGCACGGCTTCCTGGAAGGTGCGCGCGGGGCGGTTGAGTTCCAGGCCGTAAATCTGGCCAAGGTGGTTGAGCTTCTTCAGCGCCTTGATTTGCTCGCTGTGCTCTTCGCGGTAACGGGCCCAGTGCTCGGAAAAGCCCTGGTCACACACGGAATCCTTCTCGCGAGTCTTGTCAGCAATCAGGGTGTCCACACCATAGAGGGCTACACGGCGATAGTCACCAATAATCCGGCCACGTCCATAAGCGTCCGGTAGGCCCGTGATGATGTGCGACGAACGCGCGGCGCGAATCCGCGGCGTGTAGACGTCAAAAACGCCATCGTTGTGGGTCTTGCGGTACTTGGTGAAGATTTCCTTGATCTCGGGGTTCGGCTCCTTGCCGGCTTCCCGGATGGCCGTTTCCACCATGCGCCATCCACCAGCGGGCATCATGGCGCGCTTCAGGGGGACGTCCGTTTGGAGACCAACTACTACGTCATCATCCTCACTGATGTAACCAGCGGGGAACGCGTCAACGTCCGCAGGAATGTTGACATCAACGTCATACACGCGGCGTTCGCGCTCTTCCTTGAGGAACGTGTCGGACAGGGTCTTCCACACACGGACGGTCTTGTCCGTGGGGCCTGCGAGGAAACTAGCATCGCCGTCATACGGGGTGTAGTTCTTCTGGATGAAATCACGGACGTCAATAGCGGTGGTCCACGATCCTTCGGTCAACTGCCGGTAGGCGGCATCATCAGCAACAATTGGTTGGCTCATGGTGGGAATCCTATGCCTTGCCGAGAGATTTAGCGCGGTGGGTGCAAACCGGCGATTCGTGGACAAGGTAGCCAAATGTGGTGTTTACCTGCACATTTGTCCGTTATCAACTCGTGACACGCGGAAAGTGGTGTGGCGGACGTCACGTTAGTTTGTTCAATGGACGACGATATTGTGGGGTTACGCGCCACCTGGGGCGCTGGGAACCAGGGTGCTCTGCCGCTTCACGCGCACGCCCTATCGGGTTCGATTCCCCGAAAGAAGGCTCTTTTGGGGTCCCCGCAAAGTATTCGTAGCGAAGAAACTGTGTGGGGTGAAAGAGCCGCCTGTGGGACAAGTACGCCGTGCCATCGGGCACGGCTCCCTAGTCGATTCCCACTCTACTCATCGAAAACTCAATGGTGAACACGGGGGATCAACCCCGTGTTCACCATTGAGCCGCCTGTGGGAATCGAACCCACGACAACATGCTTACAAGGCAAGTGCTCTACCGACTGAGCTAAGGCGGCATACTGCATCTCGCACCCGGGAGGGCGCTGAAGCAGTGGGTTAAGGATAGCGGGTTGCCTCGCCGCACCGCCAGAAGTGTCCGCAGAACAACCCCAACATTTGCTCATTCAACAATCGGACACGTGGGAGAGATTCTGCGACTCCACTACGTTACGCGCAGAATGACGAGGAGAACATCCTCCATGTCGCGCGCAGAATGACGAGACCAACACCCGCACGGTCAGCAGTCCGGAAAACCTAGTTGCCTGAGCCGTCGGCTGAGGCATCTGCTATTGCGGCGGCGTTCACGGCTTCTTTCAGTGCGCCTGGCGTGGTCCAGTTCACGGGCGAACGCTGGCCGTCAATGGCCACCAGTGGCGTACCGAACGGCTGGTCTTCGCTCACCAGGGCATCGTTGGACACGGCAGCCGCCGTGGAAGATGCCACCCACTGGGCAAAGGTGTCCACAGCCGTACCGTCCGCAATACCGTCCACAACCTCTTGCGGCACCAGCACGGACAGCGCAATGTCCGCCATCTCCTTGTTGGTCAACCCATAGGTGTTTTCCTGAGGTTGCTCCTTGAACAACTGCTCGTGGAAGGCCAGGAAGTTCTCGGGGCTACGGTCCGCCACCCAGACGGCAATCGCGGCAGAGCGCGTGGAGAAGCCGGTGTCTCGGCTCATCCGGTCCAAAATGGCTACCGGGTGCAACACAAAGTTCACCTCTGAGGCCTCCACCATGGCGTTGATAGCATCCAGGTTTTGCTCCTCAAACTGGCCACAAATGGGGCACATGTAGTCGAGGTACACACCGAGCGTGGGCACACCCTCCACCGGCGTTGACGTGGCGGCGCCGTTGGGGCCCACCATGATTCCGCCGTCATCCGTGGCGGTAGACGGCACGTTGGCCACGTCTGCCAGCGCAATGGACGAGTCCGTTTCCGGCGCCCTGTCCCTGCCATCTCCGCGCAATGCCAAGAAAATGGCCACACCAACCAGGGCAACAATGGCAACGCCAAGAATGGCCCACATCACCATCTTGTTGCGCTTCTCAGCGGCCTCTTGCTTTGCACGCAATGCGGCAGCCTGCAACCGCGCGGCTTCTCTGCGGTCCTTCTTGGTCAGTGTGGGATTCGCCATGGGCCCTAGGCTAACGAGTCACCAAGCCATATCCAGCGAACGCCGCACCAGCCAATCATGTGCGTCCCCATCACGTACGGTCCTCTTGCGTACGACGAAGGACGTGGGCTGGATGCGTGCAGCACGCCTCACCCGGCTAGGCCCAACGCAGCACTGGTACCTAACCCGCCGAGTTTCCACCTAGCGACGATCCACCCAGCGGCGATCCGTCTAGCGGCCACCAGTGGACCACCGGTACAGCATCCAGCACAGGACGGCCAAGAACCAACGCCGCCACTACGCTCAACGCAATCACCACAGCAGCACCCACCATGCCGGGGGCCACCTTGCTCAGAATCAACCGAGCACCGCGCCGTCCCGTGTGACCCGCAGGACCAAACCACGTCACCACCACGGTTGCCGCCACGGACACAGCCATCAGCACCACAAAGGCAATCGGCCTATTTTCCAGCGGGATGGTCCCCGTTCCGGTCCCTGGCTGCGCCGTCACAATGATCCGTCCAGGGCTCAGAATCCAATGACCCACGGTGTAGATCAATACGCCCGTCACCAGGCCAAGAATCGCCTGGGGGATGACACCCAGAACTCCGCGGACCAGATGCCACGGTGTTTGCGCGATGGCCACCGCGCGGTCTGAGTCCCGCGTTCCACCAAACTTCTCTCGTCGCACGTGCCACGCAGCAAAGGCACACCCCACAATCCGCGCAATCACCAGCAACCCAGCGAACACGGCGAGTGCAGTCCCCGGACGTGTTGCTCCCAGAGCGACGATGGGGAGGAAGAGAGCCGCAATGGTGCCTCGGCGTTTGCGCGGCTCGGGCCGGGTGTAGAGCGCCGGTGGAGGCGCTGGGAAACCCTGCGGTTCGAGGTTGTGCGGGGCGAGATTCTGCCCGACGAGATTCTGCGAGTCCGCTCCGCTCCCCGCAGAATGACCACGAGGGCCGCCTTCGGCACCCGCCGCTAAACCAGAAGGAAGCAACGCCGTGGCATCGGCGCCGTCAGACGCTCCGGCGAGCGGGTAGGCCGTGGTCTCCGGAAGGGTCTGCGCGGCAGGATTTCGCATGACGAGATTCTGCGAGTCCGCTTCGCTCCCCGCAGAATGACCAGACGGAAGCACCGCCGTAGCAGCGGCCCCTACCACCGGAATCTCGGACGTCAACCGCGCCTCCTCGCTGTCCCGCTTCAGGGCGTGCACCACATCCGCCGGCGCCCACCGGGCCGCGGGATCAGGCGCCAGCGCACCGATCAACGCCTGGGCCGTCCGCGCGGGAACCCCCACTACATCGGCACGCCCTTCCCGCGAGCGCCCCATCACCACGTCCCACGGCTTGGTGCCAAAGGGAGATCTCCCGGTGGCCGCAAAGGCCAGCACGGCCGCCCAGCTCCACCAGTCGGTCCCCGCCGAGGCGGTGTGACCATCCAATAACTCAGGCGCCAAGTATCCAGGCGTCCCAATCACGGTTCCGGGCAAGGTCAAGGCAACCTCCTCAGAACCCTCTCCGCCACCCAGCGCAATGCCAAAGTCAATCAGCACGGGTCCGCGCCCCGCCAGCATCACGTTGGACGGCTTCAAATCTCGGTGTACTACTCCGGCCAAATGCACGGCGTTGAGCGTCACCGCCAGTTGCGTAGCCAGGGAATACAAGTCCATGGCATCCAGGGGACCGGCAGCGCGCACCTCGTCCGCGAGCGTGACGCCGTCCACCAACTCCGTCACCAGGAAGGCGTCCTCACCGTCCAGTTCAGCATCCAGCAATGCAGCAATCCCCGGTGTTCTCACGCGCTGCAACGCGGTGACCTCGCGTGACATCCGCGCCCGGCCCTCCGCATCGGACCCCGTATGACGTAACACCTTGACGGCGCATACATTCCCACCGTCGTCGCACGCCTCATAAACCTCCCCCATGGCACCCTGACCGAGCAGCGCGCGCACGGTATAACTGCCAATTCTAGCGCCGGGCCTGAAACGTCCATCCATGCGTTCACGCTATCGCGCCCGCCTCGCACAACCCGTCAGACTGGCCGGGGGTAGAGTGGAGCCTGTGGCGGCATTGACACGGTTAGGCAAGGCGTTGGGCCTCGGTTCGGATGAACGCGAGCCCGCGGAAGAATCGTCTGCACCTCTGGAGGCGGCATCCGCTGAACGTTCAGGGCACGACGACGAATCTGCGCACCCTGCTCCTGCAAGCGAACCCCCCGTGGAGGAACCCGCCGAGGAACCCACGCGGTACAACTTTGTGGTGGTGGCTAACCGGCTCCCCGTGGACTTCACGGTGAAGGCGGACGGCACCATGGACTGGAAGCGTGCGCCGGGCGGTCTGGTCACGGCGTTGCAACCGGTGATGCAGGACGCGGACGGCGCCTGGGTGGGCTGGTCCGGGGCGGCGGACTTGGAGCAGGAACCGTTTGATGCTGCCGGTATGCGCCTCATTCCCGTGACCCTCAGTGCCCACGAGATTGCCGAATATTATGAGGGCTTCTCCAATGACACGCTGTGGCCGCTCTATCATGATGTGGTGGCCGTCCCGGCGTATCACCGCGAATGGTGGACCGCGTACCGGAAAATCAACCAGCGCTTTGCCGAGGCTGCCGCCGCGGTGGTGGAGCAGGGCGGCACGGTGTGGGTGCAGGATTACCAGTTGCAACTGGTCCCCAAAATGGTGCGCGAACTACGGCCTGACGTGCGGATTGGCTTCTTTGACCACATTCCGTTCCCGCCCGTGGAACTGTTCAGCCAGTTGCCGTGGCGCAGGCACATTGTGGAAGGTCTCCTGGGGGCGGATCTGCTGGGATTCCAGCGTCAAGGGGATGCCGCCAACTTCCTACGGGCCGTGCGCAAACTCACCAAGAACACCACGCGCGGGTCCCTGATTTCCATGAAGAACTCGGACGGAACGCCTGCGCGGCGGACCGTGCGCGCCGAATCCTTCCCCATTTCCATTGATTCCGCCCGCTTCAACGCCATGGCCAAATCCCGCAAAGTCCAGGCCAGGGCCAAGGAGATTCGTAAGGAACTCGGCAATCCCACGGTCATCATGTTGGGCGTGGACCGGTTGGATTACACCAAAGGCATCATTCACCGCACCAAGGCGTTTGGCGAGTTGTGCCGGGAGCATCGGATTGACGTCTCGCGCACGTGCCTGGTGCAGATTGCCTCCCCCAGCCGGGAAAATGTGGCCGCGTACCAGGAACTGCGGGACGAGGTGGAACTGCTGTGTGGCCGCATCAACGGCGAGTTTGGCGAGTTTGGCCACCAGCCCATCCACTACCGTCACCACGGATATCCTGCCGAGGAGATGGCGGCGCTGTACTTGGCGGCGGACGTGATGTTGGTGACAAGCCTGCGTGACGGCATGAACTTGGTGGCCAAGGAATACGTGGCCGCTCGTTCAGACGAGCGCGGTGTGCTGGTGCTGTCCGAGTTCACGGGCGCTGCCGACGAATTAGGGTGGGGTCCGCTGCTGGTCAACCCGCATGACATTGACGGCCTGAAGGATTCCATGGTGTCTGCGGCGCGGATGAGCGAGCGGGAGCAGCGCCGGCGGATGCGGCGCCTGCGCAGCAAGGTGGGCACGGATGACGTGGCCAAGTGGTCGGCCACCTTCCTTGACGCGCTGGACGCTCGCCCTGCCCCACGACGCCGGGCGATTCCGGCGGAAGCTGGTGAGGGGGCCGGTAGGGAGCCTGTGTCTAAGGAGGGTGCCGCAAAGGATGCTGCTGCGAAGGACGGTACGACGAAGGACGGCGTGGCTGAGTCCAGCAAGGATGCCGTGAAAGAAGTTGCCAAGGACGTGACGAAGGACGCAGCGCCACCCGCGAATACGGCATCCAAGGACGCTGGCAAGAACAAGTACACGGGCACCGGCAAGGACGCTGGTTCGGGCAAGGGCTCCGGCAAGGACAAGGACTCTGATCGCAGTTCTCAAAAGGCCACCCCATGACAGGGCCACTGCTGATTGGCCTGGACTTTGATGGCACCCTGGCTCCGTTTGTGGAGAACCCGTCCGAGTCTCGTATGACTCAGGCTGCTCGTGCTGCTTACGTTCAGGCATGCACTGCGCCTGATGTGGCCGTAGCGCTGATCTCCGGGCGAGACCTGGAGAATCTGGTGAGTGTGGCCCAACCGCTTCCTGGCACCTACTTAGTGGGAAGTCACGGCGCTGAGAGCGGACGTGTGTTGGAAGATGGAACAGTGGAGGAGCACTTGGTTCACCTCTCTCCCCAGCAGGCCGCCCAGTTGGAGGCACTGCAGGGTGGCTTCACGCAGATTGCCGAGCAGTATCCCGGCGCCTGGGTCCAAGAAAAGCCTGCCGCCATTGTGCTGCACACGCGCCCGTGTTCTGAGGAGGATGATGCGGATGCCACCGCTGCTGCAGTGAGCGCGGCCACGGACCTGGGGGTCCCGCCCATGGTGGGGAAAAAGGTCGTCGAAGCATCCGTGATTGAGACCAACAAAGGGATTGCCCTGACGGCGCTGCGTGAACTCACTGGAGCGGGCCGCGTGGTCTTTGCTGGTGATGACGTCACCGATGAAACCGCCTTTGCCGTGTTGCAACCCGGTGACCTGGGAATCAAAGTGGGTTCCGGCCCCACCCTGGCCACTCGTCGGGTATCCGATGCCAACGCCCTAGCCGCCGAACTCGCCGCCCTGCTTACTCGATAGTCACACCTGCTCGCTGAAGTGCCACCTTTGCTCGCCGAAAGGCCTCACCCAGTCGCCAACCAGGCCCTTCCGTTCCAATGCCGTGGATTAGTGCGTTCTTCTTTGATCAGTGCAGGCGCAATTTTCGACGAAATTTCGCACTAAGAGAGGAGGATTGCACTAAGCCACTCGCGATGACCGGAACCGCCCGGTTCACTACGGAGAAATCCCTGGCAACCCACAGGCTCATACACAAAGTATCGGACAGACCGGGATAGGCCACAGGATTCACCCTCAGAATTCGAGCCTACAGGAAAAAATCTTAGATATTAAAGCACGAGGAGCAACCGACATTCGTGTAAACCAGCAACAAGTAAACATCACGGGAAATCGGGTTGGAATCAATAGACCCGATTTACAATATACGCTAAATGGCGAAAGACATTATGTTGAATACGACAGAACCAGTTCTACTCGTGGCCAAGCACACGAACGTAGAATCAAGAGCAACGATCCCAGCGGAATTATATACCTAATCACAGAAGACTAGGAGACATTGTGACACTATTCGACGATAAAATCGCACCAATCACATCGAGAATCGGCTTAATTGAAGCCACGCCCAGTAATACTCTTCAAACAATGACTGACTGGATGAGTGAAATTCGGGATATCACAGAAATCGAGCACCTTGATTGCGATTTGGGCGCATCTTGGAGACGACTAACTCCGTTATCTATTACAGAGATAACGAAACACCTAATTGTACAAACAACAGAGCCATCTTGGACGGCAGTTTTCGATAATCTTGCGCGAGGTGGTAATCAAGCAACAACTGTCTCAGTACTATCCAGAGTACTCCAAACTCGCGGATTAGTTGTAATCTCAGTTCCTGAAGGAAAGCCAAACAATCACCTATCTAATCGATGGGGAAGTGAGCAGTTTCGACTCGTTGGCTTAGATGGCCAGGATTCACGATGGATTGCCTTGACCCAGGATGGGAACCGCTGGAGGTTCGGTGCCGGGGGTGAGGTCCAAGATTTTGAGCAGACGACCAGGTATGGGGCAAGGCGAGTAAAGGATCGATTTACGTCTGAAATGATATCTGATTACTGTCGTTCTCTTGGCGTCGATGTCTTTAACCCCGAATTCTATGCTGGTCCATCGGAACTCATTTCCCTGCGGAAAACTAGCAAGTATCCGGGTGTCAGTTTGGCTGAGGCTCGCGAGTTCTACGGACTCACAACCGATACGTCGAAAATTGGAGCGCAAAGCGATGAGAGGCCACCTCGGTAGTGACAGAGCACATCCTGGTGTGGTCTGTCAGAATCGGTAGGTGAGGCGAGGTTCGGCGGCGACACGTTGGCGTGTGCTACTTGCCATGCTGTTGGCGTGCGTGGAGGTACTCGTTGGTGGAGGCATCGCGTTTGCCAACCATGGTGCTTGGTACCAGACCCTGGCAGCCACTCAATTGTCGTCGAGCATTCACACCACACCACCCCGCCCCGCAGCGCCCCACCACGGCAATTTGTCCCTTTTGGAACCGGAGCGCCAGAGTTGCTGCGGGCAACTTGTAGGGTGAAGGGCAAGCCCACGCCCGTCACGCACCCAACGAGGATCAACCCGCTAGGACCATGCCGCAGACCTCTTTGACAACGTTTCCCACTGCGCCTCCTGCAGTGACCGCCACCGCGCCACCCGCCGTGGCCGCGGGCATTGACGTGGGCGGGACCACGCTGCACGTTGCGTTGGTCACGGACAGCGCTGACGTGCTGATAACGAAAACGGTTCCCACCGAACCCACTCCCCAAACCTCCTTGGAAACGGCCGCAGCCGTGATCGCGGACCTCTGCGCCAACCAGGGCCTGAACATCACGGATCTCACAGGCATCGGCGTGGGAATCCCGGGCCTCGTGGCCCCGGACGGCACCGTCCGCCACGCCGTCAACTTGGGCATCGGGTCCGAGCCCTACCCCCTCGCCTCCACGCTCGCCGCCCTGACCAACCTTCCCGTCCAGGTCAACAATGACGTGAATGTGGGTGCGCTGGGGCTGGCCTTCTTCTACAGCCACCACACCCTGGAGATGACCCCGGAACACTACGTATCCCACATCAACGAACCTTCGGGAGAAAAACTGGCCGATCTTGCCTACGTGGCCATCGGCACGGGCCTAGGCGTGGGGATGATCCTCAACGGTCGCCTGCGCCAAGGCGTGATTGTTGATGGCGAGATTGGACACATCCCCATTGACCCCGCGGGCCCTCAGTGCGGGTGCGGGCAGCGCGGGTGCATCGAGATGTATGCCTCAGGATCGGCTGCGGCTCGCCTCTGGCCCCACGGCAAGGAAGGCGAACACGCCGCAGCGGCCCTGTTCCGCGCAGCGTCCGCTGGTGATCCCGCCGCCATCGCCGCGCGCAACACCTTCTGTGACGGCATCGCCACGGCCATCCGCGTCATTGTCCTCACCATGGGCGTGCATTGCGTGGTTCTGGGTGGCGGGGTTCGCGATATCGGCGAGGTTCTCATGGACGAGGTCAAACGCGCCCTCGAACGCGATGCGGAAACCTCGCGCTTCATCGAGAGTCTGGACCTGATCTCGCGCGTGGACCTGGTCCCTCAGGGGGTTCCCACGGGGGCTATCGGCGCGGCGGCCTTGCTCCTCGTGGACCTCACGCAACCCCTGCCCACCCCGTCAGCCATGGCCATCCGCCCGGCCAGCGTGGGGGTCACGGCCATGGAGGACGGCAGCTCCGTGCAGGACGGCACCGCGGTGGAAAACAGCAACGCAGTGCGTCCCACCGTCACGGCGCATCCCACCGCCACAGCGCATCCCACACAAAAAGGCAGGTGCGACGAATGAGCGGCAACATCCCATCAGAATCTCAACTATCCGTTGGCGTAGAAGTGGGACCCACTAGCACCTTGGTAGCACTCGTGGACGCCACCGCCAACGTGATAGCCCAGGAGGCCATCCCGCGCGATGCCGTGGCGAAGAAGAACATTGCGGCGGCGCTGCACCTGGTGCGGCGCCTGTGTGCGGAGGCGGGAATCACTGTCCCAGACCTCAAAGCCATCGGCATCTGCCATCCCGGCGTGGTGTCCTCCCACAATGGCACCATCTCCTTTGCCTCCAGCCTCGGCATTGGAGGAACCCCGTACCCCCTCGGCGCCGTGGTGGAAGCGCAAACGGGCGTCCCCACCGTGGTGGACAACGTGGCCACAGCCTCGGCCCTGGGCGTTGCCCACCACAACACCTTCCACGAGTTCCACGTGTCCCGGGAGTTTGCCGTCAACTATGAGCCCGAGTGGAAGAACCAACGGGCTGACTTTGCCTACTTGTCCTTGGGATTCTCCTTGGCTGTGGGCCTCGTTCTCAACGGCTACGTGCGCCGCGGCACCGTGGTGGAGGGTGAGATTGGCCACATCCCCATCCAACCAGGCGGACTCCCCTGCCACTGCGGTCAGCGCGGATGCCTGGAACGGTATGCCTCCCGCTCCGCCATCTCACGGTTGTGGCCAGCGGGCGGCGAGGGCGATGACGCCATTACCACCATGTTTGACGCCGCCGCGAGTGGGAACGCCGCTGCTCTGGCGGCCTCCAGCGAGTTTGCTGACGCCGTTGCCACCGCCATTCGGATTGTCATCCTGTCCTCCGGTGTCCACGGCGTGGCCATCGGAGGACCCCTGGCGAGTGCCGGAGAACCGTTGATTGCTGCGGTTCGCGCGGCTTTGGATCGGCACGCGACACACTCCCCCTTCATCGAGGGATTGGGGCTTCCGAGCCGCGTGGACCTGGCACCTCCCGATGTTCCGGTGGGCGCCATTGGCGCTGCCGCGCTCGCCTCGGGTGACTACGCCTCGCCCCTCATGGTTCCCCAGGTTTACACCATCCGTGATACGCCCTAGAGGACATGATTGCCTGCGACGACGGTGCATCCCTAAGCAGCCTCGTCGTCGCAAAATATTCCCTGGCATGACCGCTGCACCCCTCCGATTCCCCTGACCACAGGCGGTCCCAGGAGACTGACCCGTGACGCACCACCGGCCTGAATTGGTGTGATTCGCCTGGGCAGGATACGCTCAGGGGGTGCCGTGGCAATCCGCCGGGGCATACACAAATTCACACAGTGTCAACGCAGCGCTGGTAACCCTGGAGATGCGCGGGCACCCTCACTACGGATCGTCCGGCACGTACCTGCCGGTGAAGGGACCATGACTCATGGCAACCGTAACCTTTGACCACGCAACGCGTCTGTACCCGGGCTCGGAAAAGCCTGCTGTTGACCAGTTGAACCTCCACATTGAAGATGGCGAATTCCTCGTCCTCGTAGGCCCCTCCGGCTGTGGTAAGTCCACCTCGCTGCGTATGCTCGCCGGCCTGGAAGATGTCAACGCTGGCGCCATCTACATTGGTGACCGCAACGTCACTGACGTGCAGCCCAAGGACCGCGACATCGCGATGGTCTTCCAGAACTACGCCCTGTACCCCCACATGTCCGTGGCGGACAACATGGGCTTTGCCCTGAAGATTGCTGGCACCCCCAAGGCTGAGATTCGTCAGCGCGTTGAGGAAGCCGCCAAGATTCTGGACCTCACCGAATACCTGGACCGCAAGCCGAAGGCTCTCTCCGGTGGTCAGCGTCAGCGTGTGGCCATGGGTCGCGCGATTGTCCGTCAGCCCCAGGTGTTCCTCATGGACGAGCCGCTGTCCAACTTGGATGCCAAGCTCCGTGTCCAGACGCGTACGCAGATTGCGTCCCTGCAGCGCCGCCTCGGCGTCACCACCGTGTACGTCACGCACGATCAAACTGAGGCCCTCACCATGGGTGACCGCATTGCGGTTCTCAAGGGCGGCATCCTCCAGCAGGTTGGCACCCCGCGTGAAATGTATGACGCACCTGCCAACGTGTTTGTTGCCGGCTTCATTGGCTCCCCCGCCATGAACATTGGCACCTTTGCCGTAGCCGATGGCAAGGCCAAGATCGGCTCGGCCGATGTTGCCCTGGACGCCGCTGTTGACGGCGACAAGGTCACCGTGGGCTTCCGTCCCGAGGACCTGGAAGTTGTGGCAGCGGGCACCGCTGGCGCCTTCAACGTTGAGGTGGACTTGGTAGAAGAGCTCGGCTCGGACGCCTTCCTCTACGGCACCCTGGTTGACGGTGGCGATTCCATGCTCGCCGGCGCTGACCAAGTAGTGGTCCGCATTGACCCGCGGAACGTTCCGGACAAGGGCGAGACGGTCTCCGTGGCCATCAAGCCTGGTTTGGCTCACGTGTTCGACGCCACCTCCGGTGAGCGCCTGTAAATCCACGAACCTCACTGAGGCTTCGTCGCTTTGTGAGGGATGACTTAGGGGGCGGGGTTCCGAAAGGGACCCCGCCCTTCGTCGTACCTGGGCGCAGAACCGCAGACAGGCATAGAATCATAGGCAATGGAAACGCTCCACATCACTGCTGCCAAACCCGAATCGGCTCTGCTGGACCTGCCGTGGCGCCTGCCGCTTGAGGAATGGCCTGACAACCTCCTGGCTGCGCTCCCCCGGGGAATCTCGCGCCACATTGTGCGGTTTGTTCACCTGGGCAAACGCGTGTTGGCGGTCAAGGAAACGCGGGATCACTTTGCCTTCAGGGAGTATGACCTCCTGCGCAAGTTGGGGAAGTTGGAGATTCCGTGTGTGGTGCCTACGGCGGTGGTCACGGGGCGCATTGACGACGATGGTGAGCCGCTAGAAACCTGCATTGTGACCGAGCACTTGTCTTTCTCGCTGCCCTACCGCGCGGTGTTCAGTCACTCGCTCAGGCCGGATACGGCCACCAGTCTCATTGACGCGCTCGCCGTGTTGATGGTACGCCTGCACTTGGTGGGCTTTTACTGGGGGGACGTATCCCTCTCTAACGTGTTGTTCCGGCGCGATGCCGATGGCTTTGCCGCGTACTTGGTGGACGCGGAAACGGGCGATCTCCACCGTGAACTCACGGCAGGGCAGCGGTCCTATGACATTGACCTGGCCCGCACCAACATCATTGGGGAACTTTTTGACTTGGAAGCCGGGGAACTCCTGGACTTTGAGATTGACGCCATTGGCATTGGTGACACGTTGGTGGAACGCTACAACGCCTTGTGGTCTGCCCTGACCGAGGTGGAGGCGTACTCAGCCTCCGAGCATTGGCGTGTGGATGAGCGCATCCGTCACCTCAATGACCTTGGCTTTGACGTGGATGAACTGTCCATCGTCACAGACTTTGATGGCACCACGGTGCAGATTCAACCCAAGGTGGTGGATGCCGGGCACCACACGCGGCGGCTCATGCGCTTGACCGGCTTGGACGTTCAGGACAACCAGGCCCGCAGGCTGCTCAATGACATGGATGCATGGCGTTCCGCGCATGAACGCCACGAGGACTCCGAAATGATGGTGGCTCAGGACTGGCTGATGAGCACCTTCCAACCCACCATTGCCGCCATCCCCCGGGACTTGCGCGGCAAGTTGGAGCCCGCGCAGTTGTACCACGAGATTCTGGAACACCGCTGGTACATGTCCCAGCGACTTGAGCGCGAGGTGTCCCTCACCGAGGCAGCGGAGGCCTATGCCGAGGAAGTCCTGAAAGATCGGCCCGATGAAGGTGCCCTGGTGGCCGCAACCCCCGGAGATCAAGAAGTGGCCGCCATGGACCCGTCACTGGCCCTGGAATCCACCACGGAGGCGGCGGAGATTGCCGCCATTGAAGCCGAAGATGCTGCCAAGATTGCCGTGTTGCGTGATTCCGAAGAGGAGTTGGACTCCACCACGGTGATTCGCGCCGTGGCTGCGGCTGGGGAAAAGGCCGCGGAAAAGGTGGTAGCTGGGGATAGCGCCAAGGCAGTGGCTGGCGATAGTGCCATCACCGCTCCGATTCCCTCCGTGCAGGGTTCTTCTGTGCCGAAGGCTCCCTCCATTCCGCCGCGCGTCTCCGTCAAGCGGCCGGAATAGGCTGGGACTTACCCGTCACCGCCACCCCACCCGTCATCCTGCGGGCTCGGAGAGCATCGCAGGATCTCGTCGCACCAGTCAGTGCGGGTGAACTGCCCCGTTCCTCAGCACTTCGTCCCTGCAGCGGGAACCGTGCCGTCCACCAGGAAGCCATCCACGGCGTCCATGATGCACTCGTTGGAGCGACCATACGCGGTGTGACCCTCGCCCGTGAACGTCAGCAGCGTGCCTGACTGGAGGGTGGAGGCCAGCGCCTCGGCCCAGCGGTACGGTGTGGCGGGATCGCCCGTGGTTCCCACCACCACAATGGGCACCGCTCCGGGGGCACTGATGTCATAGTCCACGGCTGCCACGGGATACTTCCAGTCCTGGCAACTGAGGCCGCCGTAGCCAAAGAATCCCCCCATGGTGGGGGCAGACTTCATAATCTCGGCAGCGTCCTTTTCCATCTGGGCCAAGTCCGTAGTTCCGCGTGCGTCCAGGCAGCCCACGGCGGTGAATGCCTCGGTGGAGTTGGTGGAGAACGTCCCGTCCTCGTTGCGGTCATTGTAGAAGTCCGCCAGGAACAGCAGCGTGTCCCCCGTCCCCGCAGTGATCACCTCACTCAGGCCCTGCGTCAGGAATTGCCACGAGCGCTCGTCATACAGGGTGACGGCTATTCCGTAGAACGCCAGCGTTTGCGTCAGTTCCCTGCCCGACGATGTAGGGATGGGCTGGTTCAGTGCTCTGTCAAGAATCGTTTTGATAGTAGCGAGGCCGTCATCCACACTTCCTGTCAGTGGACAACGCGTTCCTCCTTGGCAATCGGCCACATAGGCGCGCAGGGCTTGCTCAAAACCGGCGGCCTGCTGGGCGGACGTTTCATCGGCAGTCAAGGTGATGTCAATGGCTCCGTCCAGAACCATATTTCCCACGTTGTCCGGGAAGATGCCCGCATAAGCGGCACCCAGTTGAGTGCCGTAACTGAAGCCGAGGTAATGGAGTGTGCTGTCACCCAGGGCTGCGCGCATCATGTCCATGTCTCGTGCTGCCGACTGGGTGTCCACCTCGCCGAGGAAGGGACCGGTGTTTTCCGCGCACGCCTCGGCCCAGGCTTTTGCTTGATCTGCGGCCTGCTGGATTCCTTGTGGAGTTGACGGGTAGGAGGCAGCCAGGTAGGCGTCCTTTCCCTCATCATCCATGCACTTCACGGGGGTGGAACGCTGGACTCCGCGGGGGTCAAAACTCACCAGGTCAAAACTTTCCACCAACTTTTTGCCGTAGGTGCTCCAGGCTGCGGGGAGGTAGTCCACGCCGCTGGCTCCAGGTCCGCCCGGGTTGACCAAGAGCGAACCTTGCGCTGTGCCCGCTGCTGGCTTACGAATGATGGCGAGTTCCGCCTCCCCGGCGGCAGCGTTAGACCATGACTGCGGAATGGCCAACGTGGCACATTCAAACTCGTCCGCGTCACTGACGTCCTGGCAGTCATGCCAGGTCACGGGTTGGGTGTAGAACTTCTCAAAGCCTTCTGGGATGGCGGGGGTGTGCTCTGCGTTGGCGCCTTGGTTGGTGTTGCCCTGGCTGGTGGCGCCTGTGCCCGTGGCCGTGGCCTGCGGGTGAGGGTCTGCGGCCTGGCAGGCAGAGATTCCTGATACCAGTGCCACCACGGTCACGGCAGCGCTCCATCGTCGGAGAGCATCACACCGCCGGGGTGTGGACACGCTTACTCGCACAGTCATTCCTTCGTCGTTGAAGTACAGAGGGCTTTCCCCACGAATCTACCGGGGATCGTTGGTTGCGGCGGGCAAATGCCACCGCCACTTCACAACGATTCGGCACCATTTCTCATGAGTGTTGCCTCGCCTACCTGCGGGCTTTCGGGTAAATGGTGGCGCACAGGGCTTCAATGGCGAGCAACGGCGGAACGTTGGCCGCAATGCGTTTCCGGGCTGTGGTGACGGCATCCAAGCGTTCTAGCGTCTCGGCCGGGATGGAATGGCGGGCAATCACCTCGGCGGCGTTCCTCCCAACGGGGTCATCTCCGTTGATGAGGTCCACCCGCGCGGATGCGTGATATTGCAGCACGAGCACATCGCGATACAGGGACATCACGTCCAGCAGAGTTCTGTCCAGGACGTCATTGTTAGCCCTCTTGGCCCGCCTGGCCTGACCTTCGGCGAGTTGCTTGAACTGCGTGCGAAGCGCCGACGGCACGGTCCCTTGTGGCTCGAGTCCAAGCACGCGGCGCAACTCCGCCTCTTCTGCGGCGTTGCGATCATTCGAGGATGCTTCAGCCTCCTCCTTGGCCACTTTCACCAACGTTTCGGCGGCAAGGACGGCCTGCCCAGCACTGCCGATGCGCAACACGGTGTCAAACACCGATGACCTGCGTTGTCTGGCTCCCGGATCCCGAGCCAACCTGCGGGCAATGCCTACATGACATTGCGCTTGGCGGGCCGCTGCGAGCGCCGTAGCCGGGTCCACCCCGTCCCGTTGAACAATGACATCGGCAACGGCTTGGAGTGGGGGAACTTGGAGGGTCACCGCGCGGCATCGCGATTGGATGGTAGGAAGCACGTCAGCCGGACTCGGTGCACACAACATCCAGATCACGTGGGGTGGCGGTTCCTCAATGGGCTTCAGCAACACGTTGGTGGTCTTTTCCAACATGCGGTCCGCATCTTCAATGATGATGATCCGGTACTTCCCTGACACGGGGGTCCGTGCGGCGAGCCCCACCAAACTGCGGACTTCATCAATCCCCATGGTCACCTTATCCGTGGCCAGGGTGGTCACGTCCGGGTGCGCTCCGGCATGCACGGTACGGCAGGCGTTGCACACACCGCATCCGGGAGGTTGGGTGCCGGAGTTGGTTGCGCCGGTGCTGGCGTTACTGGTGCTGAATTGAGTGGCGCTGGCCTCGCTCGTGTTGGCCTCGCTGGTGTTGAGGTCACAGAGCAGCGCGGCGGCCAGAGCGCGCGCCGCCACGGAACGGCCCGAGCCTGGCGGTCCGGTAAACAACCAGGCGTGCGCGAGCGTTGCGGGGTTCATGGCCGCCCGCTGCAACACCTCCACCACGCGAGGTTGCCCCACAACCTCGTCCCACACGCTCACGATGCGGGTCCGAGTGTTGCGGTTGGGTCAGGGTGAGCCAGGTCAGCGGTTGCGGCCAAGGCAGTGGTTGCGCCCGAGGCAGTCGCGATGGCCGAGTCAGGCGTGATGGCCTGCGCATGAGCATCGGCCGGATCACCCGCGCTGGGGGAAGCCGGGAGGTGGGACGCGAGTCTCGGTATGAGGGCTGACACCAGCGCAGCGTGGACCTCCTCCACAGTTCCGGAGGCATCAATGACGAGCCATCGTGCTGGATCATCCTGTGCTAATGCCCGGTACGCGGACCGGACCCGGGCATGAAACTCCTGGCCTGCACGCTCGAGGCGATCAGGTTCTTCCCCTTGCGCCGCCTCCCGAGCGTGCCGCCGCGCATCGGCCGTGGCTTCGTCGATGTCCAACAACACCGTCACGTCCGGGAGTAAGGAATCCGTAGCCCACAAGGAAAGGTCCTTGATCTCTTGGGCGCCTAACTCTCTTCCCCCTGATTGGTACGCCACGGAGGAATCCAGGTATCGGTCCGTGATGACTACGGCTCCGCGCTCCAAGGCGGGCCGAATCAACGCGGCAACATGGTGAGCCCTATCCGCTGCGTAGAGCAACGCTTCGGTGCGGGGTGCCATATCTTCCCCGTGTTGGACCAGTTGCCTCAGTTGGGCTCCCAGTGCGGTGCCGCCGGGTTCACGTGTGAGAATCACTTCTCTTCCGGTAGCCTCACCGCACCATTGCCCTAGGAGCGTTGCCTGCGTGGACTTACCCGAGCCGTCTCCGCCCTCAAGCGAGATGAAAATACCTTCACTCGTGTCACACTTCTCACTCTTCACCGGGGTACACCACTCCCACTTGGGCTCGTGCATCGTCGAGCAGTGCGGCGATTTCCAGGGTGTCCTGCCAGGTGTGTCGGGGAGACTCGGTTGCTCCTGCCGCAATGAGCCGGGCCACCTCCGCTGCCTCGTAGACCTTCCCTTCACCTTGCGGGGTGTAGAAGGTCCACGGGTCGGCGTTGTTGGGATAGACGATCATATTGGAAGGTCCGTGGAATTGCTCGGGAATCTCGATGCGCCCCTCAGTACCTGTGATCCGCGCAGCCACCGGTCCTGCGGCTCGCAGGGACGTGTGTAGCAGGGCATCCTGACCTGAATCCCACCGAGCGAGCATGGCCACGTGATCGTCCGCACCCGTGGGCGCCTTGGTTCCTCGGACCAGGAACTCATCAGGAACACCCAAGAGATCATGGGCTAACTGGATGGGGTAAATCCCGAGATCGAGCAAGGCACCTCCGGCAAGGTCCATATTCCACATACGGTGTTCCGGGTTGAACGGTCGCGAGTAGTTGAAGTCCGCCTCTATGGACGTGACCTGCCCAATCTCTCCTCGGGCAATCACCCCGCGCATGGCGGCGATGTGGGGCAGGAAGCGCGTCCACACGGCTTCCATCAGGAACACTCCGGCGTCTCGGGCGGCGTTGATGAGGCGCTCGGAATCGGAGCGACGAGGCGTGAGAGGCTTCTCCACCAGGAGGTGCTTCCCTGCGGCGATGGCCATGAGGGCCCCATCAAGGTGGAACGGATGGGGTGTGGCTACGTACACCACGTCCACATTCGGATCCTCACACAATGCCTCGTAGGAGCCGTGGGCTGTGGCTCCCGGTGCGTTTTCTGAGGCGAAGGCTGCGGCCTTGTCCTCGGTGCGCGATCCCACGGCGGCCACGTGCATGGGTGTCCGCTCGCCAATCCCGCGCGCAAAGGACGCGGCAATCTTCCCCGCGCCGAGGATGCCCCAGCCGATCGGTGGTGCGGTGGTTAGGTCTGGCACCGTTCCTGCTTGATCAGCAGCGGTGAGGCGTGGAGCAAAAAAGGGTGCATCTGTCATGGTGTTTCCTGTGTCTTCGTTGACGTGGCGGCTTTCTTGGCTGCGGCTTTCTTGGCCGGAGCTTTCTTAGCCGGGGCCTTCGTTGCAGCCGCTGCCTTGGTAGCTGAGGCCGTGGTGGCTGACGCTTTCGTTGTTGTCGTTTTCTTGGCTGGAGCCTTCTTAGCCGCGCTCGTGGTCCCCGCTGCCTTCTTGGCTGGCGCCTTGGCCGAAGCCGCCTTCTTAGCGGGTGCTTTCTTAGCTGGTGCTTTCTTAGCTGGTGCTTTCTTAGCGGGGGCCTTCTTAGCGGGGGCCTTCTTAGTGGCGGATGCTCGTTTCTTCACCGGACCCGCAGCCCTCTTGATGGCCAGCAGTTCATATGCCTGTTCCGGGGTGATGGATTCTGCGGAATAGTCCTTGGGCAGTGTGCGGTTGGTTGCGCCGTCCGTGACATAGAGCCCAAATCTGCCATCCTTGATGACCACCGGTTTCCCGGTTTCCGGGTCATCCCCCAGTTCACGCAAGGGAGCAGCGGCAGCGGCGTTCACACCCCTGCGCTTGGGCTGGGCGTAGATGGCAAGCGCCTCGTCCAGAGTGATAGTCAATAGGAGATCCTCGGACGCAATGGTCCTGGAATCCGTGCCCTTCTTCAAGTAAGGCCCATACCGTCCATTTTGAGCGGTGATCTCCACGCTGGACTCCGGATCCACTCCTACTACGCGTGGGAGTGACATCAGTGACAGCGCCTGCTCCAGTGACACCGTTGCCAGGTCCATATCCTTGAAAAGCGAGGCTGTTCGCGGCTTGGGAAGGGCTGCTTTCGCCTTCTTGGCTGCGGCCGCGCTCAGCGTGGGATCGAGTGGCTGCTCCGGTAGTACCTCCGTCACATACGGCCCGTATCGGCCCGATTTCGCCACAATCTCATGCCCGCTGTGCGGATCAACGCCCAGTGATCGGCCATCGTCGGCACTGGCCGAGATGAGTTCCCTGGCTTTCTCCAGAGTCAACTCGTCAGGGGCAAGGTCCGCTGGAACATTGCCACGTGGCGGAGTTTTTCCTTCCTCCACAGGCCCGGACGTGTCCTCCACATAGGGCCCGTACCGCCCCACGCGAACCCGCACACCCTCGCCGAGGTCCACGGAGTTGATGGAGGCGGCATCAATCTCCGGCAGGTTCTCTACCCGGTCCTTGATCCCACGCCGGTTGGCGTTACCCGTACCATCGCCAAAGTAGAACGTGGAGAGCCAGGCAATCCTATCCCTGGTGCCAGTGGCAATCTCATCCAGGTCCGCCTCCATCTTGGCCGTGAAGTCATAGTCCACCAGCCAATCAAAGTGCCGCTCCAGCAATGCGGTGACAGCAAAGGCAAGCCACGTGGGCACGAGCGCTTGCCCCTGAGTCCTGACATATTCGCGGTCCTGAATAGTGGCAATAGTGGCCGCGTACGTGGAGGGGCGGCCAATCCCCAACTCTTCCAGTTCCTTGACTAACGAGGCCTCGGTGTAGCGTGCGGGCGGAGTGGTGGAGTGGCCCGTGGAGTCCAAGCCCTGCTCTGCCACGGCATCGCCCTCGGCCACCTGCGGGAGGCGGACATCCTTGGAGGCCCCGGCCTTTGCCGAGGCGGACTCATCCTTCCCCTCCTCGTAGGCATCCAGGAAGCCCCGGAAGGTAATCACCGTTCCGGAGGCCGAGAACACGGCGTCCTTCCCCGCCAGTACCCCGGCGCTGGTGGCACCAGCGCCCGCCTTACTACCACCGGAACCGGCACCCGTCGTATCCATGCCCGCAGCACCAACGCCCGTAGCACCAGCACCAGCACCCAGCGTGGCACCCACCTTCACAGAAGCAGTGAATCCCTTGGCATCAGCCATCTGGGAGGCCACCGTGCGCTTCCAAATCAACTCATACAACCGGTACTGATCTCCGGAGAGTTCTCCAGCCACCTGCGCGGGTGTTCGGAAGTGATCACCCGCTGGGCGGATGGCCTCGTGTGCTTCCTGGGCGCCTTTGGAGGAACTGGCATAGACGCGCGGGGATTTCGGCACGGAATCGGATCCGTACAACTCGGCCGCTTGCCTACGCGCGGCGGTGATCGCCTCTGCCGAGAGCGTGGGCGAGTCCGTTCGCATGTAGGTGATGTACCCGTTCTCATACAGAGATTGGGCTGTGCGCATGGTGCCGCGCGCGTTCATTCGGAGTTTGCGGCCCGCCTCCTGCTGAAGCGTAGACGTGGTGAAGGGCGCAGCTGGTTTCCGCGTGTACGGCTTGGTGTCCACGGAACGGACAGAGAACTCAGCACCGGCCAGTCCCGCAGTCACAGCAGAAGCGCCAGCCTCATCCAGATGCACCACGCCCGTGGCGGCTTTCAGAACACCTTCATCCGTGAAGTCCCGGCCCGTGGCCACCCTATCCGAGCCGAGTGATGTCAGGCGGGCCTCAAAAAGTTGCCCCGCATCAGGACCAGCCACGGGCGCAAAGGATGCCGTCACGCTCCAATATCCCGCCGCAACAAAGAGCATCCGCTCCCGCTCCCGCTCCACCACAATGCGGGTGGCCACGGATTGCACGCGGCCCGCCGAGAGACCCTGCTTGACCTTGCGCCACAGCACCGGAGAGAGTTCATAGCCGTACAAACGGTCCAGAATCCTGCGCGTTTCCTGGGCATCCACCAGTGAGGTATCCAACTCGCGCGTGTTCTCCAAGGCGCGCGTGATGGCCTCACGGGTGATCTCATTGAACACCATGCGCCGCACCGGAACCTTGGGCTTCAGTTCTTCAATCAGGTGCCAGGCAATCGCTTCGCCTTCGCGGTCCCCATCAGTTGCCAGATACAGGATGTCCGCTTCCTTGAGTGCCTTCTTGAGTTCCCGAACCTTCGCCTTCTTGTCCGCATTGACAAGGTAGAACGGATCAAAGTTGTGGTCCACATCAACGGCAAATTTCCCGTAGGGACCCTTCTTCATCTCCGGCGGAAGATCGCGCGGGATGGGGAGGTCCCGTACGTGCCCCACGGACGCTTCAACAATGTAGTCCGGGCCAAGGTAACTCGCGATTTTCCGCGCCTTCGCGGGTGACTCGACGATCACGAGGGTTCGCGTCATGTGGTGACACCTTTCATTGTTGGGCTGAGGGGATATCCGCCTGGCGCCTCCAATGCGCGTGCGGTGTATTGCCTCAGAAGCAGGAGAGTGGCAAACACGGTGAGCGTAGCGGCCATGACGGCAAGGACGCCACTGGCATAGGCGGTGAGGTCATAAGCCAACGGAATGTCTTGTTGTCCGGCCTCCAGGTCCCACGCGGTAATGACTGACAACCCGCCGGTGATTCCCGCTATCGCATAGGCCAACGTTGCCACGGCTGTAGTGGATTGTGTGACTTTGATGGTGGGAAGGAGGTCTGGAGTGTCGAGCGCTCTGCGGGAGGTGAGGGCGCAAATCAGCGCACCCCAGGCAAGCACCACAAACATGGCGGCCACCACATCGGACGGACGGTGCCACCCGCCCACCATCGTCGAGATTCCTGTGGCACCTGCCCACACCATCCCCACAATGGCTAACAGAGGGCGCCAGCGCCGAGGAAGCGCAAACATCAACGCCACAGCAGCCGATGCCGCCACCGTGGTGTGGCCGCTGGGCAGTGAGTTGGATCCGGTCCACCCAGAAATCAACTCTGGCCTGTCAAAGACGCCATCCTTGAGCACCTGCGTGGTCACGTTGGCTCCTATCAGGAACACAATCAACTGCCCCATCAATAACCATCGGCGCCGAAACGCCGGAACCCCCACGGCAATGGCAATTCCCACCACCACAAGAACCACGGGCGCTACCTCTAATATGCGTTGCGCCATGGGCCACAGGGTGGCCTGACCATGGGAAGAACCACCTAGCGCCATATCGTCGAGCGTTTGTCCCCGTGCCGTGTTCACAAACACGGACCACACCGCATACACCACCACGATTCCGAGCACGGCAATCAGCGCAGCCAACACCCGCGGAGCCGTGCGCGGACGCAGGGAATCCGCGGAATACGGCACCTGTGCGGTGGGAATCTGATCAACCATGCGCTCACCGTAGTACGGACCTCTGATACGAGTGGCACTTCTGGCGGTGGGTTGGCCGATGAGCGCCAACTCTCGGTGCAGACGTGAAGTTAATATCCTAGGGTCATGCCACACTCTCCCCATGAACTCACCAACCCGCACTGAGCGCCTCACCGTTCCCGCTCCCGCACGGCAATTCGCTGAGGATCTCGCGTCATTCATCACCGCGAGTCCCTCGCCGTATCATGCCGTGGCCGAGGCCCAGAATCGCGTAGAGGCGGCGGGGTTCATTGCGCTCGACGAGTCAGCGGCCTGGGACATCGTTCCTGGTCAGCGGTACTTCATCAAGCGTGACGGAGCCTTCATTGCCGTAGCGATACCTGGTGACGCCACGCCTGGCACGCCCGTGATGATTGTGGGAACGCACACGGACTCGCCAGGCCTCATGCTGAAACCCCACTCCACCACGGGTTCATTAGGGTACTTGCAGGCGGGCGTGGAGATCTATGGAGGTCCGCTCCTGAACTCGCTGCTGGATAGGGAATTGGAGTTTGCTGGGAAACTCGTGCTCCGGGATGGCACGCAGACGCTGGTGCGCACTGGTCCGTTTGCACGAATCCCCCAACTTGCCGTTCACCTGGACCGTTCCGTCAACGAGCAATTGCATCTGGACAAGCAGCGGCACCTCCAACCCGTCTGGGGGCTGGGAACTCAACAGGATGAGGACCTTCTGGAAGAACTCGGAGCGCGCGCGGAGGCTGGGCCGGTGAGTGCTCAGGATATCGCCGGGTACACCATCTACGGAATGTGTGCGCAGGCGCCGGTGCAGTTTGGGCGCGAGCGGGAACTTCTGGCCGCTCCGGGATTGGACAACCTTCTGGGCACCCACGCCGCTTTGGAGACGTTGATTCGTGGGAGTGCTGGCAGTGTGTGGAGTGGTTCCCGTTCCGTTGGCGCCCCGCTGGACGCTAACTCGCCGAACGCCACCTCGTCGGATGACACGGCATCGGGCAACGCGGCATCGGGTCGCCCCATTTCCATCGTGGCTGCCTTTGACCATGAAGAAATCGGATCTGGAACACGGTCCGGTGCGGACGGTCCGTTCTTGGAGGATGTGCTGCATCGGATCACGGAGAAACTGGGGTATTCCTCCGAGGACCGGCGCCGCGCGTTTGCGCAGTCACTGTGTTTCTCGTGCGATGTAGGCCATGGTGTCCACCCCAACTATCCTGAAAAGCATGATCCGGTGGTGCGGCCTGTTCTGGGCAAGGGGCCCATCCTGAAGGTGAATGCCAACCAGCGGTATGCCACGGATTCCGTGGGGGCTTCACAATGGAGAATCGCCTGCGAATCGGCTGGTGTTCCGAGTCAGGCGTTTGTCTCCAACAATGACGTGCCGTGTGGTTCCACTATCGGTCCCAAAACGGCTACTCGCCTGGGGATTCGGACCGTAGACATGGGAGTCCCTATCCTGTCCATGCATTCCGCGCGGGCGTTGGCAGCCGTGGTCGACCCGTGGTATCTCCACCGAGCGCTCACGGTTGCGCTCGGGTTCGATCCCGTGACGGTTGATCCTGGGGAACTGGATACTCCCGAACTCGATTCCGTGAAACACGACTCCGATAAAGAGGTGTGACAGCAATGACCCGAGCAATTCAACCCGAGCCCAACCTCCTGCCGGATAACAAGCCTCTGCCAAAGAGTGTGTCAGAAACCTTTGACCCTTCCCTGTGGCGTGATGTTCCCGGCTTCGAGAATCTCACGGATGTGACGTACCACCGCGGGGTCACCAGGACGGAAGTTGCGAGTGGCGGGAGCGGCAAGTCTCGCGAGGGTAGCACGGTTGTCCGTGATGCACCTGTGGTTCGTATCGCCTTCAACAGGCCCGAGGTACGCAACGCCTTCCGCCCGCAAACCGTGGACGAGTTGTATCGCGCCCTTGACCACGCGCGCATGTCACCTGATGTTCTGAGCGTAATCCTCACTGGGAACGGCCCGTCCCCTCGGGATGGCGGCTGGGCCTTCAGTTCCGGGGGAGATCAGCGCATCCGGGGCAGGGAAGGCTATGAATATCACAGCGACGATGCAGCGCGAGGGATCGGCTCGGAGGCTGAGGCTAATGCGGGGCAGGGCGCGGACCCTGGCACACATCCGGGCCGCCTCCATATCCTCGAGGTTCAACGCCTGATTCGCACCATGCCCAAGCCAGTCATTGCCGTGGTGGATGGCTGGGCTGCCGGGGGTGGACACTCCCTGCATGTGGTGGCGGACTTAACCATTGGCTGCCGCCAACATGCCCGCTTCGCTCAGATCGATGCGAATGTGGGCAGCTTTGACGGCGGGTATGGCAGCGCCTTACTCGCCCGTCAAGTGGGCCAGAAGCGTGCGCGAGAAATCTTCTTCCTTGCTCGCCCATATGATGCCGAACAGGCCGAAGCTTGGGGCGCCATCAACGAGGTAGCGGACCACGCCAACGCGGAAGCCTTAGCCATCGAGTACGCCCGCATCATTGCTACCAAGTCACCACAGGCCATCCGCATGTTGAAGTTCGCCTTCAACCTGGCTGATGACGGCTTGGCAGGCCAGCAAGTCTTTGCTGGCGAGGCCACCCGTTTGGCCTACATGACTGACGAAGCCGTGGAGGGCAGAGACGCTTTCCTAGAACGCCGGGACCCCAACTGGACCCCCTTCCCCCAGTACTACTAGAGATCGCGGGTGCCTCCCGTCAGCCCGTGAGGCTTGGCTCGTCAGGTTCAGTCCGTAGGACGCGGCGTGTCAGCCCGTCGGGTTCGGTTAGTCAGTGTCAGTCCGTGGGGCTTGGTTCGTCGGCGGCGGTGGTGTCGGCGGGCGTAGGAAGAACCCAATTACCTGTGCCGTTCGGCACTGTCAGAATCCAGGTGTCCCCTTGTTCCAACTCAATCTCATTGCCGTCCGCGTCCTGAAGATGCATGATCGAGGAGCGATCCTCGCGGCTCCAGGTTGCCTCAACGTACTTGCCGCCAGCGGCCACAATCGCGTTGCCGGTTCCGGTCATGATGGTCTCCGGTACTGCGGCCCCTCCGGCGTCGCGCCATTGCGTGGAGACCACGTCCACAGCAATCAGCACCACGTTGGTGGCCGCGTGCTGCTCACCCTCAGCGTTGACCGAGGGAACCGTGCCGTTGGCACGCAGGAAGGATTCAGTTTCCGCGTCCCACGTCCACGTGGTGGTCTGCACCGAGGAAAGGTTGGCCGTGATGGTGTCCGCTGGGGTTCCACCCGTCATCGCGCTTCCGGCACCTGGCTCTGCGGCAAACGCGTTTTGCGCGGGCGGCGGCGCGGCGCGAGAATCATTGGCTTGGTCAAGGAAGGTTTGCGGAACGCCGATCACGTTGTGCGGGGCGCGGCGCAGCGGGTCGCGGCTAAAGCCGGCATGACCCGAGTCCATGATGATGGACTGAATCCCGGCATCATTGAACATCCGAATGAACTGACCCTGAGCGCCCGAGTACACCAAGATGCCTTCCAGGGCGGCCACCACGTCCAAGTCCATGGGTCGGGCGGAACGGACCGGCTCCACGGTTTCCGGCAACTGCGAGTGGTACACCGCAATGAAGCGCGAGATTCCGCCTTCCACCACGGTTTCCCACACAATGTCCGCGTACTCCAAACCCACCTGCGGGCGCGCAGCCGGGGAGTTTTCCACCTTGATGGCCAGGGCGGCTGTCTCGGACACCTCATCCACGGCAATACCTGTCAGGGGCCACACCGCACTGGGGAGTTCGGGTTCCGGCGAATGTTCCTTTTCCACTGGCGGGGAGACGGTTTCCACCTCCGGACCGCCACAGCCACACCCAGATGCAGCAAGCGAGAGAGCCAAGATTCCTGCGGCAACGGCCGCAGATCGCAGAGTTTTCACGGTTCCCATGCAGACACTCTAGGCGCGCTCCGCCACGCAACCCGCCGTTTCGCGCGTCATGTCTGCCTGCGGCTCGCACCGCTACGCTATGCCTGTGCCCGCGCCACCGCCCATCCTGGTCTCCCCCGTGACCCCCGCAACACTGGCGGATGCCCAGCGCACCGCCTCTTCTATAGCCCAGCGTGCGGCCAACCCGTTCTACGACGCACCCTCCCTCACCATGGAAACCTCGGGGAGCACGGGCTCGCCTCAAGCGGTCACACTGCCTGCCAGCGCAGTCCTCGCCTCCGCTCGCGCCACGCAGGAACGGCTCGACGGACCGGGACGGTGGGTCCTTGCTCTCACCCCACACCGCATCGCTGGCTTCCAAGTACTGCTGCGCGCTCACCTCGCCGAACAGGCAGGGGTCCCCCGTGCTTTTGCCACCTCCCTCGCAGAAGCCTTTGCAGATACGCCAGAATCTGCCAGCATCCCTGTGTATATCTCCGTTGTTCCCACGCAACTCCACCGCGTCCTTGCGGCTGGAGGTCCAGAACTCGAACTCCTGGCGCGGTGTAGCGCGGTACTGGTAGGCGGCGCCGCACTGGATCCCGTCCTGCATGCCCGCGCCCTCGCGGCCCACATACCCGTGATCCGCACGTACGGAATGACGGAAACCTGTGGCGGTTGCGTGTATGACGGGCAACCCTTGGACGGCGTGAACGTGCGTATCAATGAGGCGGGCACCATTGAGATTGCTGGTCCCATGCTCGCGTCCGGGTATCAGGACGGCGCGAACGATGCTTTCTTCGAGGACAATGGAATTCGCTGGTTCCGCACCCATGATCACGGAGAAATCACTGCTGAGGGAATCCTCACGGTCCAGGGCCGCGCCGACCACGTCATCATCACGGGCGGGGTCAACGTGGCCCCGGAGGCGGTTGCCCTGGCAGTTCGGCCTGCGCTCGTTGACGTACTCGGTTCCGAACCGGTGGAGGTCTGCGTGATAGGAATTCCCGACGACGAATGGGGTCAGGCGGTCACGGCAGTGGTAGAGATCCCGTCTCATCCGGGGGCAGGGTCTCACTCGGTGACGCTACCTGTGCGTGACGAGGGTGCGGAAGGCCCCCCTGGCGAGGGTGAATTCAGCCCCGTGGACCCAGCCTCTCTCGCCCGAATTCGCACAATACTGTCCGCGCAACTCGGGGGTCCCGCCGCTCCGCGTCAGGTGTACGTCACGTCCTGCCTCCCCCGCCTGATCTCGGGGAAGGTGGACTGCCAGCGTGTCATCGCGATTTTGACAGGGACCCCAGGGGCAGGGACCTCTTTGACAGGGTCCCCTGTGACAACCGCAGGGGTGACAGCCAACACAGAAAACGCCCTCCACCACCGAGACACCGCACCGCCCCACGGCCCATCATCCGGACACTGAAAACCTCACCCTCACGTCCTCCGTGACGTCACCCCGAAAGGACCTTCCATGGCAACGTTTCCCGAATGGGTGGAGGGCGCCCGCCCTCGCACCCTGCCCGCCGCTGCCGCGCCCGTGATCCTGGGGTCCGGCGCAGCCGCCTACGCGCACGGATT
>JAIRQO010000071.1 GCA_031256435.1 Cellulomonadaceae bacterium
TTGAAACCAGTATTGAAAGTGTTATCGAAAACAGTGTTGAAAGCGTTTTCGATGTTAGGCGAGTTGAAGAGCGACAACGTACATCGCGGAAGAACCATTGTTGTAGCACGTTTGAAGGAGCGCGTCAGAACCCTGAGCGAAATCCGTGATGACGTCAGCGCCGTCATGCTGCTGCACATCCATGGTCGCCGTCACCGTGTAGACAGTGTCATCAATCTTGACTGTTTGACCAGGAGACAGGGAAAGAATAGGAGCACCACCACAATGGTTATGCATCACAAAATCAGGAATACCCAAATAATCCGTCACCGGCGTGTAATTGGTGAGCCCGCCCGTGCAGGCGTCCACGGCGTCCTGGCCACCAGAATTGGCCACAAACGCAGAAAAACCAAACTCCGTGACCTGCGCTGCAGCAGGAACCACCCGCAACGACGACGAAGCACTAGCAGCATTCGTCGTCGAAACACTAGAAGAAGAACTGCCAGACGTGTTGCTGGCGGCGAGTTTGGCTAACACGCCAGCAAACTCGCGTGCCTCAGCCACCGCAGCCGCCACACCACCGGCAGCAAACCGCGACGCCCGCACCGACACATCACTACCCACACCCGTCACCGCCAACTCCCTGGCCTGCCGAGCGAACTCCACACCCGTGACCGCCACCTCATCAGCCACCTGACGCGAAGACCCCAACGCCTCCACCTTCACCTGGGCTGCCCCATACACCTGCGCTGCACCAGCAAGCCGCTCCGAAGCCACCACAGCAGCATCCACACCACCAGAAACAACCGGTGACACCGCAGCAGACGCCACACCAGCACCACCCACACCCACACCAGCGAGCACACCCAACGCCACCAACACCGCAACCACGCCATACCCACCACGGATACGACGAGCCCTGCGACCCGATGAACGCCGACCAAACACGACCACAACCCCTTCCCAAGAGCACTTCACGTGTTACTCAACCCACTGTGCCACAAAGCACCAAAAACTAAAACGCTTTCGGCGCAAACCGACCCACCCTGTCCCCCAATGATCGAAACCGATTACCACATACAGACCATCCGCTCATCCGTTCCCCTTCCCGCTCGCGCCTTCGCAAAAGCCTTGTGATTCTGCGGTAGAAAAGGGGTATCAATGGTTAGCAAGGGAGGGTGACATGACTATTGACGCCAAGCAGACGCGATCCTCACGGCGGCGGAACGCTCAGGAAGCACACATTACGGAGTTCTTCCCCACGGCAACGCAGCGAAATGTGGCCGAGGACGTGTGGGCGGACTCCCCTATCTACTCCACCTATATGCGTCCACCCAGGCCGGCGTGGGAGCGGAGGGTCATCTGGCGAGTGGTGGCTACCGATGCCGCAGCAATCATCACCGCACTGATCCTGGTCACCGGCATCAGCCTCCTGGTTTCCACCGCTGACCTCCACACCAGTGTGCTCATTGGCATGAGCACTGGTCTGGCCACCACGCACCTCCCCGTTGCCGCAGCCCTGATTGCCGTGTGGATGCTCGCGCTCTTCCTCAGCGCCACACGCGAGCCGAGCCAAATGGGGGCAGGCACCACGGAATACTCGCAAGTGATCAAGGCCACCGCCTTGACGTTCTTGATTGTTTCCGCTGCAGCGTTTGTGGCTCACTGGCCCGTGATTCCGTCCATGCTGGTGGCGGTGGCCGCACTCGCCACAGCGCTCCTCCTCCTTGGCCGTTACTTGATGCGTCGTCTCCTGGTGAAGGAACGTGCGGCCGGGATTCACACGTCCCGCACGCTAGTGGTGGGAAGCCATGACGCCGTAAAGCGCACCGTCAACACGTTGGTGAGCGCTCCAGAGGCTGGCCTGACCGTAGTGGCTGCCTGTGTTTCGGCAGGAACAGAAAACGGACCCGTGGTGGGCGGATTGGAGACCAACGCCCTCGCAGCCGTGGCCATTGAAACGGCCTCCACGGAGATCCCCACCGGGACGGGCTTTACTCACTCGGGACGGACGTTTGTTCCCGTGGTGGGCACGGTGTCCGAGGCACCCGCACGCGCCGAACAATACAAGGTGGAAACAGTAGTCATTGCGGGCACGGATTCCGTCACTCCGCCGCTGCTCAAGAAGTTGGCATGGGGCCTAGAGCCACTCGCCATGAACCTCCTCATTGCCCCGGACGTCAATGACATTGTGGGCCCGCGTGTTTCCGCCATGCCTCTCTCCCAGGTGCCGCTTCTCCACGTTGAAGCTCCCGGTTACGCCGGCGCCCAACCGCGCCTCAAGCGCGTTTTTGACCTCATTGGCGCAACGATTCTGGTGGCCATCCTGGCGATTCCCCTGATCCTCCTCACGGCGATCATCAAGATCAGCCGACCTGGGCCCATTGTTGCGGTGGATCGCCGGATGGGCCGCGGCGGAATCCGCTTTGGCATGGCGCGCTTCCTGTCCATCACGGGCCTCACCCAGGACCCAGAGGCCATGCCTCTGCGTAGAAAACTCGACGCTTGGATCCAGCGGCACTCCGTTGAGTCCCTGCCACAACTGTTTAACGTGATTGCTGGCTCCATGTCCCTGGTGGGACCGCACCCGGCACGCCCGCCCGCACCTCACTCCGAGGAGGCGGGGAACCGCCGCTACTACGTGAAGCCAGGTATGTCAGGGTTCAACCACGTTGCTGGCTATGAAGACCTCCCGCCGGATGAAGCCACCCGGTTTGATCTGTACTACGTGGCCAACTGGTCCGTAGCGCAGGACCTCGTATTACTGTGCAGGTCTGTGCTCAGAGTGATGAAGCCGCAGCCGTAGGTGGACTACAAGGCACCATCACGCAGGAATAAAGTCCAGCACCTTGTTCAGCGGGCCGTCTAACTCGAACCGGGCGGCCTCGGCTACCACGGCTTTGGCCCGGAAGGCCACGCCGTACCCTGCCTCACGCAGCATGTCCAAATCATTGGCGCCATCACCAATTGCCACGCACTCGCTGAGCGGAACACCATACTCGCTGGCCCATCGTCGTAACGTAGCGGCCTTCTCGGCACGGTCAATGATGGGCCCTTCCACCTTGCCGGTGAGCCGTCCGTCTACAATCTCAAAGCGATTAGCGGCGACGAGTGTGATGCCCAACTTCTCGGCCAGAGGATCCACCACCTCGTGAAACCCGCCAGAAACCAACCCCAACGGCCAGTCGCGTTCCTGACACGCCTCCAGCAACTCCAACGCCCCGTCATTGAGTTCCAGAGCGTCCGTGACGTCATGTAGTACAGAGAGGGGACAACCGCGCAGGAAGGTCACGCGTTGGCGCAGGGAATCGGCAAACTCCAACTCGCCGTTCATGGCGCGCGCAGTGATGGCAGCAACCTGCTCGCCCACGCCACCCGTGTGGGCAATCAGTTCAATGACTTCTTGTTTGATGAATGTGGAGTCCACATCCGAAACAACGAGACGCCGAGGGTTGCCCCCCGGCGTCTCCATAGCGATGTTCATGCCGTCAGTATGACAGGCTAATCCCGCTACGCGTCCACAACAGTGCCCTTAGGCACCACAGTGATGCCCGTCTCGGACACATAGAATCCTCGGGCGCGGTCCTCGTCATGGTTGAGACCAATGCGAGCGCCTTCGGCAACTTCCACATTCTTGTCAATGATGGCGCGTTCAATCTGTGCCCTGCGGTTCACATGCACGTTGTCCATGACCACCGAGTTGGTGACCGTGGCCCAGGAGTGCATGCGCACGCCGGGTGACAGGACCGATCCAGCAACCGTGGCGCCGGAGATCAGGACGCCAGGCGAAACAATGGAATCGGCAGCGTGGCCAAGGCGTCCGGGACCTGCGTGAACAAACTTGGCGGGTGCCCACGCGGAGCTGGTGCCTGCGTGGATGGGCCATTCGTCGTTGTACAGGTTGAACACGGGTTCCACAGCAATGAGGTCCATGTTGGCCTCAAAGTACGCGTCCATGGTTCCTACGTCCCGCCAGTAATCGCGGTCACGGTCCGTGGAGCCGGGAACGTCATTACGGATGAAGTCATACACACCAGCGGAGCCCTCGTCCACAAAGGCGGGCATGATGTCTCCACCCATGTCATGCTTGGAATCGGCGTTGGCCGCGTCCTTGGTCACAGCGTCAACCAGGGCGTCTGCGTCAAATACGTAGTTACCCATGGAGGCCAGTACCTCGTTGGGGGAGTCCGGCAGACCCGTGGGGTTCTCTGGCTTCTCCAGGAACTCGCGGATGCGGGTGGTGTCCTCGGGTTGCACGTCAATGACGCCAAACTCCTTGGCCAGTTCGATGGGCTGACGGATGGCGGCCACCGTGGCGCGTGCGCCGGAATCGATGTGCGCTTGCACCATCTGGGAGAAGTCCATGCGGTAGATGTGGTCCGCACCTACCACCACAACGATGTCCGGGCGGACGTCCTCAATGATGTTCAGGCACTGGTAGATGGCGTCCGCAGAGCCGAGGTACCAGTGCTTGCCCACGCGCTGCTGGGCGGGAACGGAGGTGACGTAGTTGCCAAGAATCTGGCTCATACGCCAGGTCTGAGCAATGTGACGGTCCAGCGAGTGGGACTTGTACTGCGTGAGGACCACTACCTGGGTGAACCCGGAGTTCACCACATTGGAGAGAGCAAAATCGATCAGCCGGTAGATGCCGCCATAGGGCACTGCGGGCTTTGCTCGATCAGCCGTCAGCGGCATCAGGCGCTTGCCTTCACCGCCGGCCAGAACGATTGCGAATACTTTAGGTTGAGAAGCCATACCTTGACTCTAAAACTTCCCGCTAAACAATGCGCCGTGAGGGTCCATTCGGCGCCCTTGCGCCACGGATTCGCGTTACGTTAGGTCTATGACTGATTCTGCGCCCGCCGCCACACCGTCAACTCCCGCTGATTCTGACCGCATTGCGGTAGATCTTCTCACCCGCGAATACCCCCCATTTGTATACGGCGGGGCTGGTGTTCACGTGGCCGAGTTGTCGGCCGTTCTCCGTCCTCTCGCCGATGTGAGGGTCAGGGCGTTTGATGGTCCGCGCGACGACGATATGGTGGCGCAGGGTGTGTTTGGGTATGCAGCCCCGGAGACGCTCAAGGACGCGAACGCCGCGCTGACCACGCTGGGTGTGGACCTGCAAATGGCCAATGACTGTGCCGGAGCGGACATTGTCCACTCCCACACGTGGTATGCCAACATGGCTGGCCACTGGGCTTCCTTGCTTCACGGCATCCCGCACATCACCTCGGCGCACTCGCTGGAACCGCTGCGTCCGTGGAAGGCCGAGCAACTGGGTGGCGGATACGCCGTGTCCAGTTGGGCCGAGCGCACCGCGTACCTGGGCGCCGCTGGCGTGATTGCCGTGTCCTACGGCATGCGTGATGACATCCTGCGCTGCTACCCCGAGTTGGACCCCGAGCGCGTGTTTGTGGTCCACAACGGCATTGACCTCTCCGGGTGGGTGCGCCCCGCCGAGACCGGCCCTGAGGCTGACGCCGCTGCGGCAACGCTGGTCCGCTTGGGCATTGACGCTGACAAGCAATCCGTGGTGTTTGTGGGCCGCATCACCCGCCAAAAGGGCCTGCCGTACCTGGTCCGCGCGTGCGAGGCACTCCCCCATGACGTCCAGGTCATCCTGTGCGCTGGCGCCCCGGACACCCCGGAAATCATGGAAGAGGTCAAGGGCTTGGTGGCCAACCTCCGCGCGGCTCGCGGTTCCACGGGACCGGATGACAACGCTGGCGTGATCTGGATTGAAGAGATGCTCCCCCGCGAGCAACTCACCGCGGTGCTGGCCTCGGCTGACGCGTTCCTGTGCCCGTCCGTGTACGAACCCCTGGGCATTGTGAACCTTGAAGCGATGGCGTGCGAACTCCCCGTGGTGGCCTCGGCCACCGGCGGTATCCCGGACGTGGTCATTGATGGCGAGACCGGCTACCTGGTTCCCATTGAGCAGGTCCAGGATGGCACCGGCACCCCCATTGACCCTGACAAGTTTGTCAAGGACGTGGGCGATGCCATCAACAAGATGCTGTCCGATCCTGAAAAGGCCAAGGCCATGGGTAAGGCGGGCCGCAAGCGCGCCGAGGATCACTTTGCCTGGAGCGCCATTGCCGTGCGCACCATGGAGGTGTACAAGAAGGTTCTGGAACTCGAGGGCAAGGCGTAATTCGCTGAGCGAACTCGGTGGTGATGGCTTCAGGGCCTGATCACAGTTCAGGGCCTGTTCACGGACTCTAGGCGTGCGGTGCGCGCCTGCCACTGCGCCCACGGGAGATCACTGGTCAACACAGACCATGCTGCCGTGGGAACCCCTACGCTGACCTGCGCTAACGCGGCACGGTCAGAATCCTGAGTAGCGAGGCGTTGTGCCGTCCAGGCCATGGTGGGTTCATGTCCTACGACGATAGCCGTGTGAACGTCCTCGTTGAGCCCACGCACTGCTTGGAACACCGTGCTGACTGCGGCCTCGTAGAGATCGTCGGACACGGTGACGAGCGCGGGCTGGATGGGCAACTGCGCGGCCACTAATCGCCAGGTTTCCCTGGTGCGCACGGCGGAGGATACCAGGGCGGCCTCGGGGAGGATTCCTGCCGAAGCGAGGGATTGCCCTACGCGGACGGCTTGATCACGACCCTTCAGGGCGAGGGGACGTTGTGCGTCCTCAATTCCGCCCAAGGGTTCGGCTTTGGCGTGGCGCAGCAGAATCAAGCGATGTTCCGTCATGCACCGTAGCGTATGCGCGCCGGGCCGGAACGTTGGCCTCATGGCTCGCACGGCTCTCGGTACGGTGACGTCAGGCCACTTTTGGGCTCAGCCACATGAAGGCCGGGCCGCGGTGACACCAAGCCGCTGGGAGATCAGGGAGCACATCATGGCAGAGTTGTTGAGGGAAGGCCGCCGCACACGGCTGGCGGTGGCGGTGCTGTTCTGGCTGGTGGTGTGGCATCTGGCCGCCGTAGCCATCGGCAACCCTGGCGCCTTGGTGGGGCCGCTGGACGTGGGAGCGGCTTTGATTCGCCTGATTCCCACCTCCGTGTTCTGGTTATCTCTGGCCTCAAGCGCGCTGCGCATTGCGCTGGGCTTCGGCATTGCCATGGTGGCGGGTTCCCTGCTGGGGTACGTGGCTCACCGCTCCGTGTGGGCGGACGCGCTCCTCGCCCCCGTGTTTCGCCTGGCCCGGACTGTCCCGGTGGCGGTGTTCACCATCCTGGTGCTGATGTGGGCGGGCCCGTACGGCTTGGCGGTGACGGTTCCCGCCGTCATGGTGGCACCCATTGTGTACGCCAACGTGCGTGAGGGTCTGCAGCGGGGCGACGACGAACTGCGGGAGCTCGCAGAGTTGGACCGTGCCACGCCGTTGCGCTACTTCACTGCGGTGACGTGGCCCTCCGTGTGTCCGTATCTGGTGGCGGCCTGCAACGTGGGCGTGGGTTTGGCGTGGAAGGCCGGGGTCAGCGCCGAGGTGATCGGGTTGCCCGGCGGGTCCATTGGCGAGGTCCTCAGTTCCGCGCGGGAGGCCGCGGCCACCCCCGAGGTGCTGGCGTGGACCGTGCTCATTGTCACGGCGGCGTACCTGTGTGAACGGTTAGTGCTGGGCGTCCTGGCCGTGGCCTCGCCCGAGGCTGTTCATGTGGGCGAGGCAAAGGCGCGGGTCCCCGTGGCGGTTGCGGGGTAGGTGCTGGGGCGTTACGCGCGGGCCTCGGTCACAATCTCGGCAATCCGGTCCGGCGTGACTTCCTTGACGGCCTCGCGGTTCACCAGAGCGGCCGGGGCAAAGTCACACATGCCAATGCAGTTGGCCCAGTCAATAGTGACTTTGCCATCCGGGGTGGTCTCCCCCATGGACACGCCCGTGACGTTTTCCAGCCGCTTCACCACGGCGTCCATGCCGAGCAAGGCGCAACTGATGGTGCGGCACACGTGGATGACCGTATCTCCTGTGGGTTCCGTGCCCAGGAAGTGGTAGAACGTCACCACGCCTTCCACATCCACCGGGGTGAGCCCAAGCCGATCCGCTACCACTTGAATGGCAATGTCCGTGATCTGATCGCGCCTGCTCTTCAGCCCTTCCAGAATCGGCAACAGCGCGCTGCGTTCCGTGCCGTGGATGCTGACTAGATCATCAATATCGGCTATCAGGCCAGCGTTCTTCTCCCGCACCTCAGCGGGAATGGCTCCATCCAGGGTGGTCACTTTGGCCTCGTTTCGGAAATGTCAATGAACGTCCCCCGCGGGGTGTATTCCGTGTGTAGGAGATGGTGGCTGACCTTCCCGCACGGGCCGTCGGTCAAATACTCGTTGTACACGGTGGTGACGGCCTCGTTCTCGTGGCTCTTGCGCGGCCTTCCCGTTTGACCGTAATGCAGATCTTCGTCGTAAATGGCCTTGGCCCGCGCCGCCCGAATATCCGCGTTGGTGGGAATGGGTTGCCCGCCTCCTCCAATACAGCCTCCAGGACATCCCATGAACTCAATGAAATGACACTCGCTGAATGTCCCGCCCTGGGCAATGTCCTCCATCACCTTCTTGGCGTTGGCAGTACCGTGCGCCACCGCCAACTTCAACGTGGCGCCAGACAGCCAATCCCAATTGGGGAACGTGTCAGCCAGGAGGGCGGGGACAGGTCCGAGCACCTCCGGCAGCGTGACCTCGGCGTATTTCACGCCGTCAAACCCGCGCACCTCGGTGATGTTGGCCTTGTCAAAAATGGTCTCCACGGGTTGTCCCGTCACCAGTTCCACCACGGTACGCAGCGCGGCTTCCATCACGCCACCCGTAGCGCCAAAGATCACGCCGGATCCCGTGGCCGTCCCAAAGGGATCGTCGAACTCAGACTCGGGCAGATCCGGCAGGTTGATGCCATATTCGCGAATCATGCGGGCGAGTTCCCGGGTGGTCAGGGATACATCCACGTCCCGGAAACCGGAGGCGTCCATCTCGGGCCGGTTGGCCTCATACTTCTTGGCCGTACACGGCATCAGGGACACTGTCACCATGTCAGCCGGGTTAATATCGGCCTTCTGGGCGTAGTACGTTTTCAGCAGAGCGCCGAACATCTGTTGCGGGCTCTTACAACTGGACAGGTGAGGCAGGGATGCCGGATACCGATGCTCAATGAATTTGATCCAGCCGGGGCTGCACGAGGTGAACTGCGGCAACGCCCTGGTGGAGTCACCCAACACCAGGTTCTCGTAGAGCCGGGCCAGCAGTTCCGTCCCCTCTTCCAGGATGGTGAGGTCCGCCGTGAACGTGGTGTCAAACACCTTGTCAAAGCCGATTTCCCGCAACGCGGTCACCAGTTGCCACGTCACGGATGTGCCCGGCGGCAGCCCAAACTCCTCGCCAATGGAGGCGCGCGGGGCCGGGGCAATCTGAATCACCACGTGCTTGGTGGGATCCTCCAGAGCATTCCACACCTTGGCCGTGTCATCGTGTTCTTGCAGTGCGCCTGTTGGGCACCGGTCAATGCACTGACCACAGGCAATGCAGGAAACATCGGCAATCGGGAGCATCTTATAGGTGGACATCGTCGTAGAATCACCACGCCCGACGACTCCGAGCGCGTCCACCCCCTGGAGTTCAGAACAGGTGCGGATGCAGCGCAAACAATGCACGCACTTGTTCATGTCACGCACAATGGACGGGCCCAGGAGATCAAAGGGACGCTGCGGTTCCTTGACCGTGCCGAAGCGATCATGGTCCGAGGCGTATTCCTCGGCCAGATCCTGTAACTCGCAGGCACCGTTGCGGCCACACGTCCGGCAGTCCCCATAGTGCTCGGACAGCATAAGGTCCACCACGGTTTGCCGGGCCTGGCGTACGCGCCGCGAATACGTGTGGATGGTGACCGGCGCGGTGATGGGGAAGGCGCAGGCGGCCTGGAGTGCCCACTGGCCCTCCACTTCCACCACGCAAATCCGGCAGACGCCCACGTCCGGGAGATCCGGGTGGTGGCAGAGGGTGGGGATGCGGCGCCCGGCTTGCTGAGCGGCCGCCAGGATGGAGGTGCCCACAGGGACGTCCACGGCGTGACCGTCAATGGTAGCGGTGACCATTCCGGACTCCACGGGCACAACTTCGCCATCGCGGACCAGGTTGACAGCATCGAGAGTCATTGCGCGCTCCCCTCAGCCACCAGGTGGCCTTTGATCTCGGATTCGAAGGCTTTCACCATGGACAGGAACACGTTGGGCGCGGCTTGGCCCAGGCCGCACTTGGAGGCAAACTCCATGGTTTCACCCAGCGTGATCAGATCACCCAAGCGCTCCGCAGTGACGGTTCCGGCCCGCAAGTCCCGTACTCCGTCCAAGAGTTTCACGGTCCCTACGCGGCAGGGTGCGCATTGCCCGCAACTTTCATTGGCAAAGAACCATTGGAGGTTCTCGGCAACTTCCAGCAGGTCACGCCACGGGCCTACCACAATGACGGCGCCTCCGGTGGACACGTCCTCGTAACTGATGGCCCGGTCAAAGTCCTTGGCGGGAACACAGGTTCCTGCGGCGCCTCCCACAATCACGGCCTTGGCGCGTGTGCCGCCGGCAGCCTCCAGCATCTCGCGGATGGAGATGCCTAAGGGGAACTCGTAGACGCCGGGGCGTTCCACGTCCCCGGAGATGGACAGCAACTTGGGCCCGGTGGATCGGTCCGTTCCAATGGAGGAGAACCAGTCTGCTCCGCGGGCAAAAATAGCGCTGGTCCAAGCAAAGGTTTCCACGTTGTTCACCGTGGTGGGCGCTCCGTGAAGTCCCTTTTCTACAGGGAAGGGGGGCCTGTTGCGGGACTCGCCGCGTCGCCCTTCAATGGACTCAATCAGTGCGGTTTCTTCCCCGCACACGTACGCTCCTGCGCCCAGGAAAATGGAGATGTGGAACTCCAACCCGGTTCCGTGGATGTCCGAGCCGAGGAGGCCGTCCGCCCTGCGCTTTTCCAGGCAACGCTCTAAATCGTCGAGCAAATAGATGTACTCACCACGCAGGTAGAGGATGCCCTTGGTGGCGCCGATGGCAAATCCGGCAATGGTCATGCCCTCAAAGACCAGGTCCGGCATTTCGGAGAGCACCACGCGGTCCTTGAATGTGCCCGGCTCGCCCTCATCGGCGTTGCAGATGACGTAGCGCACTCCGTCTGGCGCGGGTGCTTTGGCGGCGAGCTCCCACTTCAACCCGGTGGGGAAACCGGCGCCGCCGCGGCCCTTCATGCCGGATTGGGTGATGGTGGCGCGGACGTCTGCGGGATCGCGCTGCAAGGCCTCGGTGAGACCCGCGCCTGCCTCAATGGTGGAGAGGGTTAGGGGCGTCCGTATGGTCATGCTGCCACTCCTTAGTGCCGAGAACCGCAGTAACTCTAGGCCCATGTGCCCTGGTAACGGGCCGTGCCACACGGGGAAGGGTGGGGATCGACCGTTCCGTGCGGGGTTTCGACCGGCGGCGCTGACGCGCCTGGCTCAACCATCCGTCAGGTTCGTTGCGCCTGGCTCAACCACCCGTCAGGTTCGTTGCGCCTGGCTCAACCGCCTACAACGGCCATGGTTACGCCAGCGCGATCAAGCCAGGGTAATCAGGCCAGCGTGATCAAGCCAGCGTGATGAGATCGCGATACTCTGCGGACCACAGGTCCTCATCGCCCTCGGGAAGGAGCAGCACGCGCTCCGGGTGGAGGGCGTCCACGGCACCTTCGTCGTGCGTGACCATCACAATGGCGCCCTCATACGTGCGCAGCGCACCCAGGATTTCCTCACGCGAGGCGGGGTCCAGGTTGTTGGTGGGCTCGTCCAGCAGCAACACGTTGGCGCTGGACACCACCAGTGTGGCGAGGGCGAGCCGCGTCTTTTCCCCGCCGGAGAGCACGGACGTGGGCTTGTCTGCGTCATCGCCCGAGAACAGGAAACTGCCGAGCACCGTACGCACCTGCGTATCGGTGAGATCAGGTGCTGCATGCCGCAGATTTTCGACGACGGTGCAGGTCAAGTCCAGTGTGTCATGTTCTTGTGCGTAGTAGCCGAGTTTGAGGCCGTGACCTGGGATGATGGAACCCGTATCTGGCGTGAGCACGCCCGCCAGAATCTTCAGCAGGGTGGTTTTCCCTGCGCCGTTGAGTCCCAAAATGACCACGCGTGCACCGCGGTCAATATCCACAGCCACGCCCGTGAACACTTCCAGGGAGCCATAGGCCTTGGACAGCCCCCGGCCCGCGAGCGGCACGCGCCCACACGGGGTGGGCTTGGGGAAGCGCAGTTTGGCTACCTTTTCGCGCGGTTGCTCGGTGGCGGTGCTGGCCAGCAGAGCCTCGGCACGCTTGATCATCTGTTGCGCAGCCACGGCCTTGGTGGCCTTGGCGCGCATGGTCTCGGCTTGGGCCATGAGTGCCGAGGCTTTCTTTTCCGCGTTGGCACGCTCGCGCTTGCGGCGCTTCTCGTCCTGTTCGCGCTGGGTCTGGTAGGCATCCCAGCCGAGGTTGTATTGATCGAGTTCGGCGCGAATGGAGTCAAGGTGCCAAATCTTGTTGGCGCAGGTACGCAGCAACTCCACATCATGGCTGATGACCACAAATCCGCCGGGATACGTTTTCAGGAAGTCCCTCAGCCAGCCAATGGAATCCACGTCCAGGTGGTTGGTGGGCTCGTCCAACAGGAGTGTGTTAGCCCCGGAGAAGAGGATGCGGGCAAGCTCCACGCGGCGGCGCTGACCACCGGAAAGTTCCCCCATGCGCGCATTCAGCACGCGTTGCTCGATGCCCAGGTTAGCCACAATGCGTTGCGCCTCAGATTCGGCGGCGTACCCGCCTGCCGCCATGAAACGCGCTTCCAGGCGGGGATAGCGATCCAGCGCGTCCGCCATCACGTCTGCGTCCGGGCTAGTCATGAGGGCTTCCGTCTGCGTCATCTTGCGCATAATCACGTCAAGACCACGTGCCGAGAGCACACGATCCATGGCCACAACATCGTCGGGCGTGGTGTGCGTATCCTGAGGCAGATACCCCACCGAACCTTTCCGGATAACCTGACCGGCCGTGGCGAGCGCCTCGCCTGCGGGTTCGGCCGAGGCGAGCAACTTGGTGAGCGTGGTTTTCCCGGCGCCATTGCGCCCCACCAGGCCAATGCGGTCACCTTTGCCAATCCGGAAACTGGTAGGCCCCAGCAACAGCCGCGCTCCCACGCGCAACTCCACAGCCTGCGCAGTAATCACCGGAGGATTCTACACGATCCCGCGAGCGCAGAAATCGCCGTTGTGCTTCCTTATTGCGGCCCGGATGGTCATTGCGCGGAAATCGGCCGCACAAATCGCCGTTGTGCTTCGAAACTGCGCGGACTTCCCTCCCTGCGACGAGCAGATGTGCCGCGATTAGCCTTCGAGTGCTCGGAACTCCCATGAATTCGCCACCCAGTTGTCATCCGGATCAGACGTCACGAGGATGCCGTTGCCCAGTAGGTAGGGATCAGATTCCGTAGCAGTCCTTGCTACCACGCTGTCCCATGCGGGCTGCAACTGTTCCTCGGTGAGCGATGGATCAAGCGTCTTGGCAAGTTCGGCGAAGATGGTGCGTCCTTTAGCGGTGCCGTCAGGGACATTGTCTTGATTGGCGCCGCTCACCTGCACTCTTGCGGGCAACCCCGAGGGAATCTCGTCTCTCCCTGGGGCCAGGACGTTGACGTTAATCGAGCCAACCGTTCCGCCGAGGCCCTCATGGCCACCCATCACCAGGCTTACGTCTTCAATTGGCACGGTGGCGGTGGCATTGAAACGACTGATGAATGCCTGAACTCCTGCGAGGTGATCTGTTCCACCACTCGGGCCACATCCACCCAGTACGGCAGCGGCAAACACTGCGGCAACAGCCAACGTGGCGCTGACACTCAATGCAGCGGTCCTATACGTGGTTCTCATGACGTCCTCCTTGTGGATTCTTGTCGGCCTCGTGGTTGATTGGCAGTTCACCAGCGACCAAACTACTCATGCGCGATGTGGTGACTTCCGTATCTATGAAACTACCGTTGTTTGTCCACCCTGAAAAGAGAATAAATCGGTTTCGACTTGGGCCAAATAGGGCGTGGCCAGGTTGGACACATGCATTCACACTCGTTGAGATTGGGCCGATGTCATAGCGCACCCCGTTGAACCGAGTGCCACCCAAGTACTCGACCCCGTCTGTGAGAACTATTGTGTGTCAAGGTTCTCGGCGCCTGACCCTAGTGTTCAAGCCACCCTCGGCGCTCCGCGACAATCCCGAGTTCTAGCCGCGTTCCGGTAGAAGTTCGCCGGTGGAGATCACCGATGACTCGTCGAATTGTTCGCGGCGCAAGCGTGAGCCTGCGGCCAATGTCATCGTCAGTCCTTCCCTGCGCCAACATGCGGATTATGGTGAGTTCTCGTGGACTGATCTGGCTCAATGCCGGATCACCGTCAAGGAGCGGCGTGGAACGCTGCCATAAGTCCTCAAGGAATGCCGTGAAGAGATCACCGATCCGCGGGTCTCGGATCAGGGTAGCCGTGGTGGTCAGAGGATCGGTTCCGTCGATGACCATCACTTCTCCTCGGTCCGTTGCCGATACACGCATCGGCGTGAACGTGTGTGTTCGTATCTCCTCGCCCTGTGGCTGCATTGCGCGTGCGTAGTCCAGGACATGTGGTTGATCGCGAGCGCTCTCGGGGTAGATTGCCCTCATGCATACGCCTCGGCGCAGTTCAGACGTGTCTTCATCCAACGCTGATGCGAGCGCCTGGGGTGACGGAACACGGGGGAGAAGTGAGTACAACACACTCCGCGCACGAGCTGCGGTTCCGGCAAGGCGATTGACAATCTCATCATGGCCAACGAATACCTCACAGTTCGCCGAGACACTTCCACCGTCAGACTGCTCATTGAGAACCGCGGCAACATGACCCAACATTTCTGCATCCGCCGTAAACCGCTGTGTCATGGCAGTGAGGGCACGTCCGTATGATGCCTGTGGTTCGGGCGCTCTGACGCGGTTGTCTTGGCTAGATGATTTCCGGAGCACCCCTAGGTCCAGGAACGACGTAATGATTCTCTCGATATCTTCAAGATTGGACGAGTGGCACATCGTCGCAATCTCTGCCGGTGTCAGGGAACCTTCTTTCACAACGCACCGGAGGATATCGCTGGGGTTGATCGTCTCGTCGGTAGACACCGTCTCCATGTCATGGCACCTCTCCATCATGTGGCCAATGTGATCACCCTATCGCCGGATGACGGGGTTTCTGAGGGTGCCGATTCCTTCTACTTCTACCTCTACTACGTCCCCGTGATCCACCTGGCCTACGCCGGACGGGGTACCGGTGAGGATCACGTCTCCAGGCAGGAGCGTCATGGCCTGCGAGATGTGAGCCACCAAGAAATCTACATTGAACAGGAGGTTAGCCGTGGTGGAATCCTGCTTTGTCACGCCGTTGACACGGGAGGTGACACGCACATCATCCGGGTCAAGGTCCGTTTCAATCCACGGGCCGAGCGGGCAGGCGGAGTCAAACCCCTTGGCCCTCCCCCACTGGCGGTCCGTTTTCTGGGCGTCGCGCGCGGTTACGTCATTACCTACGGTGTAGCCCAACACGTAGCTCCGGGCAGACTCCTCGGTGGCGTCCTTGCAGAGTTTCCCCATCACCACGGCGAGTTCCACCTCATAGGACACCTCTTGGGTCCAATCCGGAAGCACAATCGGATCATCCGGCCCCACAACGGACGTGTTGGGCTTCAGGAACAGCACAGGTGTCTGCGGCATCTGGTGGCCCATTTCCCGAATGTGATCCACATAGTTCAGGCCCACGGCCACCACTTTGGACCGCGGAATCACGGGAGAAAGCAGCCGAACGCCGTCAGCGTCCAGCGGGACACGCTCGCCGGTGGGCCGTACCGGGGTGACCAACGGATCGCCATTGAGCACGGCCAGGAAATCCCTGCCTCCCTCAGATTGGATCACAGCAAACAGAGGCGCGGCACCTTGGGTAAATCTCGCAATACGCATAAGCCGATTCTACGCTGTGTCAGAGCCTGCACTCACATGCCAGAGGTGATGCGCTGGTACGTCACGCCAGAGGTAATCGGCGCAGCCGGATTTCTCGCTCCCCAATGACCACAACGGCTCCTTCCGCAAGTTCGGCCTCCAAAGGCAGGAGATTGACTCGAAGCAAAGCAGCAAGTTCCCCTACCCGGCGATTATTATTTCTCCGTACTGAGACATAGGAAGGACGCGTGGCCCCTGATACTGCCAAAAGTGCCCCGAAATCCGAATCGGCGGACACAATAATTCGATGATCACGTGCTGCCTCAGCAAGGATGTCCACATCTGGAGATTGACCGAGACCGATGTCACGTACGTGCACACAGTCAAAATCAGGGAACGGTAGGTAATCTACTAACTCATGCGAGAGGCAGTTGTCGATGAGGAGCCTCATGCCACAGCGAGCAGTTCTAGGTGGCGGTCACGAGCCAACTCAGCGGCAAACTGAAGCGCTTCCTTCACATCGGCGGCATTGAGGTCAGGGAGATCCGCAATAATCTCCCCCACTGTCATACCATCTGCTGTCATTGCCACAACCGTAGCAACCGGAATACGCAGCCCCCGCAACGTTGGTACGCCACCCATGATTGCGGGGTTCACTGTGATCCGTTGGAAAGCCATGATCTGATTCTAGCGCGCAACCCAGTGCTGCGGTATGTCTACAGATTCTACGCTGGGCCCTCGGCGCGCTTCTTGATGCCGCTCAGCATCTTGGCACTCATCACAAAACTCGGCGCCTGCACGGCCTCCACCTGCACCCGGCCCGCAACGCCGTGCGGCCGGTACCGCTCGCGAATCATCAGCCTGCTGGTGTTCCCCTCGGCAGGAAGCACCACAAACGCCCACGTGAAATCGAAGGGCGGCGGTGCGGCGGCCGTGTTGGTGAAATCGAAGGGCGGCGGCGGGTTGTCAGGGCCTGTTTCCGTGTTCAGCGAATCTGTCAGGCCATTTTCGTCGGGCGACGATGCTTCACTCGACGATTCCGTACCCGACGATGCTATTTCCGACGAAGCATCGCCGAGCGATGCCGTGGTGTCAGACGCGCCTGCCGTGCTGGACGCATCCACCGTATCCTGTTCCACGGTGTCCTGATCCACTGTGTCCTGATCGCCAGGAATCCCCGCGAGCACCATGAAGTGGTCCTGTTCCAAGGACGCCACCTTCAAGGTCAACTGGGGCGCGAGGGACACGGCATCGCCTTCGGACAAGTCCTGCCACGCGGGGTTGATGACGTCGGCGCTGGTAATGTCCAAGCCAATGGCTTGTTCCAGAACGTCAAAACTGTAGAAGCCGGCCTTGCCGTAACCCAGTTGAACAATCCACGGATAGACGGCCGCGGGCGGGGCGGCAATGTCCACGCCACGGGTGGCCGTCACGGTGGCGTCAGGAATGAGGTCATCACCAGGTAACACGTCTGCGCGCTCCGTCACGGTGACGCCCCATCCCTGCATGATGCGCCGCGCCGCAATCGTCGTAGCACCAGCAACAACAAGACCACCAAAAACCTTAGCCACCGAGTTCATGGGTGCAGTGTAGCGGCCTGTCGCCTGCTGAACGGCGCTGGTCACAGCATCGAGCGAGGGTCTGCCGCGTCATATCACACCCGTGCGGCACAATAGCCGCATGAGTACCGCCACGCTTCTGCCCTACCTTCCTCCCCTTGGCGCGGACGGCTTTGCCAGCGAGGCTGACCCCGAGGATCTCCTGGAGGCCTTTGCGCATTGGGCCGAGGAGGGCGGGCGCCCGTTGTATCCGCATCAGGAGGAGGCGCTTCTGGAGGTGATGACGGGTTCTCACGTGGTGCTGGCCACGCCTACGGGTTCCGGGAAATCCATGGTGGCGCTCGGGGCGCACTTCCTGGCTCTGGCCACCTGGAGGGCCGGGGCACGGGGCCGCACGTTCTACACAGCGCCGCTGAAAGCCCTGGTCAGCGAGAAGTTCTTTGACCTGGTGGACACCTTTGGCGCAGAGAACGTGGGCATGATGACCGGGGATTCGCAAGTGAACCAGGGTGCGCCCATCATCTGCTGCACGGCGGAAATTCTGGCGAACATGGCCTTGCGCAACGGCGATGACGGCACCGTGGGACAAGTGGTGATGGACGAGTTCCACTACTACGGAGATCCGCAGCGCGGCTGGGCGTGGCAGGTGCCGTTGCTGGAAATCCCCAACGCGCAGTTCATCCTCATGTCCGCCACCTTGGGGGATACCACCAAACTCCGCGAGGACCTGGAGGAACGCAGTGGCAGGCCCGTGGCTGAGGTCACCTCCGCTGAACGCCCGGTTCCCCTGGAGTTCGAGTATTCCGTGGACCCCATGGTGGACGTTCTCACGGGGCTGGTCAAGGATCAGCGAGCGCCCGTGTACGTGGTGCACTTCACCCAAAAGGACACCGTGGAGCGGGCGCAGTCCCTGATGAGCCTCAACGTGTGTACGCGCGCCGAGAAGGACGCCATTGCCGAGGAGATTGGGGCGTTCCGCTTTGGGACCGGCTTTGGGCGCACGTTGTCCCGGTACGTGCGGGCCGGAATTGGGGTTCACCATGCGGGAATGTTGCCCAAGTATCGCCGCCTGGTGGAGCGCCTCACCCAGCGCGGCCTGCTCAAAGTGGTGTGCGGGACGGACACCCTCGGTGTGGGAATCAACGTGCCCATCCGGACCGTGTTGTTCACCGGGCTGGTGAAATATGACGGCGTGAAATCCCGGCATCTGACCGCCCGCGAGTTCCACCAAATTGCCGGACGCGCCGGCCGCGCTGGCTTTGACACCCTGGGTGAAGTGGTGGTCCAGGCCCCGGAGCATGTGATCGAAAACCGCAGCGCGCTCATCCGTGCGGGAGACGATCCCAAGAAGCTCAAGAAAATCAAACGGAAATCCGCTCCCCAGGGCTTTGTGAACTGGACGGATGCCACCTTTGAGCGCCTGCGTGACGCCGAACCGGAAGCGCTGGTGTCCCAGTTCCGGGTCACGCACTCGCTGGTACTCAACGTGCTGTCCCGGGATGACGGGCCTGATCCCGTGGACACCATGCGGCACTTGCTGCTGGTGAACCATGATTCCGAGCGTGAGCGGTCAGCGCACATTCGTCAGGCATTCCGCATCTACCGCTCCCTGCGCAGCAGCGGAGTGATTGAGAAGGTTCGTATTCCGTCCGACGACGAACCGTCCGGTTTCCGTCCGAGCGTTCGGCTGATGATGGACATTCCGGAGGACTTTGCCCTCAACCAACCGCTGGCTCCGTTTGCCTTTGCCGCCATGGATCTGGTGAATCTGGACTCCCCCACGCACGCGCTGGACGTGGTGTCCGTGATTGAGGCAACGCTGGATGACCCGCGGGCCATCTTGGTGGCTCAGCAAAAGGCGGCGCGAGGGGCGGCTATTGCCGAGATGAAGGCCGACGGGTTGGACTATCACGATCGGATGAACCTCCTGGATGACTACACGTGGCCCAGGCCCCTAGCGGAGGTTCTGGAACCGGCGTTCACGGTGTATTGCCGCACTAATCCGTGGATTGCTGATGAAGAAATCTCGCCCAAGGCCGTGGTGCGGGACATGGTGGAGAAGGCCATGACCTTCACGGACCTGGTCAGTACCTACGGGTTGGAACGGTCCGAAGGCGTAGCGCTGAGGTACCTGGCAGACGCCTACCGGGCGCTACGGCAGACGGTGCCCGAGGAGCATCGCACCGAGGAAGTGCTGGAAATTGTGGAGTGGCTGGGGGAAGTGGTGCGCGGCGTGGATTCGTCCCTGCTGGATGAGTGGGAGCGGATTCAGGCCGGGATGGACGCCGGAGATGCTGCCATTGCACTGCGAGGCGCGGGTGATGGGACCGGCGCGGGTGATGGTGCTGGTGGCGGTGACGGCGCTTCTACTGGGCTCACGTCCAACCCGCGAGCCTTGCGGCGCTTTGTCCGCAACGCCCTGTTCCGCTTGGTGGAGTTGTGTGCTCGGGAACGGTACGACGATTTGGCGGCGCTGGGGATTCTGGTGGAGTCAGAGAACCTGTCCCCGTGGAACGCCGATGCGTGGCAGGACGCCCTGGACCCGTTGTTCGTTGAACAGGGCGACGATGCCATCGGCACGGACACCGCTGCCCGGTCCGCATCCCTGCTCACCATCGCGGAACCCGGTGCCAGCCTTCCGGACGGCGCTGCGTTGCCCACCAACTGGCCCAGTGATGAGGTTCCCCCCGGCACCTGGTGGGTACGTCAGATTTTCGATGACCTAGACGGCCACCACGATTGGGCCATCACCGCCACCGTGGACCTCGCCGCCACGGACGCCTCGGGCGAGGTGGCTCTCACCCTCCTTTCCGTGGGGCCACTGGGGTAGTACCCCATGAGGCCTGCTGGGGTGATGTCAAGTGGTCACGCCGAGCGGTAATGACGAGCGGGGATCACGCCAATGGAGCCCTTCCGCCGTTGAAGGCAACTCTGGCGCAGGTCACAGGGTAGACATCCTACAAAAAATGGTAGACACTAGTCCTATGAGCCTCAACATCAAGAATCCTCGCGTTGTTGCCCTGGTGGACGAGCTTGCTCAACGGACGGGTCAGGGAAAAACCGCAGCGTTGGAAGGTGCGGTGGAATCGAAACTGAAAGAATTGGATGGTGTGGCTTTGCGGGAGGCAAGGGCGGCAAGAATCGAAAAGACCATTGCCGATATCCACCGGCGCGTCAAACCAGATCCTGGATACCGCGAGTGGGCAGACCGGCACATGTATGACGAGGCTGGGCTCCCGGTATGGTAATTGATACCTCGGCACTCATGGCAATCTTGAACAACGAATCGATTGCTGGCCGTGTAAAGGATGCCATGATCGAGGCAGACGATATTGCTATAAGTGCCGCTACCTTAGTAGAATTGCAGGCGGTATTGAGCCATCGGGGAGATTCAGCAATGCTCCGAGATGCTGAACAACTACTACGGGACGCTGACGTCATCACCGCAGACTTCACTGCCAGTCAAGCGGTCAGGGCTCGCTTGGCCTACAGAGAGTATGGCAAGGCCTCCGGGCATCGGGCGAAACTCAATATGGGCGATTGTTTCTCCTATGCCCTGGCTACAGAGATAGGCGAGCCTCTCCTTTATGTGGGAGATGACTTCATATACACGGACGTCATCTCAGCCCTGGACTCCCCCCTACCGTAGTTTTGAACCGTAACGCACCGAGTGGTGGAGGAACGAACGGTGGAGCAGTAACCGGGGTACGCCAAACGGCGTACACCACATTCACCCACACGGCTTGCAGGGTTCACCCAGATGGGTCTGGTGACCACCCCACCACCCAAGGCAGAATTTCTGCCATGAACACTGCATCGATCACCACCACACCGATCATTGAGGTGACCAACCTCCAGAAAATATACGACGACGCAGCCGGGCGCACCGTGGCTGTGGATGACGTCTCCTTCACCGTGCAACCCGGAGAGATCTTCGGCGTGCTCGGCCCCAACGGCGCTGGCAAAACCACCACCGTGGAGTGCCTGGCCGGTCTGCGTGATGCCACGGGTGGCACCATGTCCGTGCTCGGCGTCGACCCGCAGCACAACCCACAGGCCATCCGCGAGCACGTGGGAATCCAGTTCCAGCAGGCCGAGATGCATGACAAGATCACTGTGCGCGAGGCACTGGAACTCTTTGCTGGCTTCTACCCCAACCCCGCCCACGTGGAGACTCTCATCACGCTGCTGGGCCTTGAGGAGAAGGCGAACGCCACCTTCAAAACCCTGTCCGGTGGACAAAAGCAGCGCCTCTCCATTGGGCTGGCACTCGTCGGGCGTCCCAAAATTGCCATCCTGGATGAGCTCACCACGGGTCTTGACCCGGTGGCCCGTCAGGACACCTGGGAGCTGGTGCGCCGCGTCAAAGCCGCGGGCGTGACCGTTCTGCTGGTGACGCACTTCATGGAGGAGGCCGAGCGTCTGTGTGACCGCCTGGTCATCATTGATCACGGCAAGGTCATTGCCGAGGGCTCCCCCGCCAGCCTGATTGACCAAACCCCGGGCACCTCCACGCTGGAGGACGTGTTTGTCACGCTGACCCGCGCCGCCTACCCCGCCGTTTCCACCCTTGCCACCGAAGGAGTCTTCGCATGAGCACCACCACCTCCCCCGCTGCCACGCCCATCGCTGCAACGTCCGCTCCTGTCACCGCCACCCCGGTGATCCGGTCCATTCCTGCCCCCTCGCGCAACCCGCTCAAGCAGCGCGGCTTCGGCCGCCTGGTGGGCACCGAGTTTCGCGTGTGGTTGCGTGACATCTCCAACCCGTTCTGGGCGCTGTTGTTCCCCACGGCCATGCTGTTGCTCAACGCGTTCGGCTCCGAGGGCTTCACCACGGAAACCTTTGACGTCCCCTACTACCACCAGTTCTACGGCATGACCCCGTTTCAGGTGGTGATGCCCATCATGCTGGTCATGGCCATGGCGCTGCCGTTCATGACCATGATGCCGGTGACCTTTGGCACCTTCCGTGACAAGGGCATCCTCAAGCGCTTCTCCGGCTCGCCGATGCAACCCGGTTCGCTGGTGGCCACGCACTACCTCATCAACATGGTGGGCGTGATTGGCGGCGCGGCCATCGCGATCATCGCCTCCGCGATTGCCTGGGGTATTGCGGTTCCCTCCAACGTGCTCATCACCGTGGTGGCCTTCCTGCTCGGCACCCTGGCCGTGGCCTCCCTGGGAACCCTCATTGCCGCCCGCGTCCCCAAGGCCTCCGTGGCCAACGGCGTTGGCATGACGGCGTTCTTCACGCTGCTCTTCCTGGGTGGTGGCCTGGCCATTGGCCTGGACTTCATTGAGCGCATTGCCCGCTTCACGCCGCTCGGCGCGGCCATTGAGGCCATGCAAACCGGCTGGTTTGGCGGCGGCATCCCGTGGATGGCGTTTGCCGTGCTGCTCGGATGGACGGCGGTGACGCTGCCGCTGGGGCTAAAGTTGTTCAAGTGGCGGTAACCCTGATGTGTGCTGAAGCCGCTGGGCCTGACAGGTCCGGCGGCTCAGCCGTATCCGGATCAGGTGGTGCTGCATCAGGAGTAGTCAGGTTCACCGGTTCTGCACCAGCGGCATCCGGATCAGCGGGTATGGCATCAGACGCCGCTGCTTTAGGTGCGACGACGATGGTGGTCAGCCCATGACCATGCCTCATCCCGTGGCACCCCAGGATGCTGTGCCAGGAACACCGGTGATCAATGCCACTGCTCGGGTTCACGGGCGCTTCCGGAAAGTGGTGTACTTCGAGTTCAGCGGGCTATTCCTGATCATGCTGGTGGTGCGGGTGGTGGCTTGGCGAGGTCCACGGTTGGCCTATGTGACGGGCGAAGGTCCCGCCACCCCCGGTCCACTGTGGATCTATCTGCTGCCCATTGTGGTGCTGGCCATCGCCTTCACAGCCCTGTATCTTCCGTGGCTCCGTGCGCTGTATCGCCGCGAGGATGCCGAGACGCACAACCCCCAAACGCACAACCCCCAGGCGCTCGATGCGGGCGCTTCCGGCATCGCCTCACCTCAGGATCACCGGGGCTGGCTCTTTATTGCCTGCGTCATTGCCGCCTCCGTGGGTCTGGGCGCCGTCCACCTGGACGGCAGTTTTGCCCTAGCCTTGCTGTTCCTGTGCTTCATTGCGTGGGACGTATTCCCCGGACCGCGATGGCACGGTTTGGTGATGATTCTCAGCGGCGCGGCGGTGGTGGTGGTCACCCTGTGGACCCTGTACGGCTCGGATCACCCGCAATGGCATGACGCGCTGATCACCCTGGCTTTCAACATTGGGATTGGTACCGCGATTGGCCTGTGGTGGGCGTCCGACGAACGTCAATCCCTGGCCAACGCCCGGCTCGTCGATCAGTTACAGCACGCTCAGACGCTGATGGCCACGCAACAACATGCAGCGGGAGTGATGGCGGAACGCGAGCGTGTGGCCAGGGAAATCCATGACACTCTGGCGCAGGGATTCACCACCACCTTGATGTTGACTCAGGATGCCGAGCGCGCACTGTCCCGTGGGGATCTAGACACAGTGAAGGCTCGCCACACCTTGGTGGAGCAGGTGGCGCGAGACAATATTGCCGAGGCGCGCGCCTTGGTTGCGGCTTTTGCTCCGGCACCGCTGCATGGCTCCACCCTGTGTGACGCCTTACAACGAGTGTGCGAGCGCTGGAGCGCCGAGCAGGGCATCCCCGTGACGGCCACCATTGGCACAGTGGAGGGGCTTTCGGCCGAGGTGGAAGTGGCGCTCTTGCGCGCGGCCCAAGAGGCACTCACCAATGTGGGTAAACATGCACAGGCCACCGGTGTGACGGTGAGTTTAGGTGGACGCCCTGACCTGGGTGTGCGGTTGTCCGTAGCGGACAACGGCGTGGGGATGGGTGATGCGCCGGAAGGATTTGGACTGACGGGCATGCGCGCTCGGGTGGCTGAGGCGGGCGGCTCGGTTCACGTGGTGCAATCTCCGGGTGGAGGCACCACGGTTCGGGTAGATTTCCTGAGCGCGTGGAGCGGCGTCCACAACCGTGGAGGTGACAGTGTTCAAGACCGTGTGGAGAACGGTGCGCAGACTAACGCGCTGGATGGCACACAGGGAAGCGCGATGAACAGACCACTGGGGAGAACCCAGACCAGAGGAGGAAACTCATGAGCAACCAGATTCGTGTGCTGGTGGTGGATGATCACCCGTTGTTGCGCATGGGCATTGTGGGGATTGTGGATTCTGATCCGGACCTTGTGGTGGTGGGTGAAGCGGGCGACGGCACCGAGGCTGTCCGCCTTGTTGCAGAACGGGAGCCCGATGTAGTGCTCATGGATTTACGGATGCCCGGGATGGACGGCGCCGAGGCTACTGCAGTGATTGCGAGTGGCGGGAGTGGCGGAGGGTCTGGCGGCGGGACTGGCGGCAGCGCGGGTACTGGGGCCGCCGGGGCCAACCCAAAAACAGCACCGAGCGCGCCCAAGGTACTGGTCCTTACCACCTATGACACCGATGCCGATATCCTGCGGGCCGTGGAGGCCGGCGCTTCCGGGTACCTTCTCAAAGATACCGATCCTGATGTGCTCCTGAAGGGAATCAAGGATGCCGCTGCGGGTCAAACGGTGCTGGCTCCGGGGGTGGCCGCACGCCTGATGAACAGCGTCCGCTCCACGGACGAGCGGCTCACCAAACGGGAAACCGAGGTGCTCGCGTTGGTGGCTGAGGGTGGAACTAACGAGGACGTGGGGGCGCGGTTATTCATCTCGGCAGGCACGGTGAAAACGCACTTGCAGCGCATTTTTGCCAAACTCGGGGTGGAGGACCGCACCGGCGCCGTCAATGTGGCGCGGCAGCGCGGTTGGATTTCATAGCAACCGGGAAGTAGAGCGCCGTGGTTTCGAGACGTTCGCATTGCGAACCCTCAACCGGCGGTACAAGGTCAGCCGAAGTTAGGGGTCAACCGACGGTATGGATTCTGCCGTGGTTTCGAGACGTTCGCTCGGCGAATCCTCAACCGACGATTCAGGCTCAGGGTCAGGCGGACGGTTCTGTCTCAGCCGAAGATGCGGCGTTCTCCTCCTTGGCGGCGGCCAGGGCTTTCCGGGTAGAGGCGCGCAGGGAGAGTGGGTCCTCGTTCAGTTCCTTGCCCCACGCTACCATCACCAGCACTACCACCAGCGCAAAGGGCACGGAGGCCACAATCATCAACTGCTGCATCTCGTTGAGCGCGGCGTTGCCACCCACCACCAACAGCACGGCGGCCACCGCCGTGAGCCCCGCACCAAAGAGAATGGTCAGCCACTTGCTGGGCACGGCTCTCCCGCGCTCGGCCAACGTCCCCATGACCAGAGATGCCGAATCGGCGCCGGTGACAAATAGCACCACAATGGTCCCCAGCGCCGCCGCTGCCCACAGGCGCCCACCGGGTAGGGCATCCAGCACCGCAAAGAGCACATTCTGCGGACTGCCCGCCGCATCAATGTGAGCGCCGTTTTGTTCCATGCGCATGGCAGTTCCACCCAGCACGGTGAACCACACCAGGCACACGGCCGAGGGCACCAGTACCACGGTCACCACAAACTCGCGCAAGGTCCGTCCCTTGCTGATTTTGGCAATGAACATACCTACAAAGGGAGTCCAGGACACCCACCACGCCCAGTAGTACGTTGTCCAGGCGGACATGAACTCTCCGGCATCCTTTGAGGACGCCACGGATTGGGCCATCAGCGCGGGCAGGTCACCCACAAAGGTCAGGAACCCGCCGGGAATCAGGTTGGTGATCAGTAGCGTGGGGCCAAAGATGAACACGGCCACGGCAATGGCCACCATGATCCCGGTGTTGATATTGGACAGAATCCTGATCCCGCGCTTGATCCCGGACACCGCAGAGAAGATGAATCCCACGCCCAGGAAGGTCATCACCACCACCAGTGCCGCGTTGGTCAGCGGAGGCGCCCCGGACACAATCTCGTACCCGCGCCCAATCTGTAAGGTGCCAATCCCTAGGGAGATGGCGGTACCAAACAGGGTCACGATGATGGCCGCCACGTCTACCGCCGCACCCAGAGGACCCCGGGTCCGCGCACCGAAGATCGGCTCCAGCAACCGGGACATCAGTTGCGTCCGCCCTTTGCGGTACGCCGAATACGCCATGGCTGCGCCCACTAGGGCGTAGTACGCCCAGGCCACGGGACCCCAGTGGAACAGGGTCTGAGCCATGGCCTTGAACATGGCCGCTTGGGATTGCGGCTCAATGGCCTCATAGATGGGAGGCAGTTTCATGAAGAAGGTCAACGGCTCGTACGGGCCGTAGAAGAGCAGGCCAACGCCCACACCGCAGGCAAAGATCATGCCCACCCAGGAGATGGTGGAGTACTCCGGCTTATCCCCATCCTTGCCCAGCGGAATGTGGCGATGCGGGCCGAACCCAATCCACATCACAAAGCCAAACACGGCAATGGTCAGCAGGCTGAACATCCAGCCCAGGGGTCCGGTGACAAAGGAGAACGCTACATCCGCAGAGGATTGCAATGATTCCGGTGCCACCAAACCCCACACCACTACCGCCAACACCAGCGAGATGGAGGTGAAGAATACGGTGCGATCCAGGCCTGCTCGCTCGGCCGACGTTGCGGCCGAGGAGCGGGTGGAAGCGATTACTGGCCCTTCCATACGGGGTCACGCTTCTCAGCAAAGGCCGCCGGGCCTTCCAGGGCGTCTTCCGAGTGCAGCACGGCGGGGTAGTTCTCCAGCACGCCACTGCGCGTGAAGGTAAAGCCTTCTTCTACGGTCATGGCTGCTGTGGTGCGGACAATCTCCTTAATGGCGGCCACGGCAAGCGGTGCGCTCGCCTTGATGTTGGCGGCGTACTCGCGGGCGGTTTCCATCAGGGATTCCTGCGGCACCACGGCGTTGACAACACCCCAGCGGAGGGCTTCATCAGCCAACATCATGCGGCCCGTGAACATCAGGTCATTGGCCACGGCCAGCGGGACCACCTTGGGAAGGCGCAGCATGCCGCCGGAGTCTGGGACAATGCCAATGCCGGCTTCGGGAAGGCCAAACTTGGCGTTTTCCGAGGCGATGATGACGTCAGCAGACAGTGCCAACTCAAAACCGCCACCCACGGCAATGCCGTTGACAGCCGCAATGACCGGCTTGTTCAGGTTGAAGAACTCGGTGATTCCAGCAAACCCGGTGGGGCCAAAGTCAGCATCCGGGGCTTCGCCCTCGGCCGCAGCCTTGAGGTCCCAGCCAGCGGAGAAGAAGCGCTCGCCACCACCGGTGATGATGGCCACGCGCAGTTCCGGGTCATTCTGGAACGCGGCAAAGGCTTCACACATTTCATTGCTGGTAGCGGCATCAATGGCGTTCGCCTTGGGGCGATCCAGCACGATTTCTAGGACGCCGTCATTCGAGGTGACGTGGAGGGACTCGCTCATGGGTTTTCCTTTCTGAACCGGTGGCCCCTACGGGGCCGACAACCGGAGGTGGGATAATTCACGTTTGGCAATCTTGCCGGTGGACGTGCGGGGGAACTCTGTCAGGATGTGCATTTCACCAGGCACCTTGTACTCCGCCACCCGCCCCGCAATGTACGTGGTGACGTCAGCGGCTTCGAGCGTGCATCCAGGCTTGGGAGTCACAAACGCCACAATCGCTTCGTCACGGATCACATCTGGAACTCCCACCACGGCGGCATCCTCCACCTGGGGGTGCGTCCGCAACTGGCCCTCAATCTCCAACGCGGACACGTTCCTGCCAGCCCGTTTGATGATGTCATTGCGGCGTCCCACAAAGTAGAACCACCCTTGGGAATCCATGTAGCCGCGGTCATGGGGACGGAACCAGCCGTCCTCAGTGAACGCGTTCTTGGTGGCCTCGGGATCATGGTAGTACTCCAGCATCAGCGTGCGTCCCCGCTCACCGCGGATCTGGATTTCGCCAATCTCCCCCGCCGGAAGTTCCTGTCCGTCCGAGTCCACAATCCGGGCCTCGTACCCCAACCCGGGCCGCCCAATGGAGGGCCACCGGCGTGGCCCCACGGGGAAGTCCGTCAACACCCAGTTGATGGTCTCCGTCAAGCCGTAGCAGTTGAGCAAACGAGTGTTGAACCTCCGCTCAAACTCCTCCTTGGCATCGTCGTCGAGCGCTAAATAGTACTGAATGTCCCGCACCGAGTGATCGGCATCATCCGCACTCTCCGGCTGTAACAGCAACGTGCGCACAATCATGGCCACGGCCTGCAACAGCGTGGCCTGATACTGACGCACTTGCCCCCAGAACCGCCGCGCGCTGTACCTCTCCACCACAATCAACTCGGCCACCGCCGTCAGCGCGGGCATGAGCGCGGCGAGTTGGAAGTTGGAGTGCTCCATGGGCATGGGGGTGAGCAGGCGATCATCCGGCCGCATGGCCATCTGCCAGTTGTGGTACAGCCCCGCGTGCAGGCAGTTGGCGTGCGTGATGACCACGCCCTTAGGGGCGGCCGTGGTGCCGGAGGTAAACAGCATCATGGCCGGTGAACTGCCCGTAATGCCCTCCACTTCCGGCGTGGTGGCGGGGTAATCGGCTCGTGTTTCCAGTGCGACGATGGCCGGCGTGCTGGTGAGGGTTTGTTGTGTTCCTCCGGCGACGACGAGCGTGCGCAACCCCGGCAGATGATGCGTGACCGCTGCTTTGTCCGCCGCAACCACCGCCACCTGGGGCTCGCAGCGTTGCCAAATGTGCTCCACCTCGCGCTGGGTGTATTGGTGTGCCACGGGTATGGCCACCGCGCCCAGTTTGATGATGGCAAACATCACGTGCAGGAAGTCCACGCTGGAGGGAAGTTGGAACACCACGTTGGTTCCCGCCGTCACGCCAAGCGAGGCCAGGAGGTTGGCTACACGGTTGGTCTCGTCATCAAACTGCTGGTAGGTGGCCTTGTGAACGGCGCCGTCTGCACCGGCACCACCCGCATGCACAAAGGTGAGGAACGGGCGGTCAGCAAACTCGCGCCGGAGCCAGCCCCACAGATCAATGAGGGTCAGCGGGCCGATGCCATCAACCATGGTGCTCCCCTCTCTCCTGCTTCTGTATGGGTGGCCGGGTGGCCCGGACGATGGGTGGCCTCGCCTGTGGGTGAGCCAGCCGGGTGGATGAGGCAGCCCAGGTGACCCGGGCGGCCCCCTGGACTAGTCAGCCAAGCGGATGAGACCGGCCTCGGCCAACTCGGCAATCTGCTCGGCGGTGACGCCTACCTCGGCCAACACGGCCTCGGTGTCCTGGCCGAGTTTGGGCATCGGGCGCCAAATCTGGCCGGGGTTCCGGGCAAACTTGGGGAAGATGTTGATGCCCTTGACCGGCTTGCCCTCGTTGGTTTCCCACTCCACAATGGCTTCACGCGCCTTGAAGTGCGGGAGGTTTTCCAGGTCACGAACCTCGTTGATGATTCCCACGGCAATGGCTTGCGGAGTGAACAGATCATCCACTTCCTGAGCCGTTTTGGTGACCATCCAATCTTCAAGTTTCTGCTCAATGAGTTCCGCCTTGGGACCGTTCAGCCACAGCGCGGTGCATCCCTCCGGGTAATCCTCGGTGCCCCACAGGTCACCCAGGCCGATGGTCCGCAACAGGAACTCGTTTTGCGTGGCGCCGTAGCAGATGATGGACACAAATCCGTCCGAGCAGCGGTACTCGCCAATGGCGCACAGGTTCTGGTTGCGGGGACCGGGGCGGTCATATTCGATGCCCTCGTTGAGGTAGTCCACCATGTAGTAGGCGCCCACGCGGAGCATGGCCTCATACATGGCAAAGTCAATGGACTCGCCCTCGCCCGTGGCGTGCGCTTTGTGGAAGGCGGCCAGGGAGGATGCCGCAATGAGCAGCGCCGAGAAGTAGTCCGCTACATACGGCCCTGGGGCAATGGGCTGCTCGGGCAAACCGTTTTGAGCCAGGTACCCCATGTACGCCTGCACGGTGCGGTCATAGGCGGCGCGGTTGACCATGGTGTCTTCACCCGTGTGGCCGTAGCCGGACACGTGGCAAATGACCAAGTCCTTCTTGTGTTCCCACAGCAGTTCATCGGTCAAACCCCGGTTGGCGTACACCGGACCCTTGGAACTCTCAATGAAGATGTCCGCTTGTTCAATCAGTTTCAGGAAGGCCTCGCGCCCGCCCGGCTTGAACGGGTTGATGGCCACGGAGTGCTGGTTACGGCGCTCCACCTCTTTGATCCAGGCGGTGTCACGCATGGAGTCACCTACGCGCGTGTTCTCCAGCCAGATCACCTTGGCTCCCCACTCGGCCATGAGGGCAGCAGCGGTGGGGGCGGCAATCTCGATGGCCGAATAGACAACGGTGACCCCCGCGAGAGGTCCGAATTGCGGAAGGGCGTTGGTGGTCACTGGGTACTCCTGGGTTATCGGTGGTGAATAATGGACGTGTGAATGATGTAGTGGTGGATTATTCTGCAGCGGGCGGTGTGGGCGGGGAGGCGTCAGGAACGGCGGACCGATAGAACTCGGCAGCCGCGTCAAAGGCAGCATTAGCCTCATCGAGGGCTTTGGTGTAATGCAGGAAGCCGTGGAGAACGCCGTCAAAGAGGGTCAACGTCACCGGAATCCCCTGGCGTTCCAGCAGGGCCGCGAGCGCCATCGAGTCATCCTTGGCGGGGTCCAGCGTGGACACGGCCAGGAAAGTGGGGGGAAGGCTGGTGAGATCAGCGGACAGTTGATCGACGAGGGGGTTGCGAGCATCCTCGGGTGAGGCCAAGTACAGGTCCCAGTAGTAGATCAAGTCATCTCGGCTCATGCCGTCCCAGGGTCCACCCAAGGTACGGCGGGCTGGCGAGTCTGTCAGGCCATACAGTCCGTAGAACAGCAGGAGGCTGGCCAGGGGGATCTGCGGTGCAGTGCTCCCGTGTCCCGCCAGACTCAACGCCGTGGCCATCGCTAAGTGCGCCCCCGCGGAATCTCCCGCCAGGGACAAGCGCGAACCATCCACGCCCCACTCCTCAGCGTGGGCCACCACGTACGCGCACGCGGCCACGCACTGCTGGACGGGAACGGGGAACTTGGCCTCAGGTGAGAGCGTGTAGTCCACGCCCACCACCACGCAGCCGGTGCGTTCCGCCAGAACCCGCATGCAACGATCATGCGTCTCCAGGTCCCCCAGGTACCACCCGCCACCGTGAATGAACACGATCACGGGGAGCACACCGGGGGCTGGACGCAGGATCCGGATGGGGACGGGGCCGGTGTCAGTACTGACCACCCCGTCCGTCACATCCGTCATCACCGGGCCGCCCTCGTTCCAGTAAGCGCGGCCTTGCTTGTAGTCCGTCCGCTGCCCCTCATAATCGTCGAGCGCGCGCACGGGACCGGACGCGGCCGTTGCGGCATCCACAATGGCTCGCATCTGGTCCGTGAGGCGATCAAGGACCGGGGCAGAATCGGACTGAACTGTCATGGGTGTTACTTCTCGAGTTCTGCCTCGGCCGAACCGATCATGTCATCGGCCACGGTGACATCGTCGAGCGCCCTGTTACGGCGCGCGATGAAGAGCACCACTACGGCGCAGGCAATACCCAGAACGGCGGCAACAATCATGACCCAGAAGATGCGGTCAAAAGCGCCCTCGCCGTAGGTGTCCACCCAGCCGCCAAACCAGATGTCACGGAAGGTGTCCGGAGCGAACCCCAGCAGGGAGAGCACACCGGAGGCGGCGCCAAAGTACGTGGTGGGAACCCGCGCTTCGGTCAACTGACCTGAGGTGATGTAGAACTGGCCCAGGGCCACAAATCCGAGCAGGAGGACCAGTGCGGCTGCAACGCCCGTGGAACCTTCGCCCCAAGGAATCGCGATGAACGCAATGAGCACGCCGATGATGAGGATAAACGCGGCAATGATCACCTTGGACGCCGAGCCCACCTTCTTGGTGATGGTGCCAGCCAGCGGGCCGGACACAATCCCCACACCGTAAGAACGCACGTTGGCCAGCATGGTGGCCACGGCAGCCGCCGCGAGCACGGGGCCCATGGTGAGCCACTGCGTGGTGTACGTCATGGAGGTGTACACAAAGTACACAAAGAACATGGTCAAACCGGCAAAGATCACGGCCGGGTTCTTCAGCGCCTGAGCAAACTCCGTCAGGGACAGCGCCTTGGCGTTGGGGTCCAACTCGTTGTCAAACTTGGGGATGAACAGCAGCGCTGCCACGCCCATGGCAGCAATGATGATGGCAATGACGATGAGCAGGGTGCGCAGGAACGCGGCCTCGTGGCCTTCGCCGTAGGTGTGCAGGATGATCTGCGCAATGACGTTACCTACCAAGAGTCCGGCTAGGGCGTAGAACATGTAGGAGAAACCGATGCGGCTGGGGTACTCGTCCTCAGCAAAGAGCAACCGGACCAACTTGTACCGCGTACCCCACCAGATCAGAATGGTGGTGACACCCAGGCCGATCATCAGCGTGACCATGATGCCGAAGGACGGCAGGGTGGCCATGATGAGAAGCAGCGCGGCGGAGCTGATGTACCCCACCCAACTCAGGGTGCGCATGCGGATCTTGTCCGCCAGGATTCCCGCAAAGATGTAGAAAATCATGGCGGTGATGGCGTAGGCACTCATCAACACACCCACCTGCTGGTTGGTGATGTTCAGCGCGGTGGCCATCTGGTCAGGGAACACCCAACGCAGATACGGAACGTAGTAAATGATGGACGAACCAGCACTCACCAAAGCCAGCAGCATCCACTGGCGAACTTTGGACAACTGGGTGTAGTTGACTTCATTGGAAGCAGGCATGGGGGTTACTCCTCGTTGACAGCGTGGAGGCCACCGTCAACATATAGAATGTCACCGGTAGTCATGGGGAACCAGGGGGAAAGAAGGGCTACCACGGCTTGCGCCACGGGGGTAGCGTCCTTGGCGTTCCAGGGCAGCGGAATCTTCGACGAGCCAGCAGCCATCTGCTCCTCGAATCCGGGGACGCCCATGGCGGCAGGCGTGATGATGGAACCGGCGGACACCAGGTTGCACGTGATCTCATCGCGGCCCAGGTCACGGGCCATGTAGCGGGTGGCTGCTTCCAAGCACGCCTTGGCAACGCCCATCCAGTTGTAGTCCGGCCAGGCAAAGCGCGAGTCATAGGTGAGGCCCACCGCTGCGGAACCCTTGGGCATGAGCGGACGGCACGCGGCAATCAGGGCCTTGTAGGAGTAGGCGGAGGTGCGCATGGCCTGGGCAATGCGGTCCCATTCGCCCTCAGGATCATTGTCAAACATGTTGCCGCCCATGATGGTTTTGTGGGCAAAGGCAATGGAGTGAACTACGCCGTCAATGCGGTCAAAGCCAGCGGCCTTGAGCGTCTCCGGGAGGGCGGCCAGATCAGCATCGTCGCACACATCAAGTTGGATGACCGGAGCCTCCTTGGGAAGCGTGGACGCGGCGTCCTTGGTGAGGTCCATGGCGCGAGGGATGGAGGAGAGCACAACATTGGCACCAGATTCCTGGGCAATCTTGGCTACTTTGTAGGCGATGGAGGCGTCTGTGCGGATACCGGTCACCAGGATGTTCTTACCTTCAAGAAGCTGCATGAGATTCCTTGTTGTTGGGTGACCGTCAGCGGCCACAGCGGGACTTCCACTCTTCATCCTAAGCACCCTCGGCGCGCGGAGTCCCGCGAGATCGCCTCCATGACACGGAGGTTCTAGGCTCGCGTTATGCATGTATCCGCCGAACGTCTCCTTGCCACTGCCACGGACGTGGGCTTTTGCGGCGTGCTGCGCCTTGAGTGGGCTGGAGACCGTGCCGGCTCGGGTGGCGAAGCGGTGGCTGGGGACGGCGCCGGCTCGGGTGGCGAAGCGGTCACCGCTGCGTTCGGCATGGCAAACCGGGCGTACTCCGTACCGCACACGCCGGACCTGCGCTTTGGCATGGCGTCCATCACCAAAGGGTTCACCGCCCTGGCCGTGGGCTCGCTGGTGTCTGATGGCGTCCTGTCCTTTGACACACCGGCGCGTGAATACCTGGGCACGGACCTGCCACTCGTCGCCGACACCGTGACCGTGGGGCAGTTGCTGAATCACACCTCGGGCGTGGCTGATTACTGGAGTGACTCGGACCCTGAGGCTCCCGAGTATCCCGCGGTTCCCCCAGCGTTACTGGCGGATGCCGAGCAGTACCTTCCGCTTCTTGATGGCCGCCCCATGGTCAGCGAGCCGGGAAGGGTATTTGCCTACAACAACGGGGCGTTCTGCGTGGCGGCCATCATTGCCCAACGTGCCAGCGGCGTGGAGTTCCACGAGTTAGTGCAGCAGCGGGTCTTTGATGCCGCGGGCATGACGCGCAGCGGATTCCTGCGGCAGGACGAACTCCCGGGCGATGCCGCTGTGGGCTACCTGCGTGCTGAGGGCCCGCGCACCAACGTGCTTCACCTGGCCGTTCGCGGAGGCGGTGACGGCGGCGCCTATTCCACGGCGGAAGACTTGGGGTTGTTCTGGCGGGCGCTCATGGCAGATGAGATTGTTTCGTCGGACGTACGGCAGATGATGCTCACCCCCACGGAGCCGACGCCGGAGCGATTGCTGGACCGGCCGTACGGGCTGGGGTTCTGGCTGGGCAATGGCTATCTGCTGCGCGGGGCGGACCGCGGGGTGTCCACGTGGACCCACTATGACCCGGCTGATGGCTCCATCCTGACGGTGCTGTCCAATGTCACCGAAGGGGTGTGGCCCCTGTTGCACGCGCTGCGCCTGCGGTAGTCCCGCTAGGATGGCACCATGCCCATTGTCTACCCCCGTCCCCTGGTTCCCGGTGACGTGGTGGGGGTGACGGCGCCGTCTGCCGGGGTGTTCCCCAAACTTGGCACCTTCCTGGATGGCCGGTTAGACCGCATCCGCGCAGCAGGGTTTGAGGTCCGCGAAGGTGCGGCGTTGCGCGGCAAAGGGTTGGAAAGCGCCCCGCGTTCAACGCGCCTGGAGGACCTGCGCAAGATGTTCGCCGACCCTTCCGTGCGAGCCATCGTCCCGCCCTGGGGTGGCGAGAAAATGATTGGCCTGGTCCCTGAGCTTGACTATGCCGCCTACGCCGAGGACCCTACGTGGATCGTCGGGTATTCAGATATCACCAACCTCACGCTGCCGCTGACGCTACTGACCGGCGTGGCCACCGTGAGCGGGCAAAATCTGATGGACCCGTACGTGGAGCCTGACGGCATTGCGGACTGGCTGGACGTGGTGCAGTTGCCTGAGGATGCGAGTTTCACGCAGCGCTCGCCGCGCGCCTACCGTTCTGGCCCGTGGTTTGACTACGTGCTGGATCCCTCCACTACCGCGCTCACCGTGGACACCGAGGGCGGGTGGGTGCGCCTTGATGACGCCGCCGTTCCGTACGCTTCCGGGGGTGACGCGGTGGACGTGACCGGGCGCCTGATTGGTGGGAACTTGGAAATCACCAGCGTGCTGGCCGGGACAAAGTTTGGGGATATCCCCAAGTTTGCTGAGGAACACGCGGGCGATGACGGGTTGATTGTGTTTGTGGACCACGCGGAAATCTCCACCACGCAGGCGTACGTGGCGTTGCAAGCCATGCGCCTTGCCGGCTGGTTCGACGCCGCTCGCGCGGTGCTGTACTCACGCGCCCGAAGCAAAGTGGTGGGCGGGTTCACGCTGCATCAGGCCATCCAAGAATCCATTGGAGACCTGGGGATTCCCGTATTTGCCGAGGTAGAATGTGGCCACGTTCCCCCGCACCTGACGCTGGTGAACGGCGCCCTGACCCGAGTCACCCATGATGACCACGCCTCCACCGTGGAGCAAACCCTGGTGCCCTGAGCGGCTGGTGCGGTGAGCGGCTGGGGCAGTAGCGTCCCACTCCGCGTAGAATGCGGGCATGAAACGAGTACTCGTGACGGGGGGATCGTCAGGAATTGGTGCGGCCACAGTGAGGCGTTTGGCCTCCGACGGCTGGCAGGTCATTGCGGCGGCTCGGAGAAGTGAGCGGCTCGAAGCGTTGGCCGCAGAGGTTGGCCCTGCAGTCACGCCGTTCACTGTGGACATCACCTGCGACGATAGTGTTGCCGCGCTCACGGACTTTCTGCGAGACACCGGTGGGTTGGACGCGGTGGTGAACAACGCGGGCGGCGCCTTGGGGATGGACCGCGTAGACCAGGGCAACCTTCATCAATGGCAGGACATGTACAACCTCAACGTCCTGGGAACGCTACGCGTCACCCAGGCAGTGATGCCGTTCCTGCGGGTGGCCGCACAGCGAACGGGCGGTTCTGACATTGTGGTGATCACGTCCACGGCGGCGCTTGATCCGTATGAAGGTGGAGCGGGGTACACCTCTGCCAAGCATGCCGAGCGCGTCCTTGCCACCACGTTGCGGTGGGAACTGGCGGGTGAGCCCCTGCGAGTCATTCAGATCTCCCCCGGCGCCGTGGAGACCGAGGAATTCTCACTGAATCGATTCGCAGGCGATGCGGACCGTGCCGCTGCCACCTATGACGGCTTCACACCACTCGTCGCCGAAGACATTGCGGAGGCGATTTCCTGGACGCTATCCCTCCCGACCCACGTCAATATTGACCAACTCACCATCCGCCCCCGCGCTCAAGTGAACAATTGGAAAACTGCCCGGAGTTGACCCGCGCTAGACGATGTCACGGGACTCACATCGGGCTAGAACTCCCAGGTTTGGCCGGGGGCTAAGGGCCAGCCGAAGGCGGTGGCGGTGCGTGCCAGGATGTCCCGGGTGCGTGCCTGGACGAGTCCAGCGGCGGCCAGTGCGGCCAGGGAACGGCCACCCAAATACGCAGCACCGAGTTGCTGGATGTCCAGGGTGATGTCCGCGGTGGCGGGTTCGGTAGCGGTAGCGTGTTCGGTGGCGGCGTCACCTTCCGCACTGTTCGCTACGCGTTCACCGGTGGCTTCAACGCGTTCACAACTGGCCGCGCCGAATGCCTCAGCACGCAGACGCCACAGCCCGGCATTCTGAGGCAGCAACTCATCAGACACGTCCAGCACCACGTCAATGTCGGTGGTGTACTGGCGAGCCGCGAGCGCCGCAGGAAGGTCAAGGATGCGCACCCAGGCTGCGTCAAACACCTTGGGCTTGGCCACGCGCCTGTCCATCAGCAGGTGGAGCAGCGCGTCATCCACTGGGACAAATTCCACGCTCACAGCCTCGGTGAGGTCCAAGTCCAGCAGTACACCCCACAGCGCGCGAGCCGCGGCCACATCCACAGCAACGGCCTCGGTAACGCTGACGGTTCCCACGGGCATCGCGTTCTTCCAATCGGCGTTGGGCCGGCGGAATCGTGCATAGGCGCGTGGTTCTCCGTTGCGCTCCATGACAACAATCCGGCGCGGTTCTTGGCCGTCCCGAACAAACGGGGCATCATCCCAATACTCGGCCTGGAGTCCCGGAGTCTCGCGGGTCACCCAACCGGGGCGCACAATTCCCGCTGGGGTTCCTGCCGCGCGGTGAATCTGATTCACCAGATCAGCGTGCTTTTCCGCACTGGCGGTTTCCATGCGGAAAGTGTGTTGGTCTGCACCGGGAACGTCCCGCAGTGCAGCCCCGCGCGGGATGGTGAGCTCGTACTCATCGCTGGCGGACCCGTAACCGAAGCGTCCATAAATGGAGTATTCGCTTGCTCCTAATGCTGACACCGCCTCACCGCGTTCCAGGCAGGTGCGGAAGTGATCGGTAATGAGGGAACGCAGAATGCCGCGGCGCCGGTGTTGTGGATGTACGCCCACCCAGGTCAGGCCACCCACCGGAAGTGTGGCTCCCGGGATGGGAAACTCGGTGAACGTGAAGGTGGAATACATGGCGGCCAGATCGGCGGCTTGCTCGGACGGTCCTTCGCCCGTGGAATTCATCGCGTTCTGCGAACGTGCGGGTACCACCCCCACGGTGCGATCCCACTCCAGCGGCCACCGTTCGTCGGGCCAATCCTCCACACTCTCGCCGCGCGCAAACACCCACAGGTCCAGCGCCATCACATCGTCCTTGCGGGATTCGTTGATGGCAACAAACTGGTAGCCCTCGGGCAGCGCAATAGTCATGGACCCCATGGTGCCACGGAAAATCAACGCGGCCCGCGCGGTGACTGGTGGCGCGGTGCTGGTCAGCGCAGACCCGTGGTTTCGTCGAGGGTGTGGCTAGACCCGGTTCAACCGACCGCTCAGTGGAGTGGCATCCATCAGCATGGCAATGGCTGCCATATGGCCTCCCGTGCTGTAAAATGGATTCTATGACAACCACGGCCATCCGCAAGAGAATCCACATCACGGAGACTCCCAGATTGACGGAGATCCTCGAACGGCACCGTGCTCCTGGCGAGCCGAAGGCGGCTACCCTTGTTCGTATGGTGGAACGGGTTGATTTTGCGTGGAGCCAGGAACCGGATTTCATCGTCTTTGATCCCCAGGGTCCGCAGTTGACTAATGAAGACATTGCTCGCCTCCTGCAGGATGAGGATGCACCTGTTCTGGCTCAGGTACGTTCATGAATACGTCCACCTTTCTCCCGGACGTGAACGTTCTTGTAGCCGCCCATCTGACAACCCATGTGCATCACAAGGTGGCCCTAGGTTGGTTGAGGTCAATGCAGTCTTTCGCCACCTGTGCCACCACTGAAATGGGGATGGTTCGAATCCTGTCCAATCCCGTGGTGAATCCCGGTGCTACAACAGGTTCCGTTCTGGCGGCTCTGGCTCGGGTTCGCGCACAGCGGGCCCACGTGTTCTGGGACGATGCCTCGAGCCTCGGAGCGCCGCTGATCAACCTGGCTCCGATGCGCGGTCCCAGACAAGTCACAGACTTCCACCTCGCCAACCTTGCGGCACATCACCATGGCCAACTCGCCACTCTTGATGGCGGCATCGAGGCCGCCCTAGCCCCCGAGGACACCCACTGGGTTCACACCCTGGTGGCTTCATGACCTCTATGTGAAGAACCCCAGGTGCCTCAGCGCTCCGGGCCCGTTGAAGGGTAGGAGCGCCTTCGCAGGAATCGCCGTTGTGCTTCGAAAATGCGGTGACAACCCCCGTATTGCCCTCTCCAGACCGCAAGAATCGCCGTTGTGCTTCCAAAATGCGGTGACAACCCCCGTATTGCCCTCTCCAGACCGCAGGAATCGCCGTTGTGCTTCGGAAATGCGCTCGGTGATGGGTACAGAGCGAGGCGTGAGAGTGGGGCGAGGGCTCAGGGGACGGGGACGCCGAGTTTCATGAGGCCGTAGATGAAGGCGTCCAGGAGGGCTTCCCAGGACGCTTCGACGATATTGCCGCCTACGCCTACGGTTTTCCACGTCCGCGTGCCATCCGTGGTGGTGATCATGACCCGAGTGATGGAATCCGTACCCACCTCGGAGTCCAGGAGGCGGACCTTGTAATCCACCAACTCGAACTTGTCAATCTCCGGGTAGGTGCGGGCCAGGGCCAACCGCAGGGCGGAGTCCAGTGCGTTGACCGGGCCGTTCCCCTCGCCCGTGCGCACCACTCGGACACCACCGGCGGTCAATTTCACGGTGGCCTCGGAGGTGGCGTCACCTGAATGTGCGGCACCGGGGACGTTTTCGACGATGGCCCGCCAGGATTCCACCTCAAAGTAGTGGGGAGCAGTCCCCATCGTCGAACGCAAGAGCATCTCAAAGGACGCGTCCGCACCGTCATAGGTGTACCCGGCCGCCTCGGCTTCCTTGACCTTCTCCGTCACGGTGCCGAGCAATTCCTTTTGCCCGGACAAGTCAATGCCGAACTCACGGCCCTTGAGTTCAATGCTCGCGCGGCCAGCCATCTCCGAGACGAGCATGCGCATGTCATTGCCCACCAGGGTGGGATCAATGTGTTGGTACAGGTCCGCGTCCACCTTGATGGCGGCGGCGTGAAGGCCAGCCTTGTGAGCAAAACTGGAGATGCCCACGTACGGCTGCCGGGGGAAGGGCGGCATGTTGACAATCTCCGCGATGGCGTGCGCCAGGCGGGTGGAATCGGCCAGAGCCTCCGGGGTGAGCAACTCCATGCCGTACTTGATCTGGAGGTTTGCTGCGGTGGCGATGAGATCGGCATTGCCGGTGCGCTCGCCGTATCCGTTGATGACACCTTGAACGTGGACACACCCGGCTTGCACGGCAGCCAGCGTGTTGGCCACGGCACAGCCCGTGTCATTGTGGGCATGCATGCCCAGACGGGCTTCCGGGCCCACGGCTGCCGCCACTTGGCCAACGATATCCGTCACGAAATCCGGAACCATGCCACCGTTGGTGTCACAGAGACATACCGTTTCGGCGCCTGCGTCAAAGGAGGCTTTCACGGCGTCAATGCCGAAACCGGGGTCAACGCGGAAGCCGTCAAAGAAGTGTTCGGCGTCCACAATGACACGGCGACCCTGCTTGACCAGGAGGTCCACGGTGTCCGTGATCATGGCCAGGCCCTCGGCGCGCGTGGTTTTCAGAGCGCGCTCCACGTGGCGGGAATCAGACTTGGCTACCAGGGTGATGACGGGAGTGTTGGCGTCCAGAAGTGCCCGGACTTGCGGGTCCACATCGGCACCAACGCCTGCCTTGCGGGTGGCACCGAAGGCTGCCAGCACTGCGTTCTTGAGCGTCAGTTCGCTCTGGGCGCGGCGGAAGAACTCCGTGTCCTTGGGGATGGCGCCCGGCCATCCGCCTTCAATGAAGCCCACGCCGAGGTCATCAATCATGGTGGCAATGGCGAGTTTGTCCGCCACGGACACGTTGATGCCCTCTTGCTGCGTGCCGTCACGCAGCGTGGTGTCATACAGATCGAAGGTGGTGGGTGAAGCCATGGGAAGGAGCCTAACGGGTGACCGCGCGAGATTCTGCGACTCCGGCTTTGCCTGCGCGCAGAATGACGGGAAATGGGTGGTTTGGGGTCCCCGCAAAGTATTGCGAGTGTAGCGAGCAAACTTTGTGGGGTGAGCTTACGCCAGCCGTTGCATCCAGCCGTGGCGGTCTGGGATGAGGCCGTATTGGATTCCGGTGAGCTCCTCGCGCAGCGCCATGGTCAGCGTTCCGGGATCGCCATCGGCGATGACCGAATCAAAATCCTGCCCGGCCATCCTGCCAATGGGCGTGATCACGGCAGCCGTTCCGCAGGCAAACACCTCGGTGATTTCGCCAGAAACAATGCCTTCCTGCAGTTCCGTGACGGGGATTTTCCGCTCCACCACCTGGTGTCCACGGTCGGTAGCCAACTGGAGGATCGACGAGCGTGTCACCCCTTCCAGGATGGAACCGGTGAGTTCCGGCGTGTGAACGGATCCGTCCGCCTTGACCAGGAAGATGTTCATTCCGCCGAGTTCTTCCAGGTACGTTCCTTCGCCTCCGTCCAGGAAGCACACCTGGTCAAAGCCCTTACTGGCTGCAATCTCCTGCGGAAGCAGCGACGCGGCATAGTTGCCACCGCACTTGGCGGCGCCCGTTCCGCCGGGTCCTGCACGGTGGTAGGTGCGGCACAGCCAAATGGACACCGGACGCACGCCCCCGGAAAAGTACGGTCCCACAGGGGAGGCAATCACCATGAACTCCACCTCGTTGGCGGACCGAACCCCTAGGAACGGCTCCGAGGCGAACATGAAGGGACGCAGGTACAACGCGGAATCGTGGAAGGTGGGAACCCAGGCTTGGTCGGTGCGGACCAAGCCTGCTACGGCTGCCAGAAAGTCATCAGTAGGCAACTCTGGCAGGGCCATCCGTGCTGCGCTCTTCTTCATGCGGGCCGCGTTGGCCTCTGGCCGGAAGGTCCACGTAGAGCCGTCCGCGTGGCGGTAGGCCTTCAGACCCTCAAAGATTTCCTGCCCGTAATGGAGCACGGCGGTGGCCGGGTCCATGGCGAGCGGGCCGTAGGGCACGATGCGGTGGTCATCCCAGCCGCCGGTGCGGCTCCAGGAGATGGCCGCCATGTGGTCCGTGAATACCGTTCCAAACTTGGGTGCCCCAATGAGCGCGTTACGGTCCGCCTCCGAGGCCGGATGCGGGTTGGGGGTCACCGAGAACTCATCAATGATGTGCTCAACGCTCTCGGAGAAGGTGGCGGGGGCGGTACTCATGGACGGGCCTTTCTTGGGAGTTATTGGGATTCTGTGGTTTCGACCGACGCACCTGCGGCGCTGGCTCAACCACCCGGTTCACAGGCTTTGTGGTTTCAACCGACGCACCTGCGGCGCTGGCTCAACCACCCGGGTGACTCGGCCTGGGGTTTCGACCGACGCGCCTGCGGCGCTGGCTCAACCACCCGGATAACACGAATCTGGCTCAACCATCCGGATGACTCGGCGCTGGCTCAACCACTAGAGCCGGGCGGCGATGTCTGCACCCACCTCGGCGGTGGACCGCGTGGTGGAACCGCGTTCAGCCAGATCGGCCTCAATGGCGGCATCGATTCGGGCGGCAATATCGTCGTGCCCTAAATGATGCAGCAACATGGCGGCGGAGAGCACCGTGGCGGTGGGATCGGCCAAACCCTTGCCAGCAATGTCCGGCGCTGAACCGTGGACGGGTTCAAACATGGACGGGAAGGTGCGGTCCGGGTTGATGCATCCGGAGGCCGCCAAACCAATTCCTCCGACGATAGCGCCGGCTTGATCCGTGATGATGTCACCAAACAGGTTGTCCGTGACGATGACATCAAAGCGGGTGGGGTCATTGACCAGGAAGATGGTGGAGGCATCCACGTGGGAGTAGCCGGTTTCCACCTCGGGGTATTCCTGGGCAACACGCTCAAAAATCCGCAGCCACATGCCACCGGCGTGGACCAACACGTTGTGCTTGTGGACCAAGGTGAGGTGCTTGCGCTCGCGCTTCTTGGCCACCTCAAAGGCGTAACGGATCACACGCTCCACACCAAACGCCGTGTTCACGGACACCTCGGTGGCAATCTCGTGCGGGGTGTTGGTGCGGATGGACCCGCCGTTGCCCGCGTACGGACCCTCGGTGCCCTCACGGACCACCACAAAGTCAATCTCACCAGGGTTGGCCAGCGGCGAGGTCACACCGGTGAACAATTTGGCGGGGCGCAGGTTGACGTAGTGATCTAACTCAAAGCGCATCTTGAGCAGCAGTCCGCGCTCCAGCACGCCCGAGGGCACGCTGGGGTCACCAATGGCACCCAGCAGGATGGCGTCATGCTGCTTCAGTGCTTCCAGGTCAGCATCCGGGAACACTTCACCGGTGCGGTGGTAGCGCTCGGCGCCGAGGTCATAGTGGGTTTTGTCCACCGTGACATCGGTGCCCTGGAGTGCGGCATCAAGCACAATGAGTGCCTGCTCAACAATCTCGGTGCCGATTCCGTCACCGGGAACAACGGCGAGGTTGATGGTCTGTGGCATGGGGTTCTCCTTGGGTGGGATGAAGTTGGGCTGTGGGTCTGCACCGATGTGCCGTGCGGGACTGGCTCAACCGCCCGACGAGATGGGCTGCGGATGGTTGAGCCAGGCGCGTGAGCACCGAGGGTGGAAACCAGGGGCACCTACTGGGTAGCGGCGGTGCCTTCGGTGTAATCTTCGTCCGGCTGAGACCAGGCAAAGTGGCTACGCAGGGCCCGGCCGGTGACCTCGATGGGGTGGGCTTCTTCCTTGGCGCGCAGGCTCAGGAACTCCTGGCCGCCGGCTTCTTGGTCAGCAATGAAACGCTTGGCAAAGGTGCCGTCCTGAATCTCACCCAGGATGGCCTCCATGGACGCCTTGACATCCGGCGTGATGACCCGAGGACCGGATACGTAATCGCCATATTCAGCGGTGTCTGACACGGACCAGCGCTGCTTGGCAATGCCGCCCTCGTGGATGAGGTCCACAATCAGCTTGAGCTCGTGGAGCACCTCAAAGTAGGCAATCTCCGGCTGGTACCCGGCTTCCGTCAGCACCTCGAAGCCCGCCTGAATCAGGTGAGACACGCCACCACACAGCACGGCCTGCTCGCCAAAGAGATCCGTTTCGGTTTCCTCGGTGAAGGTGGTTTTGATAACACCAGCCCGCGTGCCACCAATGCCCTTGGCGTACGCCTTGGCAATGTCCCACGCCTTGCCCGAGTAATCCTGCTCCACGGCAATGATGTCCGGGATACCGCGGCCTGCCACGTACTCGCGGCGCACCGTGTGACCAGGGGCCTTGGGTGCCACCATGATGACGTCAATCTCCGGGCTCGGCTTGATGTAACCGAACCGGATGTTGAACCCGTGCCCAAAGACGAGCACGTCACCAGCGTTGAGGTTGGGCTCAATGTCATTGGCGTAAATGATGCGCTGGAGTTGGTCCGGCGCCAGGATGGCAATGACGTCCGCTTCCTTGGCGGCGTCCGCGGCGGTCATCACGTCAAACCCGGCCTCCACGGCCTGGTCCCACGTTTTGTGGCCGGGCAGTGCGCCCACGCGGACGTCCACGCCCGAGTCACGCAGGTTCAGCGCGTGCGCGTGACCCTGTGAGCCGTAGCCGATGACGGCTACCTTGCGGTCTGCGAGGACGCCGAGGTCAGCATCGTCGTCGTAGAAAATTTCTGCCATGATTGCTCCTTTGTTGAAGTTTTCTTGAGTTGGGTGTTTCGACACCCGATTGAGGTGAGTGCCCGAACGTTTATTTTCGAGGCCGAGCCGATTGAGTTGTGTTGACGAGCGAAGGCGAGGAGTACCGACGCGCCTTACGGCGCTGGCTCAACCGCCCGATGGAGTTGTAGGGGTGACCGTGATCCGGGGTGTGGTCACGCACGTTGCAGCGCTGGCTCAACCAGCGGTTGGCTTGGGGCGATCCAGCGCGCGGTCCGTGATGGATTTGGCGCCGCGACCAATGGCGATGGTGCCGCCCTTGACAATTTCCTTGATGCCGTACGGCTCCAGGGCCGCCAGCAACGCAGTGAGTTTGGCGTGCGTCCCAATGGTTTCAATCACCACGGCGTCCGGCACCACGTCCACCACGTGCGCGCGGAACAGGGTGACCACTTCCAGCACGCCAGCGCGCGTGAGCTCATCGGCCCGGACCTTGACCAGCATCAACTGCCGCTGCACGGAAGAATCCGGCTCCAACTCCACCACCTTGAGCACCTGCACCAGTTTGTTCAACTGCTTGGTGACCTGCTCCAACGGATGCTTGTCCACATCCACCACAATGGTCATGCGGGAAATTTCAGGGTGCTCCGTGGGGCCTACGGCCAGCGTGGTGATGTTGAATGCTCGACGAGCAAACAGGCCGGCCACGCGCGTGAGAACGCCGGGTTCGTTCTCCACCAGAACGGACAGGGTATGACGTGTCATAGCAACTGCTCCTTATACCTCGGTGCGGTCAAAGACGGGGGACATGCCGCGGGCGTACAGGATCTCGTCATTAGAGACGCCTGCCGGAACCATCGGCCACACAAAGGCGTCCGTGGCCACGCGGAAGTCCACCACTACGCAACGGTCATTGATCTCGTTGGCTTTGGTGATGGTGGCGTCCACATCCTCCAGCCTGTTGCAGCGCAGACCCACCGCTCCATAGGCTTCAGCGAGCTTGACAAAGTCCGGGATTTCCACAGACCCTTCGCCCGTGTGGAGGTCCGTGTTGGAGTACCGCTCGTTAAAGAACAGCGTCTGCCATTGGCGCACCATGCCGAGCACGGAGTTGTTAATGATGGCCACCTTGATGGGAATGTCATTGATGGCGCAGGTGGCGAGTTCCTGATTGGTCATCTGGAAGCACCCGTCCCCGTCAATGCACCATACGGTGGAATCCGGGCAGCCCACCTTGGCACCCATCGCGGCGGGAACGCCGTACCCCATGGTGCCCAGGCCACCCGAGTTGATCCACGTGCGCGGCTTCTCGTGAGGAATGAACTGGCTGGACCACATTTGGTGCTGGCCCACGCCGGTGACCATGATGGCGTCCGGCCCGGACAGTGCGCCAATGCGCTCAATCACGTGTTGCGGGGCCACTTGCCCGTTGGTGGGCGTGCTGTAACCCAGCGGATAGGTTTTCCGCCACGAGTCAATCTGACGCCACCACGCGGTGAGATCGGCTTGGTTTCCTGCGGCAAACTCGGCCTTCAGTGCGGGTACCAGTTCTTGGAGTACCTCACGCGCATCCCCGACGATGGGGATGTCAACCCGCACGTTCTTGCCAATCTCCGCTGGGTCAATATCCGCATGGACCACCGTGGCGCGCGGAGCAAAGCTGGACAGCAACCCGGTGACGCGGTCATCAAACCGGGTGCCAATGGCCACAATGAGATCCGCCTTTTGCAGGGCAGCCACCGCGGCCACCGTGCCGTGCATGCCGGGCATACCGAGGTGTTGCGGGTGCGAATCCGGGAAACCTCCGCGGCCCATCAACGTGGTGGTGACGGGGGCTTGGCTGAGGTCCGCGAGCGCCCGCATTTCATCCCAGGCGCCGGAGCGCAGGATGCCTCCACCGGACACAATGATGGGACGCTTGGCCTTGGCCAGCAGCGCCGCCGCTTCCCGCACCTGCTTGGAATGTGGCGTCGTGATGGGACGGTATCCCGGAAGATCCACGTCATCGGACCACGTGAAGGTGGTTTGCGCGGCCAGTGCGGACTTGGGAATATCCACCACTACGGCTCCGGGGCGACCGGTAGAGGCAATGTGGAACGCCTCGGCAATGGTGCGGGGAATCTCAGCCGGGTCTTTGACCAGATACGAGTGCTTGGATACGGGCATGGTCATGCCCACAATGTCCGCCTCTTGGAAGGCGTCCGTCCCAATGACGGCAGCCCCCACCTGGCCGGTCACGGCCACCACGGGGATGGAGTCCATATTGGCATCCGCAATGGCAGTCACCAAGTTGGCAGCGCCCGGGCCGGAGGTGGCAATCATTAGGCCCGTTTTCCCTGTGGCGTGGGCGTAACCGCTCGCGGCGTGACCTGCGCCTTGTTCGTGGCGGGTCAGGATGTGGCGGAGTTTCTGAGAGTCAAAGAGTGGGTCATAGGCTGGCAGGATGGTTCCGCCGGGAATCCCGAACGCCACCTCGGCGCCTACCTCTTCCAAGGACCGAATCAGCGATTGCGCACCGGTCATCACCTCGCCCGAAGGCGCCGGTACGTCCACTGCGGCCACCGAGGACGTGGTCACCGCCGCCACCGATGCAGGGCTCACGGGAGCCGTATTCGTGGTGGGGACGCTGGACGTGGTGGGGGCAGGGGGTTGCGGCGATGCTGGTTGGGCAAGCGCCGCCGGGCTCGGATTCGCATGAGCCATGAAGGGACTCCTCACGGGTTTGTCAGAGGTGTTGCGAGGGAACGCTACTTGTCAGCCGAGGTATTCCTGAGTGTCCTGGCGCGGTTGCCCTCCATGGCGCGGGAGATTGTCGCGTTGTGGCGGGGGGCGAGGGGGTTGTCACTGCCCCAACTCAGTCCCCCGCTGGAGCAGGTCCCACCGGCGTAGACCCCCCAGGAGTAGAACCCACCTGAGAAAAACCAACGGTACAGCCGCTCCAGATGGCGCCGAGAACCCGAGCCGCTGACACCCGCAGTTCAGCCTCGGTCACCGTGCCCGCTTTCACATCCGCCCGCAGGCGCCGCCGGTAACTCACTCCCCCAGGGCAGAGCAGGTCATTTCCTGCCGCAATAGCACTGCCGCATCCCCCCAGTCCAGGCGCAGTGGAATGCCAATCCGTCATGACAATGCCAGCAAATCCCCATTCCTCGCGCAAGACTGACGTACACAGATCCGCCGAGTTGGGCGTGTACACGCCATTGAGTTTGTTGTACGAGGTCATCACGCCCAGGGCGCCCGCCTCCACGGCTCGCCGGAAACCGCGCAGGTAGATTTCCCGCAGCGGGCGTTCATGAACGCGCGAGTCCGAGCGCATGCGGTTGGCCTCTTGGTTGTTGGCGGCAAAGTGTTTAAGCGTGACAAAGCAGCCGGGGTGGCTTTGGACGCCGCGCGTCACCGCCGCCGCCATCAGGCCCGTGAGGAGTGGGTCCTCGGAGAAATATTCAAAGTTCCGTCCGCACAGCGGATTGCGTTGGATGTTCATGCCCGGGGCAAGCAGGAACGCCACGCCGTATTCGGTCATCTCGGCGCCCATGGCCTCACCCACGCGCTCCACCATTTCCGGGTCCCAGGTCTGCGCAAGCGCGGTGCCCACGGGGAATGCCGTAGCAAATTGGTAGAGCGGTTCGCCGTCCTGAGGGCTGGCAAAGAACAGGCGCTGAACAAAGCGCGGGAAGGCTTCCATGAAGCCAAACATGGCGTCCACCGGTTTGATGCTGCCGTTCTTCAACTCCACGCTGTGACGCACCAGCCTCAGCCCCGCCGGTCCGTCACAGAGCGCAATATTGGGCACGCCCCGGTCAATCAGCGCAGACGTGGTGTACGCCGCCGCGCCCGGCACCTGGTAGAACGCGCCGGAATCGAATATCCCCGTGCCGCACAGGAGATCCACCAGTTCGTTGATGGTCAGGGTGTCCGCGAGCGCCGCAGCCCTGGCCGTGATCTCCGGGGAGAACGCCTGCGCGGGTTCGGCCGGGTGGTTGTGCGGGATGATATCCTGCGACGACAGTGCCAGCCGTTGTATTCCTGCGGGCAGGGATGCCGGTTGGCCGGGCGCAGGGGGTGCCATCTGGTTGAACGATTCTTTGACCGGGCAGATGGGAGCGCACCGCTCGGTGACGGTTTCCTGGTCCAGCGTGACTACGGCAACGGGCTGGGTATCCCGCGAGTGGTGGCCCAACCGCAGGATGTACTCACCCGCGTCCAGCACAAAGGTCGAGCGAGCCTCGTCATAGCGGGATAGGTCCATCAGGTCACAGGTCAGGGTCACGGTGGCGGACTGGCCGGGAGACAGGGGCGGGGTCTTTCCTAGCGCGGCGAGGTGCTGGAACTCGCGCGCCGGTGCGGGGTGCGGTGTGGGGTTGGTGGTGGCACTGGTGGTGTCAACGGCCTGGGGATCTGAACCTTGGGGAACCGAGACGTACGCCTGCACCACTTTCCGGGCAGGCTCCCCGGTGGCACCTGCGTGAGTCACGGTCACGGGTACGGACACCACACTGCCCTCGCGGGTGACCGTGCCAGCATCCAGGGTGAAGTCACTGTAGGTCAGGCCATATCCAAACGGATAACGGGGTTCCACGTCAAAGGAATCGAAGTACCGATACCCCACGTAGACGCCCTCGCGATACTCGTCGAACTCGGCATGGCCCCTCAGAGCGGAGTACTCCCGTGCGCGGGGCCAATCGTTGTAGCGCTTCGGCCAGGTGGCGGTGAGGCAACCCGACGGCGGCACGGCGCCGGTCAGCACGTTGGCGAATGCCGCGCCTCCTTCCATGCCTTGTTGGCAGAAGAAGAGGATGGCGTCAACGTTGATGCCCGCGCGGTCCAGTCCAGAGTGGTCCAGCGCACTGAGGTCCATGGCGGCGCCCGTGTTGATGACCAATACGGTGGTGGCGCAGGTGGCGGTGAGGACGCGCAGGTGCTCAATCTCCTCGGGACGCAACGTGAACTCGTGCGAATCAGGATCGCGATCCACAGCCTCCCCGGCTTGGCGCGCCAATACGTAGATGCCCAGGTCAGCTCCGTGGCACTCACTGGGATTGATGGGCCTGCCGGGCGGGTAGTGGAAGGTGCCGGCCACCAGGTTGATGAGCATGGACGGGCCGGGCTTCAGTAACCGCTTGGCTATGGCCCTGTTGGCCTCGGCCTTGGCTGCGGCGAGGTCCGCCTCATAGTCCCGGAGCCAGGTGCCCGTGGTGACCGTGAATCCAGCGTTGGTCAGGCCCTCTTCTACGGACACGGAACGGCGCTCGTTCACCTCTCCCGAGCCGGTCCCACCCTTGATGGTGGTGGCGGCTCCCGCCCCCAAGAGGGCCACAGATTGAGGCGCTACGGGAAGCGCGCCGTTGTTAGCCAGCAGGACCATGGAACCCTCGGCGGCCTCGCGAGCGAGCGCCCGGTGCCAGCGTTCCTGCTCGGTTTCTTCCGGTGAACGCCGGGCGCGTGTGCGCAGTAGGGTCATGGGAGCGCTCCTGATTCGTCGCAGGTGAAGGTACTACGGCTTGGGATAGACCAACTCAAACCGCTCACACACCACGGGCATGGTCGCGGAAAACTCCATGCCCAGAGGCGGCAGGGTGCGGCGCCAGTATCCCTCGTGCTCGGTGCGCCAAGACTCCAGCGTGCGGTCATCCTCGCCCTCCAAGTAAGCAAACTCGGCGTCCACCTCAATAAAAGGGGTCACGGTGACGTCCGTGGTGCGGATCAGGGCTTTGGGCTCGCCCGCGCCGTCCAGAATGATGGAAAGATCATCCTTCTTGGGGAGAGGATCGCCCTCGGCAAACTCGCACAACGCGGTGGCTGTGGCGGTTTTGGTGCCGGCTAGGACCAGACTGAGGAGATCATCGGCAAGGTCCGGATTGTCACCGAACGCCCACGCCTCGGGCGGAATGGAGGCCGCCCAGCCGAGGCCCACCACGGATTGTGCATCGGCAATGCGCGACGAACTGCGTGACTCCTCCCAGAACGCCGTGATCCGCTGAGCCTGTTCTTCGTTGAGCGCATCCGGCTCATGGGCGTCCGGCTCGTTGGGGGTGACGTGGAAATCCATGCTCGTATCATGGTGCAGGATGCGAGGCGAGTGGTGGGTACTCGCCGGGGGTGCGCGGGGTGCGCGGCTGTGGTGGTCCTGCGCGCGGCTGGGGTGGCGATGCGGCTGACTGCTGTGCTGGTGTTCTGTGCTGTGGTGGTGTGCGGCTCGCTGGGGATGGAGGCGCTCAAGCGTTGGGAGGGGCCGCGCTCATTCGTCGAGCAGTGAACGGATGTCCTCCATAGCGCGCCCGATGGGCTGGGTGATGACAATGTCGGCGCGATGATCCAGCGGGGTGGGGCTGGTGTTGATCAGGATGAGGGTGCTGCCGCGGAAAAAGTCCACCAGACCGGCTGCCGGGTAGACGGCCAGGGATGTGCCGCCCACAATCATGGTGTCCGCTGCCGCGATGGCCTGGGCGGATGCTTCCATCACGCCCTCGGGAAGGGCCTCGCCGTAGAGGGTGACGTCCGGGCGGACCATGGAACCGCAGGCAGGGCATTGCGGGACAACGTGGTTCGGCTCGCGGCAGTTGGTGGGGTTGAGCGTCCATTCCAGGGTGTAGCGCTCGTGGCAGCGCGTGCAATATTGCCGCCAAATAGAACCGTGGAGTTCATGGACCGTGCGGGATCCCGCTGCTTGGTGGAGGCCGTCAATATTCTGCGTGATCACGGCGCTGAGGGGGCCGTTGCTTTCCCAGTTGGCGAGCGCCTGGTGGGCCGGATTGGGGCGAGCGCTGAGGTGAACCAGGTTCTCCTTGTAATAGGTGAAGAAGAGTTCCGGGTTTTCTCCAGCGAAGGTCACGGAGAGCAGGTCCTCAGGGGAATGACCGTAGGTGTGTTCGGCGTGATACAAGCCGGCTTCCGAGCGGAAATCTGGGATTCCGGACTCCGTGGAAACCCCGGCTCCGCCAAAGAATACGGCGTTGCTGGATTGGCTGAGTACCTGGGCGGCGTTGCGAACCTGGAGTGATGGCTTGGTGGGACTGTCCTGGAGTGATGGCTCGGTTGTGGTGGGTTGGGTTGATGGCTCGGATGGGCCGGGGGCATGGCGTGGCGCTGGGGCGGTGGTGGGGACCTCCGGTGCATGCGTTGCCATGTCCCCATCTTTCCCTATGCGGTTTGCGGGGCTGGGTGATGGAGATGCTCGCGCGCCAGCATGAGGTGACATGCGGTTTTGCTGAACTTGTCCGAGAGTGACGCAGATCACAGGCTCTCGAGTTGACCTCCTGGGTGAAGAGGCGTAGTGTTATCACTTGTCACCCCGTAAGGGATGATAACCCGCAGTGCAGGTCAAGCGCTAGAAACGTAGACGTGTTCGAATACTGAAATCAACGTGAAGTTGGAAACAACGACACAGCGAGGACAATGTGAAGCCGGAAACGGTCACACATTGACAACACTGTGAAACTGGAAACAGTGACGCAATGTGAACAGCATTCTGAGGGGGTGAAGGGAAACCGGAACTCCTGCTGAGGGTAGACCTACTTCACAGGAAAATCTCACGTGGTGAGGCCCAATGAAGTGAAGGTACGGGCGTTTGCGTTCGAGCCAACACTGAAGAAAGGCTGCTGAGGGAAGCGAAAGCAACCCAATGTTCCACACAAGAAATTCCACCCGAAGTCCCCCAGCGTTAGAAGCGTAGGAGATTTCACACCGAAGTGTTCAAACGGTAGAATCGCAGGGCATTTCACCAGAAGTGTTCAAGCTTTGGAAGAGTAGAGCGCTTCACTAGAAGAGTTCAAACGGTAGAACCGCAGAACGCTTCGCCACGAGAACTCAAACGGTAGAACCGCAGGGAACTCTGGTTAACAAAGCAATACGTCAGAAACGTAGGAGCCCGTAAAAAGGAACCAGATCACCAAGACTATTGCTGCTGAGAAACGTAGGGACCCGTAAAAAGGAACCAGATCACAAACAGCACAACTTCACATGATGCGGAACCTGTCACAGGGAACGGCATGATGGGAAGAACGTGAAGTGGGCCATCACAACGAGGTTCTGCAGGTCACGGCGTGAAAACCGGGATCGGCAAGATCTCACGGGGGAAACCTCGGCTGTGATGCACCATGTGGCACCAGGGCAACACCTGATGAGCACGTGAACAATTGATAGGCCCCTGGGGAAGCGCAAAAACGCCAACCCAGGGGCCTTTCTCTGTGTCCGGAGGCTTCTCCGCGTCCGGAGTTGCGGTTGGACGGAGTGTCGGTTGAGGGCTGCGACTGGGCGGGTTATTCCTTATTGCGACGATTGCGGCGGCGTGGTTCCACCTTGGGGATCACGGTGGTGATTTTGCCGATGCCGCCCTCGGTGGCGTCCGGGATCACGGGTGCAGCCAGAGCCTCTTCTTCGTCGGCAGAGCGCATCTTCTTGACCATCCACGGTGAGAGCAGTGCCGTGATTCCGGCGAACACCAGTGTCACCGCACCGATTCCGCCAAAGAAGGGCGTGGGAGCCATCCCCTCGGTGAACTGCACCAACTGTGCCGTGATGGCTTGCCCGGTGGCCGAACACAGGAACCACAGCGCCATGGCTTGGGAACGGAACGCCACCGGCGCCAAGAGGGCGGTGGTGGCCAATCCCACGGGGGAAACAAACAGTTCACCAATCGTTTGGATCACGTACACCAAACCCAACACCCAGGCTCCGGTTTGCGCATCATTGGTGGCCGTGACTCCTGCGGCTCCAGACATCGCAGCCAGGAAGAGGAAACTCAACGCCGCAAAGGCCAACCCAATAGCAAACTTGTAGGGCGCTGCGGGACGGTCCTTGGTTTTCAACCAGAGGGCAGCAAACACCGGTGTCAGCAGGATGATGAAAATGGAGTTCACGGACTGGAAGGATTCCGGAGTGAGGGTCATCCCTAGGAAACTCAACTCGGTGTTCTTGTTGGCGTAATCGGCTAGGGTGGTGGCCGCTTGCTCAAAGATCATGAAGAAGAGCATCGCGGCAACAAAGATGGGAATGTAGGCCAACAATCGTGATTTCTCGGGGTGTGTGACCTTGGGTGACCGGTACATCACTACAAAGAAGGCAATGGGCGTGATGATGGCCACCAGGCTCATCATGTTCACCAGGGCTTGAATGCCAATCCCGTTGAAGATGGCAAAGATGAAGTACAGGGCAACAATTCCTGCCGCTACCAGCAGCACCATACGAATGATGGCGGGCCGTTCTTCCAGTTCAATGGGGTTGTTCACGTAGTCTCCGGCGCCCGCCAGGTGATTGCGGGTGGCAAGGAAACTCACTAGAGCTATCGCCATGCCCACTGCGGCAACGGAGAATCCGGCGTGGTAGCCCCACCGCGCGCGCACCCATCCCACAATGAGGGGTGACAGCAAAGCGCCCACATTGATACCCATGTAGAAAATGGAGAACGCGCTTTGACGGCGGGGGTCCGTTTTTTCATACAACTCGCCCACCATGGAGGAGACGTTGGGTTTCAGCAGACCCGTTCCGAGTGCCACGCAGCAGATGCCGGCCCAAGAACCTGGAGCATAAGGCAAGGCGAGGAGAACGTGACCCAGGGCAATGACGCACCCACCCACAAACACGGACTTGTAGGCGCCGATCATCCTATCGGCAACCCAGCCTCCCACAATGCTGAGCAGGTAGACGGCTGTTCCGTACACGGAGACGATGGCCATGCCCAGCCCGTCCCCAATCCCGAGCCCGTGATTGGCCACGGTGTCCGTGATGAAGTACAGCAGGATGGCGCGCATCCCGTAGTAACTGAACCGCTCCCACATCTCGGTGGAGAACAGGTTCATTAAGCCAACGGGGTGCCCAAAGAATCGCTTGTCATGGATAAGCCGTTCGGCGGGTGTGTTGCCTTCGACGATGGGGGCCTGGGTGGTCACTCCCCTATTGTCCCTGGCACGCGGGCGCCGCGCTCAGCCAGCGCCACAGTTCACCATGCACCACGTTGCGACGAGGCAGCGGCCTTACCCGTTGATCTGCTCCAGAATGAGTTCGCGAACCCGCTTGGCATCGGCCTGGCCCTTGGTGGCTTTCATCACGGCACCAATGATGGCGCCCACAGGCCCCATGTTTCCGGCCTTGACTTTGTCCACCACGTCCGGTTCGGCTGCGAGTGCCGCCGTGACGGCCTCCAACAACGCACCATCATCAGAGACCACTTTCAGGCCGCGCTTGTCCACCACGGCAACGGGATCGCCCTCACCAGCAAGAACACCGTCCAATACCTGGCGGCCAATCTTGTCATTAATGGTTCCGGCATCAATCAAGCCTTGGAGTTCACCAATCTGCTGCGGCGTGACGTTCAGCTGATCCAGCGCCACATCACCTTGCTTGGCAATGCGGGACAACTCCCCCATCCACCATTTACGTGCGGCAGCGGCGGTGACTCCGGATGCCGTGGTGGCATCGATGAGATCCAGAGCGCCAGCGTTCACTACGTCACGCATCTCGGCATCGGTGTAACCCCACGCCTTGTGCAGGCGGGCCCTGCGCTGTGCGGGCATCTCGGGAAGCCCCGCTCGGATTTCCTCCACCCAGGCGGGGTCCGGCGCCACAGGCACTAGGTCCGGCTCGGGGAAGTACCGGTAATCATCGGCATCGGATTTGGCCCGTCCGGGCGAGGTGGAGCCATCTTCCTCGTGGAAGTGACGCGTCTCTTGGAACACCGGTTGGCCGGAGTCCAGCACGGCGGCGTGCCGAGAGACCTCGTACCTCACAGCGGATTCAATGGCCCGGAAACTGTTGACGTTCTTAGTTTCCGTGCGGGTTCCGAGCGGCGACTCCGGGGTGGGACGTAGTGAGAGGTTGACATCCGCACGCACCTGACCACGCTCCATCCGGGCCTCGGACACGTCAATGGCGCGGGCAATGTCCCGCAGGGTCTCCACGTATTTCCGTGCCACTTCCGGCGCACGGTCCCCGGCGCCTTCAATCGGCCTGGTGACAATCTCCACCAGGGGCACGCCCGCGCGGTTGTAGTCCACCAGGGAGTACAGGGCACCATGGATGCGGCCATCATCGCCACCAATGTGGGTGTTCTTCCCCGCGTCCTCCTCCATGTGTGCCCGCTCAATGGGAACACGGAACGTTTCTCCATCGTCGAGAATGACATCCACATAGCCGTCCGAGGCAATCGGCTCATCAGACTGGGAGGTTTGGTAGTTCTTGGGAATGTCCGGATAGAAGTAGTTCTTGCGGGCAAACCGGCAGGACGGAGCAATGGTGCAGTTCAGCGCAAGCCCTAACCGGATGGCGTATTCCAACGCGGTGCGGTTGAGCACGGGCAGTGTGCCGGGCAACCCCAAGCACACCTCGGTGACGTGCGTGTTGGGTTCTCCCCCGGCGGTGTTTTCCGCACCGCAGAACATCTTTGACTTGGTGGAGAGTTCCACGTGAACTTCAATGCCGATGACCGGGTCATACCGCTTCACGGCGTCTTCATAGGGAACAAGGGCAGTTTCCATGGTAAGGCTCCTACTCGGCAACAGTCAGTTCGGGGGCCTGGTCCAGCAGCGGGCCACCCCATTGGTGCTCCAACGCGGCCTCCAGCGCGGCGCCCACACGGTATAGGCGCGCATCTTCCTTGGCCGGAGCAATGATCTGGAATCCGGTGGGCAATCCGGCATCAATCCCGTTGGGCATGGACAGGGCGGGGACTCCGGCAAGGTTGGCCGGAATAGTGGCTACGTCACCCAGGTACATGGCCAGCACGTCATCCAACTTCTCCCCCAGTTTGAACGCCGTGGTGGGCGTGGTGGGGCTCACCAACACGTCCACTTGGTCAAATGCGGCAGCAAAGTCACGCTGAATCAGAGTACGCACCTGCTGGGCGGAGCCGTAGAAGGCGTCATAGTACCCGGCAGACAAGGCGTAGGTTCCCAGAATGATACGGCGCTTGACTTCCTCGCCAAATCCCTGACCACGGGTGGCCATGGTGACGGATTCGGCCGTCACGGGGCGGCCATCGGTGGGTTCCACGCGCAAGCCGTAGCGCATCCCGTCATAGCGCGCCAGGTTGGAGGACACCTCGGCTGGCATGATCAAGTAATACGCGTCAAAGGCGAACGGGAAAGACGGGCAGGACAGGTTCACTACCTCAGCCCCCATGTTCTGCAACTTGGTGAGACTCTCGTAGAAGCGAGCCAGGACTCCGGGTTGGAAGCCGTTGCCCACCATTTCCAGCACCACGCCCACCTTGACGCCCTTCAGATCCTGGGTAGCACCGTGGACAGCAGCATCAGCGTAAGCGGGCACTGGCTCGTTGATGGAGGTGGAATCACGTGGGTCATAGCCGGCGAGTACCTCATGCAGCAGCGCGGTGTCCAGCACGTTGCGCGCCACGGGTCCTGCCTGGTCCAGACTGGAGGCCATGGCAATGCATCCGTAGCGAGACACGGAACCATACGTAGGCTTCACCCCTACCGTTCCGGTGAAGGCAGCCGGGCCACGGATGGAACCACCGGTGTCCGTCCCAATAGCCAGCGGCGCTTCATAGGAGGCCACGGCCACGGCAGACCCTCCGCCGGACCCGCCAGGGATCCGGTCCAGATCCCACGGGTTATGCGTGTCACCAAAGGCAGAGTGCTCCGTGGATGAGCCCATAGCAAATTCGTCGAGATTAGTCTTTCCTAAGATGGGCATTCGCGCGGCTTTGATGTTCCGCACAATGCTCGCGTCATAGGGAGGGATCCAGCCTTCCAGAATGCGCGAGGCGGCTGTGGTGGGAATCCCCTTGGTGCAAATCAAGTCCTTGACGGCAATGGGCACCCCGGCAAGCGGAGGCAAATCCACCCCTGCCGCGCGATCCTTGTCCACCTCCCGCGCGGTAGCGAGCGCTTCCTCGGCGGAAACGTGGAGGAATGCGTGGAGGTCACCGTCAACGTCGTCGATCCTGTCAAGATGGCACTGGACGGCCTCCACGGCACTCACGGTGCCGATCTTGAGCTGTGTGGCCAACTCTGCGGCGGTAAAACGCGTGTTACTGACTACCATTATTCCTCCCCAAGAATCTGCGGAACCAGGAACTTTCCGTCCTCAAAGGCGATGGCCCCGGCCTCAATCTCGTCCAGCGGGATGGAGGGGATCACCACATCATCACGCAGCACGTTGGTCATGGGCAGCGGGTGGCTGGTGGCAGGGACGTCAGGCGTGACAATGGTGTTGACGCGGGCTACGGCTTCCAGGATGACATTGAGTTCCGTGGCAAACTGATCCGTTTCCGCCTCGGTCAAGTCAATGGCAGCCAACCGCGCAACGTGAACAAGTTCATCGCGAGTAATGGTGGACATGCCGTGAAGTGTACGCGGTGGGTGTGACACGAATGTCCGCCGCGCGGCGTTAGCGCGGTGCCACGGGTACCGCTGGCGCTCTGGTGTGGGTGCGGGAGGCGCTGCTGCGTGGGTGCGGGAGGCGCTGCTGCGATGCGGGCAACGGCGCCCGCGAGACATCGTCACGGCGAGCGCCCCGTACTGTGAACCCATGACTTTCACCACCGCCAAGGACTTCCCGCATGACTTTGCCTGGGGCGCCGCCACCGCCGCGTATCAGATTGAAGGCGCCGTAGCCGAAGGCGGGCGCACGCCGTCCATCTGGGACACCTTTGCCCACACGCCCGGCCGCATTATGAACGGCGACACTGGCGATATTGCTTGCGATCACTACCACCGCTTTGCCGAGGACGTCACCCTCATGGCAGATATGGGGCTCACCGCGTACCGCTTCTCACTGAGTTGGTCCCGCGTCATGCCCACCGGCACAGGTTCATTATCCGACGACGGTGTGGCCTATTATCGTCGGGTATTGACGGCTTTACGCGAGCGCGGGATCAGGCCGTTTGTCACCTTGTATCACTGGGATCTCCCGCAGGAACTCGAAGACGCGGGCGGCTGGACCACCCGTGCTACAGCCGAAGCCTTCGGCGAGTACGCCCGCGCGGCGGCCGAAGCCCTGGGTGACCTGGTGGACACGTGGACCACGCTGAACGAGCCGTGGTGCGCCGCGTATTTGGGGTACGGATCTGGCGTTCACGCGCCGGGCCGCACCGAACCCGAGTCCGCGCTGAAAGCCGTGCACCACTTGAACCTGGCGCACGGATTGGGTGTTCAGGCGTTGCGCTCGGTGTTGGGTGATGACGTCCCCGTGTCCGTGACCCTCAACCCGCAGGTGGCGGTTCCGGTGAGCGATTCCGCTGCGGACCGTGATGCCGCACGGCAGATTGACGCGCTGTCCAACCGCGCCTTCCTGGGGCCGATGCTTGAAGGTGCGTACCCCGCAGATTTCCTGGCTGATACAGCTGAGATCACGGACTGGAGTTTTGTTCAGGATGGTGACCTGGAGGCCATCCACCAATCGATTGACCTCCTGGGCATCAACTACTATCAAACGGTTCACGTGTCCCGGAACCTGGGCGAGGGCGCCGCCGTGCGCAATGACGGCCACGGCGATGCTGCGGCGAGTCCGTGGATTGGTGCCGATACCGTGAACTTCCACGCGCAACCCGGACCGGTAACCACCATGGGGTGGAACATTCAGCCGAATGGACTGCGCGATCTCCTGCGTGACCTGCATCGGCAATACCCTGATCTTCCGCTGGCCGTGACGGAAAACGGGGCAGCGTTTGCTGATGAGGTTGTGGTGGATGGTGCTGGGTTTGAGGGTGCTGGTGCTGGGGTTGAGGGTGCGGACGGTGGAGGTTCTGGGGCGCGCCGAGTACACGACGAAGCACGTACCGCGTACATTCGCGATCACATCAACGCGGTGGGCCAAGCGCTAGAATCCGGCGTTGACGTGCGCGGATACTTTGTGTGGTCCCTGATGGACAACTTTGAGTGGGCCTTTGGCTTTGACCGTCGTTTTGGCCTCTTCTACACGGATTACGCCACGCAGGAGCGCCTCTGGAAGGACTCCGCGCTGTGGATGCAGGAGTTCTTGCACTGACCTACAACGCGGTGTAGCCGTGGCAGTCTGCGACGACGATTACGGGAGAACCTTTGCGACGTTCGTCGAATAATCCCTTCCTTGACGCGCGCATCCCCGTGCGCTACACTTGCTACATGAGCGCTACGCAACCAATGCCCCGGGGCCTTGGGCCCACCGTCATTCCGCAGCGGGAACTGCGCAACAACAGCGGGGAGATTTTGCGACGAGCGGAGGCGGGTGAGGAATTTGTGGTCACCACCAACGGCACGCCGGTAGCGAAAGTGGTGCCGATTTACGCGGCGCCATCAGCGGCGATGCACCGAATTCCCGCGCGGCCTGCCACTCGCCGGGGTGGGTGGACCATGCCAACGCACGTTTCTCCCACCGGGGAAACCATTCAACAATTCCTGGATTGGAATAGGGAGGACCGGGCATGAGGGCCTATGTAGACACGTCGGCAGCGGCAAAACTTCTCCTCGTAGAGGCTGAGTCCCGAGCGATGGTGGAATTCATGAACGATGATCGATTCTCCATGGTGGGATCCTGGCTACTCGCAACGGAACTTCGGCGTTTGGCAATCCGCTCCCATGTGGCCATGAGCGAGGTAACCGATGCACTGACCCGGTTTGACATCATGCCGATCCTCGAAGGCGACTTCCAGAATGCAGGAATCCTGCACGATCCATCCATCCGCAGCCTGGACGCCATTCACCTTGCCGTAGCCAGCCAGGCCCAGGTTGATTTTGTGGTCACCTATGATGCGCGCATGAAGGACGCCTCGCTGCGTGTTTTCGGTATTCCCGTGCTGGAACCCGGGGTGGAGTCCAGCCCTCTGGGTTGACCCACCTGCGGCGTGATGTAGCGTGGAGGACATGGAGAACCTGGAAATCCTGCCCGCCACGCAGGAGCGTTTCGCTGATGTCACCACCATGCTGAACCCCACGGGACGCGGTAGGGCCTGCTGGTGCATGGTGTGGCGATCACCCCGAGGGTTGGATCCCCAGGATCGTGGGGAGGCGTTGCGCGAGTTGACGGACGGGGAACCGGCGCCGGGGTTATTGGCCTACGTCACCGAGGGCGGCGAGCGGACCGTAGTGGGCTGGGTGGGCCTTGCTCCTCATCGCCTGGCCCTGTCCATGCATCGCTCGCGGGTGCTTCCGCGCAGGGACGAGTCCGAATGGGATACAGCCTGGGTGGTGCGGTGCTTTGTGGTGCGCCCGGGATATCGGCGGCGGGGCATCGCGCGCGCATTGCTGGAGGGTGCCGTGGAATACGTGCGCTCCCAGGGCGGAGTTGTGGTGGAAGGCTTTCCCGTTGATCCCGAGGGCGAGCGCGTAGACACCACGGTGGCGTACGTGGGGACCACATCCCTCTTTGAGTCTGCAGGGTTCTCCATCGTTGAGCAACTGACCGGCTCCAAAGCGAGCCGACCCCGTTGGGTTGCTCGAATGGACCTGGCCTGACTGGCGTGTTGGCCTGACAGCCCTGCTGAGCTGCGGTTATACGTTGAACCTGAACTCCACTACGTCGCCGTCCTGCATGATGTATTGCTTGCCTTCTACGCGGGCTTTACCCGCAGCACGGGCTCCAGCCACGGTCTTGTATTGGACCATGTCTTCAAACGTGATGACCTCGGCCTTGATGAAGCCGCGCTCAAAATCGCTGTGAATCACTCCTGCGGCTTTGGGCGCTGTGTCACCCTTGCGGATAGTCCACGCGCGGGACTCTTTGGGCCCCGCGGTGAGGTACGTCTGCAAGCCGAGAGTATCAAAGCCCACGCGGGCCACCTGATCGAGTCCGGACTCTGTCTGACCGGTGGCTTCAAGCATCTCACGCGCGTCATCATCGTCATCCAACTCAATGAGCTCTGACTCAAACTTGGCATCGATGAAAATCGCTTCCGCTGGAGCAACGAGTTGGCGAAGTTCTTCCTGCATGGCCGTGTTAGCCAACCCGTCATCATCCGTGTTGAACACGTAAATGTACGGCTTGGCGGTCAGCAGGAAGAAGGGCTTGAGTTCTTCTAGCGTCAGGCCCGCTTCCTTCGCGCCTGCGGACAGGGTCTTCCCGCTCTCGAGGACTTCCAGCGCCTTTTTCCCGGCGGCGAGTTCAGCAGGATCACCCTGCTTGATCTTCACCTGCTTTTCCAAGCGCTCAATCGCCTTTTCCAGGCTTGCCATGTCAGCAAGGATCAGTTCCGTGTTGATGGTGTCAATGTCATCGGCGGGATCGGTTGAGCCTTCAGCGCGCATGACCACAGGATCGTCGAACGCCCGAGTCACCAGGCAAATGGCATCTGCCTCGCGGATGTGCGCAAGGAAGCGATTACCCATCCCCTCCCCCGCGGACTTGGCAACTCCGGCCACATCCACAAAGTTCATGGTGGCCGGGATGATCTTCTGGGATTTGAACAACTCAGCAAGGACCGCCAAACGAGGGTCAGGCAGCGGCGCGGTGCCGAGGTTCGGCTCGGTGGTCTGCTGGTTGTAGTTAGCCACCACGGCGCCTGCGCGCGTCACGGCGTTGAAGAGTGTTGTTTTACCTACGTTGGGGAGTCCAACGATTCCGATTGTGAGTGCCACAAGAACCTATTCTACTGGGATACGGCGGGGGAAAGTTACGCGGTGGAGGTGTTGGTACTACA
>JAIRQO010000069.1 GCA_031256435.1 Cellulomonadaceae bacterium
ACGCCGATTCCTTTGAGGACGTTTTTCAGTTTCACAGTGTTACCTTCGCTGGACTTGATGGGGTGTGGAGCCAAGAATATGGCCTGTTTTGCGGCGGCAGTGGCTTCTGGGTTCTTCACCGAGGACGTCTCCGGCGGGGAGAAATCGGAAAACAAAGCCTTTTTCCACTCGATTGCTGTTGTGGGCTTAACGTCCGTGCTCACACCCCCGCGAACTGACCCAGAATACTTGCCCGTACGGTCATGCAAAGCGCCGTGTTTGTCGATGGTTGCCATGTCAGTGCTCCTATTTTGCCCAGGCGTACCATCTAGCGGCGTCCCAGGTTTGCAGTGCCCCGTTCTGGTTCAACGCCCCACTGTTATTGCCCACGTTGTTCTTGTTGCAGTAGGGCGCCCGTGTGTACCCCGATGGACATGCACTCCCAACTGAGTAACTCTGCATTTGCATTGTTGGGTTACTTGCAACCGTCCACACATACGCTTGGAAGGATTGGATGCCTCGGCAGGTGCCGCCTTGAGAGACGATGCCGCCGCCCCAGGAGGATTGACCGGCGCTTCCGCCGCTGATGTAACTGACACTCCAACCCTCCCACGAAATTTCTGCGTTGGAGTAAGTGCCTTGGATGAGATTCTTCGCCCTGGACTGAGCCGTGGAACCGTTCCCACACAGCGTGCTGATGCTCGGTAGTCCCCAGGGGCTGGGGCGCTTGTTGATGGTCATGCCACAGGTACGGCTCTGGGTGGAGATGTTTTTCCCGTCACTGTTGGTGCGTGTGGCTGTGGCATTGTAGGTACCGCCACCGGCGCCGCTGATTACGGATTTGCGGCTCAGTGTGCCGTTGGAACTCCATTTCACGGTGGCTCCACCGTAGGGGCCAGGGCCGGCCCATACCGTACAGGTCGGCTCGGCAGGTTTTGGTACTTTGTTCAGGGTCAGGCACGCGGTGGGTTCTTTGGTGTTGTAGCCGTCCGTGATCTTCGCTACAGCGCACACTCTCGTGCCGTGGACAAGATCGTTATTGCAGGAACTCTTCCCCGCTTCAGGTTTGGCACTACCCACTTTCACACTCGTCACGGTACCGTTGGTGGAGGCGCCGGTCCCGCAGGCTTTCCGCGTGCCTTCATATCCGCCGGACTTGTAATCCTTGGAAATCGTGGCTGTGGCATTGAGCGCATTGGTGGTGAGTTTGTCCGTGAATTCGCGGGTGTTGTAGCCGTCAGTGATGGTCGCCCTGGCCGCCCGCTTTCTTCATGGGTCATCGGTTGGTGACGGGCAATCCTCATGCTAGTATCACGGTACAGGGTGTTCCCCCGGTGCTAGTCCCGCAATAATGGACCACGTGAAGGCGCTGGGACTGAACACCCTGTCACCGTTCATCAAGAACGACGATTTCCTCTAAGCCTGCGGGTGAAGCAACCCAGATGTGGGACACATAGTGACCCGGAACGTTCTGGTTGAACTTCATTAAACTTTCGCGAATATGCGCGCTGAGTGCCATGTCTCCAAGGTCAATGACGAAGTTCTCCAAGGTAACGCCCTGGGCACGTCCGCCGCGCGCTTTGTCCAGTATCTTCTTCCTGATCCGTTTCCACACTGGCCGCGTACTCCATGTGCCACGCAGTTCAATAATCAGATTACCGTGATCATGCCAAACAAAGTCGGCGCTCTTCAAACGAATCCCATTGATACGAGGAGGTATGGGTACCAGTGACACCTTTTGCTGCCAGGCAATCGTCATTCGTTCATAGAAACGAATCTCGTGTGGTTCAATCGCATCCACTATGGTGGCAATGTTGAGCACGGGCAGTGCTCTCTGCCTTGACCTCCAGTACTGCGCTGCTGCATCGGCGTTGGTTGGCTCTCTGCCAAACCTTTGGCGATGGATGTCCAGCGATTCGACATCACCGACAGTAAAATGGGTACCCGGAGCGTGAGCATCGGCGACCAACCGACACTGTGCCAGAGCACATGGTTTGCACGGAGGTCCGCTGGAGAAACCAAGACAATGGCACCCGTTGAGTTGAGTGCCATGAATACAGTGGCCGTGCCGGAACCTAGCCCGCGTTTTGTCACAACACCAGCATCCTGTGTCATTCCCCACATGGAACCGCCATTCGTGTGAGCACTCATCACAAGGTTCCACGCATCCTGCGTCCTTGCAAGGAAAACAAGAATGGAGTGCCGCGCTGTTCCGGCATTCTCGATCCTCACCGCAAAGCGGAACATCGTTCCCATGCACACATGGCGTGAACTGACCATCGGCACAGTCGGGATGACGCGGAAGGTCATAGGACGCATCCCTCTGGGGTTTCGCTGTGAATCGACCCGTAGTTCCAGCAGGAAAACGTCCCCGACGGTCAACGATATCTTGCACCATCACGCCTCCCTGGCTCTGCTCTGAGTCACATCGAACGCCAACGATACTGCGGCAACGCAACGGAACACCAGACCCATGGCCCAAACCCACCGGTCACGGTGCTCACAAGGCTGCGCGGCTGACGGTAGAGGGCCGGCCCCCACTCGGTTGCTGAGTCAAATTTTCATATCTGCAGGTCCGTTACTCTGGTGTCTGTCAGAAAAAATCTCTCACAGGAGGTCATCACCATGTCAGTCAATGCCCTGCTCGATCCACGGATCGACACCCAATCCAAGGAGAAACGTGCGCTTCGGTGTACTTACGGAGACCAGGATGTTCTCAGAGATGCGAAGTGCATGCTCGATTGTCAGCACCCTGAGCATGCTCACCCCGCTGTCTGCTATCGGGAAGCCGTGTGGACCGAGGTCATCCTGTGTCATGGAGAGCAGAGTGTCCTCTGTGAGGAACACAAAACGCTGGTGAATCGTCGCATCGGTGAGGCTCAAGTAAATGCAGCGATCGACGAGGAAGCACTCGAATGTTTCGAGTGTGACGGTACCTTTCGAGTGGATTGGGTGAGGCTATGAGGCGGGTTGATGGCAGTGGGACCAGCGCTGTGGAACACAGCGGTCAGGTGAGTTCTGATGAACAACGAAGGCTGGCAAGCGTGGAGACAATCACGTCTGTCAACCCCATTGACGGCGCTGACGCCATTGAGCAGGCGAAGGTCCGTGGGTGGACCGTTGTTGTTCGCAAGGGCGAGTTTTCAGCCGGTGACCAGGTTCTCTACATTGAGGTGGACGCAGCACTGCCGCTAGAGGATCCACGTTTCGCGTTCCTGAGCGCTCGCGGATCCCGCGAGTTTGGCGGCAGACAGGTTCATGTCCTCAAGACGGCCAAACTGCGCGGCGTCTATTCGCAAGGCATCGTTTTCCCCATCGACGAGTTCCCCGAGGTGATCTCCCGTGGCGCGTCTGAGGTGGTGCCCGTGCCGGATGGCGGGACTGGCGGATCAACGGGCCATCCCAGCATTGATTCCGTGCTCGGGATCGTTCTCTATGAACCACCGTTACCTGTAGGTCAGTTGGATGCTGTGGGCTCGTTCCCGTCCTGGTTGACTAAAACAGATGCGGAGCGCGTGCAGAACATCGATCCGGAAACCTGGGATCAGATCCAGCAAGATCGGTCCGCTTGGGTTCCCACGGAGAAGATTGATGGATCGTCCCTCACCGCGTGGCGTGACAGTGCCGGGGTGGTTCACGTTGCCTCGCGGAACCTGGAGCTCTCCATGGAAGCGGACAATATGTGGACTCGTGCAGCGAACAGTGAATTGTCCCCACTCGCTCCCGGCCAGTGGGTGCAAGGAGAGGTTGCGGGTCCGGGGATTCAGAAGAATCCGCTTGCGCTGACCAAGGTACGCGTGTTCGTTTTTGGGTTCGGCACCTTTGATGCCGAGGCTCCCGCTCGTTCCACTACCTCACGCACTCCGCGCGACGCGTGGCCCCTGTGGGCAGCGGAGAAAGCCGTGCCCGTCTATCAAGGCATGCAGCTGCCTCCCTCCATTGACGAGACCATCGCGCAGACGGAATCGGTGAAGTCCATCCAGACCCCAGGCCGAGGCGCCGAGGGTGTGGTGTGGACGCATCGTGACGGTGTGGGCATATCTGGTCTAGATGGCAGGGCCGTGTTCAAGTCTTTGTCAGCAAAGTACTTGCTCAAACACTCCTGAGTGCCCAGGCTCTGGGTGATCGCTGTTTCGTCTCCTACCCCTCCTCTAGTCTGTGTTCGAACAGTTGTTCGTTTACGATGAAGGAGGGGTAGGGATGTCTGCAAGGAGTGTCACAGTGTCTGAGAGTAGTGCCACGGGGGGAAGAAGTACCGTGAGTACAGATGCAGGGGCGACGACGATGACGGGGGAGAACACCGTTGCGGTGTGGGTGCCGGATTGGCCAGCCGTGGCAGCGATGCTGTGTGCGGATATCCCGGCCTACGTCCCGGTGGCCGTGGTGGGTCCGCGCGTTGTGGTGGCTTCCTCCCAGGCGCGCGCCGCCGGGGTGCAGGTGGGGATGCGTCGCCGTGTGGCGCAATCGCTGTGCCCCGAGTTGGTACTGCTCCCTGCTGATGACGCGCGCGATGTCCGCGAGTTTGAGCCCGTGGCTGCTGCCGTGGAAACGGTGGTCTCCGGGTTGGAGGTGTGCCGGCCGGGAGTGATCCTGGCCCCGGCCAACGGCCCGGTGCGGTATCACGGGGGAACCGAGGAGTTGGCGAGCGCCCTGGTGGAGGCCGTAGCAGCGGCCGGGTTTGAGTGTCACGTGGGGATTGCCCGGGGGTTGCTGGCCGCCATCCTCTCGGCGCGGGAATCGGTGACCGTTCCCGCTGAAGAAACACGGCAGTTCTTGGCCACGCGGCCCGTCAGTGACGTCCTTCACGCTGCTACCGATTCGGCCATGACCACCGCTGTGCGGCAGGCCATTGACTTGTGGTTGCGGTTGGGGATCCGCACCCTGGGGGACGTGACGGCACTGCCGCATGAGAGCGTGGCGGCACGCTTTGGTGATATCGGTTCCTGGGTGTGGCGCTTAGCCAGCGGCCAGGATCTGCGGCCTCCGGCACGCAGGCGAGTGGAACCAGATCTGGCCACCGGACAAGAACTGGATCCTCCGGTGGAACGCGTGGACGCGGCCACCTTTGCAGCACGCCGACTCGCTGAAGAACTCCATGACATGTTGACCACACGCGGAATGTCCGCGGGGAGGCTGCGGATTACCGCCCGCACAGAGAATGCCGAGTTGGAGCGCGTGTGGCGCACGGATGACGCGATGGTGGGAGGTCTGGGTGCGGCACGGATCACAGACAGAGTGCGTTGGCAGTTAGAAGGATGGCTTACCGCTCGCACCTGCGAGGGGGAGGAAGAAGGGCCGGGGGCGCTCACGTACCTGGCGCTCGCGGCTGAGGAGGTCATCCCGGCAGGAACGCATCAGCCGAGCCTGTGGGGCGCGGGGGCTGGGGGAAACGAGCGAGCACAGCGATCCTTGGGACGTGTCCAAGGCCTGCTGGGAGCAGACGGTGTGCTGCTGCCCGAACTCCAAGGGGGCCGCACGCCGCGGGATCGGGTGCATCTGGTTCCTTCGGGGGAGCACGTGCCTGCCGAACGTGACCCGGGATGTCCGTGGCCCGGCGCGTTACCGGACCCTGCCCCCTCCTGCGTGTTCCCTGAGCCGATTCCGGCGCAGGTATGTGATGCGCGCGGTCAACCCGTGGATGTGGGGGATGGACTGTTTCTCAGCGCCGATCCCGTCGTCGTAGGATATCAACACTCCTCCATGCCGATGACTCACTGGCCGGTGCTGAATTGGGCGGGTCCGTGGCCACACCGTCACGCCACCTATGTCCAGTTACACAGTGAGAACATGGGGTTGCTCATGGCGCACGGCCCGCACGGGTGGCAGGTGGAGGCGCTATGCGGGTGACGCCGGCGCTGTTCATAGCGCCGTGGTTGCTGCTGCTCGCGGTGGTACCAGGGCTCATGTTCACGCTGTCCAGCACGCTCACGCAGCGGTTGCTGCCACCTTGTTCACGGGCGCCTCGTCCACGGGCACCTCGTCCGCTGGCACCTCGTCCACGTGGCGATCCTTGGCGGACACCTGAATCCAGATCAACAGCGCCACAAACTGTACGGCGTAGAACACGGCGAGCACCGTGAACAGCGTGCGCAAGTTGTAGTGCCCCATGACAAAGGTGGACACCTGGTTGCCCACCAAGCCGGCAATGGCCCAGGCGCTGAGGATGAAGCCGTGCACCGTGGACAGGAAGGTCATGCCCCAGTTTTGATGCAGGATGTTTGGCATGCAGGCAAAACCGCAGCCAAACATAAACTGCACCACAAAGACCAGCACAAACGCTCCTACCACGGACGGCTCAGCCACGGCGGCAATGATCGCCACCGCCAACGAACCCAGAGACATCACGTAGTACGGGGTGTGTTTCAGGCGCATCTTGTCCTGGAGGGAGGCCATGATGAGGCGTCCGGCCAGGTTGGCGGTAGCCGTGATCATCACCAGGATCAGATAGTGGTGGCTGCCAATGAACCCCATCTCGCGGATGCCTTCATACTGGTAGATCTGCTTTTCCTGGCTGATCAGAGCCAGCCCACTGGCAATGTTCAGGAAGAATACCAGCCACAGCAGCAGGAATTTGCGGGAAAAGATCACCGCAGCGGGGCGGAGCACGCCGCCCGCTATGACGGGGTTGTCCTCGGTGTAGGCGGGCCGGTAGAGCAGGCGCGCCGCAGCAATCAGGGCCACGCCATAGACCACAGCCAGGATGTAGAACACCTCGTAGGGCTGGAAACGTTGAAGCAGTGCTTCGATGATGGGGTTGGCAATGACGCCGGCCAGGCCAAAGGCCGCAATGGACAACCCGGCGGCAAAACCCTTCTTGTTGTCCAGCCAGATCATCATGGTTTTCACCGGGGTGATGTAGCCCAACCCCAGGCCGATGCCTTGCACAAAACCGAACCCCAACAACATCACCCACGGATTGCGAATCTGAATCCCCAGGCCCGTGATGAGCCATCCGGAGGTGAAGAATATGAACGTCAGCCAGGCCGAACGCGTGGGGTTCTTCTCCACAATTTTCCCGCCAAAGGCGGCAGACATTCCCAGGAAGAAGATGGCAATGGAGAATCCCCACGCCATGGTGAGATCGCTGAAACCCGTGTAGTCCTGAACGTGTTCCTTAAACAGGGTCCAGCAGTACACCGATCCGATGGAGAAGTTGATCAACACCATCGGCAGGATGCCGTTTTTGTACTTGTTCTTGCTACCCACGTATCGCGCTACCTTTGCGTGCTCGTTCGTTTTCTCGCGTTCGTTTTCTCGCGTCTGTTCACTCGCTTGTTGTTCTCACGCAGATGATGACGCCTCACGCGCACTGCGCGGCGGAGGCGTGCCGCGTGGGGTGGAGATAGCACTGTGAAAACAGGTATACTCGTACATCTGTTCTATTTTCAATGGTCTCTGTTCGCTGTGCTCTGTCGTTGTTCTCGCGTGCGACGAGGCTGCGGGTTTGACGAGTGCGTGGTTCGTCGAGCCTGTGGTTCGTCGGGCTTGCAGTGCGACGAGTGTGTGGGTGCAGCGGATCTACAGTGCAACGAATGTCAGGAGGTGACGCGTGATGTCTCACGTGCGTTACGGCGAGTTGCATGCGCACTCCTCGTACTCGTTCCTAGACGGCGCCTCGCAACCCGAGGAGATGGTAGCCGAGGCGGCACGTCTGGGCCTGAGTGCCCTGGCCATCACGGATCATGACGGTCTCTACGGCGCGGTGAAACACGCCGAGGCTGCGCGGTTGGCCGGACTGGGAACCGTGTTTGGCGCTGAGTTGCACCTGTCCCCGGTGGACGAACCCACCGGGGTGCCGGATCCCCGTTCTGAGCATCTCCTAGTCCTGGCCCGCAATGCTGCCGGATACCAACACCTTTCCTCGGCTATTGGGTTGGCCAAATTGGAGGCCGGGGTCAAAGGCAAAGCGAACTACCGGATGGAAGCCCTGGGAGAGCAGGCTGACGGACAGTGGTTGGTGCTCACCGGGTGTCGTAAGGGGGCAGTACGTACGGCGTTGCACCAGGGCGGTTTGGCCCAGGGCGGATGGCACCGGGGCGAGTTGCAGCAGAACAGCCTCAGCGCCGCGCGTCGGGAACTTCACCGGCTGATGGATACCTTTGGCAGGGATAACGTGGCCGTGGAAATCACCGCCACGGGCACCTCCCAGGATGCCCCCCTTCATGACGCCTTAGCCGAACTGGCGCGAGAGGCCCGGCTACCCCTCGTCGCCACCACGGGAGCGCACTATGCCACCCAGCGTGATGCCGAACTCGCGCGGGCGCTCGCGGCAGTGCGCGCTCGGCAGTCCATGGAGGAGATGGAGGGGTGGATGCCTGCTGCGCAGATTGCGCGTTTGCGTTCGCCCCAGCAGATGGCTCGCTTGCATCATCGGTATCCGCAGGCTGTCATCACTGCTGCAGATCTGGCGAGTGAGTGCGCCTTTGACCTGAAACTCGTGGCGCCGGACCTGCCTCCGTACCCCGTGCCTCCCGGTCACACGGAGGCGAGTCACTTGCGGGCTCTGGTGGAGAGTGGCGGGACGCGCCGTTACGGTCCGCGCGACCAGGAAACCGTTCCCGGGGCGTGGAAGCAGTTGGATCATGAACTGGACATCATTGAAACCCTCAACTTCCCCGGCTACTTCCTGGTGGTGTATGACATTGCGGAGTTTTGCCGTGAACGCGGAATTCTCAGCCAGGGCCGGGGGAGCGCTGCCAACTCGGCGGTGTGTTACGCACTGGGAATCACCGCCGTGGACGCGGTGCATCACGGCCTGCTCTTTGAAAGATTCTTGGCTCCGGAGCGGGACGGTCCGCCAGATATTGACGTGGACATCGAGTCGGTTCGGCGCGAGGAGGTGATTCAGCACGTCTATGAGAAGTTTGGGCGCACCTATGCCGCGCAGGTGGCCAACGTGATCTCGTATCGGCCACGTTCGGCTATTCGGGATGCCGCCAAGGCGCATGGGTATGACGTGGGACAGCAGGACGCCTGGAGCAAGTCCGTGGATCGGTGGAGAGATCTGTCCGCCGGGGAAGATTTAGATCACATCCCGCAACACGTCACGGAACTCGCGCAGCAATTCCTGAAACTTCCGCGTCACCTGGGAATCCATTCCGGTGGCATGGTGATGTGTGATCGCCCCGTCATTGAAGTGTGCCCCGTGGAGTGGGCACGCATGGAAGGGCGCACCGTTCTCCAATGGGACAAAGAGGATTGCGCGGATGCCGGATTGGTGAAATTTGATCTCCTGGGCCTGGGAATGCTCACCGCCATTCGGTACGCCTTTGAAGGGATTGAGGCACGGACGGGGGAGCACCTCACCCTGCACGGGCTTCCGCGCGACGATCCAGCGGTGTATGACCTGCTCTGCGCAGCGGACACCATTGGGGTGTTCCAAGTGGAATCGCGCGCTCAGATGGCCACGTTGCCACGGGTGAGGCCACGATGTTTCTATGACATTGTGGTGGAGGTGGCGCTGATCCGCCCGGGTCCCATCCAAGGCGGAGCGGTGCATCCGTACATTGCCCGGCGCCGTGGCCGCGAACCCGTGACCTACCTCCACCCCCTGCTGGAACCCAGCCTGAAACGCACCCTGGGGGTGCCGCTGTTCCAAGAGCAACTGATGCAAATGGCTATCGATGTTGCCGGGTTCACCCCTACGGATGCTGACCAGTTACGCCGTGCTATGGGGTCCAAGCGTTCCGTGGAGCGGATGGAAGCGCTGAAGGATCGCCTGTTCAGCGGCATGAAGAAAAATAGCGTGCCAAGCGCGGAGCGCGAGACGATTTACAGCCAACTGCGAGGGTTTGCGGACTTTGGTTTCCCTGAATCCCACGCGTATTCCTTTGCTTTCCTGGTGTACGTGTCCGCGTGGCTGAAGGTACATCATCCGGCAGCCTTCTACGCCGGGATTCTGGCCGCGCAACCTATGGGGTTCTATTCACCGCAGACGCTCTGCGCCGATGCACGCAGGCACGGGGTGACCGTATTGCGCCCGTGTGTGAACGCATCCGCTGCGCTGACTAGCGTGGAGCACCACGCCGATTCTCGGGACGGCTTGGCGGTGCGGTTGGGGTTGGCCGAGGTGCGGAACTTCCACAAGGCCACCGCCGAGGAGGTGGTGGCGGCCCGTCCGGCGGGCGGATTTGCTGACATCCGGGACGTGGCGCGCCGGGTCACGCTGTCCACGCCTCAGTGGGAGGCGCTCGCCACGGCCGGTTCCTTGGAATGCTTTGGCATCACTCGTCGTGAGGCGCTCTGGGCTGCCGGAGCGCTGGGACAGGAAGGTCCAGACACCCTCCCCGGTATCTCCGTGGGAGTAGAAGCGCCCGTGCTCCCGGAAATGTCCGCCGGGGAAACCGTCACGGCGGACGCGTGGGCCACGGGCATGACCCCCGGATTCACCGCCACGGAAGCGGTCCGTGCCGATCTGGAAAGGGCCGGAGTGCTGACGGTGGGGGAGGTGTTCACCACCGAGGTGGGCCGCCGGGTGGCCGCCGGCGGCATGGTCACGCATCGGCAACGCCCCGGAACTGCCCGAGGCGTGACCTTCATTTCCCTGGAAGACGAGACGGGTCTGCTCAACGTGGTGTGCTCCGAAGGACTGTGGAAACGGTTCTCTCACGTGGCCCGGCGTTCCCCGGCATTAGTGGTGCGCGGGCGGGTGGAGCGTGGGGACGGCGCCACCAACCTCATTGCGGAACACCTGGCCCCGCTCGCGTTGCCCGTGAAGGCCACCAGCCGTGATTTCCGCTGACCTGTGTGTACGCTTCGCACCATGACCACCAGGGAGTTCCGCGTGACGGACCTGATTGCGCGGTTGCGATTGTTCTCCGCAGCGCCGCCCCAGGTTCCGGTGTCTCCCGAGGTTCCAGTGTCTCCCGAGGTTCCAGCGCCGCCCCAGGTTCCGGTGTCTCCCGAGGTTCCGGTGCAGCACGCTGGCCTGGTCCACACCCACCCATCCCAGGCAAGCCCACCACCCCAGGCAAGCACCCACCAGCCCCCGGCACCCAGCGCACCACGAGTGTTCCCATCCCGCCCCGGACCGGTCACTCTGGCTGACGGTTCCCCTGCCAAGCAAGTGGACCCCACCACCTGTGGTTCGGCCGTGTTGGTCATGCTCGCCATGGCGGGAGATCCACGCCTCGCCGCTGAAGTCACCACCGCCGAACAATTCGGAGTGCTGCAACTCCGCGTCCACCGCGCCTGCGCCCGCGTGGGTCTGTGGCCCCAAAAGTTCGGCACCAGTCCCTGGGCCGCAGCCCGCGAGGCACGATTCGGAAGCCAGCGCTACACGCATCGTGTGATTGGCGAAGGCGAGCGCGGCCAGCGAGTGATGCGCGCCGCCATCGATGCCGCGCGCGCAGGGATTCCCGTCCCCATCTTCGCTGGGGGAGATCGCAGCACCAGTTGGCAGAGCGCCGTCCCGCGGCATGTGGTGTTGATTGTCTCTGCGGGCGACGATTCCGCGCTCATCTATGACCCCAGCGCCGCACGTCTGTCCCGAGTTCCCCGAGACCTGCTCCTGCATCCGGAAAGCCCAGGCGCACCGGAAAACCCAGGAGCACCAGCACGCGCACTGACGCAGGCGCTGGGCGGATGGCCGCATCCCGTGTGGGCGGTGTTGCCCCAGTGAAACAAAGGACAACAGTGACCAGAAGGACAACCCCGTGACCACCGTGACCAGCACTCAGTGCACCACCCGGTACCCCATCATGTTGGTCCACGGCGTGAGCGCCAAAGAGTGGACCAGTGTTCGGTATTGGGGCCGGATACCCGCCATGTTGGAGGAAGCCGGAGCCACCGTGCGCTTTGCCGATCACCAAGCAGCCCGGTCTGTCCGTGATGCCGCCACGGAACTCGCCACGGAGATTGACCGCGTGGTGGCGGAGACCGGCGCCGAGCGCGTGAACCTCATTGCCCATTCCAAGGGTGGCGTGGACTCGCGTTACGCCATCACGCTGCTAGGACGCGCACCCAAAGTGGCGTCCCTGACCACTATTTCCACCCCTCATCACGGAACCGGATATGCCGCGTTGTTGATGCGCTGGCTTCCGTGGCCGGTCAAACAGATCATCCAAAAGTGGTACCCGTGGTTGTTCCGCAAGCGGACCGGACCGGCCCCGGATTTGCTGTCCCTCGGCCATGACATGTCACCCGAGGTCTGTGCCGAACGCAATCGCCTCATGCCGGACGCGCCAGGCGTGCTGTATCGCTCTACGGGTTCCGCGCTCGCCCTGCGGCGTACTGATGGAGTGGTGCCTACGTCATCCATGCGGTGGACGGGTTTCATGGGGATTCGCCGCCCGCGAGGGCTGCGCGGCATCAGCCACGCCGATATTGTGGATATCGCCCAGCATGACGTGGGTGGGTTTTACGTGTGTGATTTCTATCGTGATCTGGTGATGGGCTTGAAAGAAGTGGGGTTGTAATGTTTCGCAGAGGCCAAAAAACGTATCTCAACGGCAAGCGCGCTCTGCGGTACCCGGAGTACGCCCCGGAGTCTGAGCGCGGGCGTGACTTGCGCATTACCGAGCGCGGCGAACCGGTGCTTCACACCCCCGCAGCCGAGATCACAGCCGCCAGCACCCCAGCGTTGGGCAGCCCAGAACTGGCCACCCTCATTGATGACATGTTCGCCACCATGGACGTTGCCCAAGGCGTTGGGCTGGCAGCCCCGCAGGTGGGCGTGGGCTTGCGCGTGTTTGTCTATGACGTGACCGACGACGATGATGTGCGCCATGTGGGTCATGTGATCAACCCCGTCCTTGCCGTGGACGCGGAAGTAGACCCGATCACGGACCGTGAAGGATGCCTCTCCGTAGTGGGAGCCTATGAGGACCTAGAGCGCCCCGGAGGAGCGAGCGTCACGGGCGTGGACAGGGACGGAAAGCCGGTGAGGCTTGAAGCAACCGGATATCTGGCCAGGGCGTTTATCCACGAGTGCCAGCACCTGGATGGCGTGTTGTATTTCGATCACCTCACCGCCGAGCAACAAGCCGATTGTCTGGCCCAACGCGATGCCCAGCGCGCTACTGTCCTGGCTGAACGCCACGAGATGGCGTTATATTTGGGGAAAGAACCAGCGGTTTATCCGTAAGGACTGCCCCGGGGTTTCGACCGTCGGACGCATGCGGCCTGGCTCAACCGCCCGAGACAGCAGCCTGGCTCAACCGCCGGAGTGGGCGGCCTGGCTCAACCACCCGAGACAGCGGCCTGGCTCAACCGCCGGAGTGG
>JAIRQO010000047.1 GCA_031256435.1 Cellulomonadaceae bacterium
AGCCTCGCCGACCTTGATCACCCAGCCCGGCACGCTATGCCAATGACCCGAGACACCCTATTCCAATGACGCGAGACACCCTATTCCAATGTGCTGAGACTAGACACCTCCCGAGGCACAGGAGAAAAGCCCCCTTGCGGGGCTTTTGTGCTGTGCGACGGCACAGGGGACTCGAAGCCGGAGGGTTCGGGTGAGCGAGATGCGAGAAAGCCCCAGTGGGGCTTTCTCCGAGCGAACCGCGAGCATTGCGAAGCAAGCGCAGCGGCCCGAGGCACCCGTGGCCGCGGTGGCCCCCGAGACCGCAGTTTCGAAGCACAACGGCGAAATCTGCGTCCCGCCTACCTGAAAACCAGCAGTCCGACCGCAGTTTCGAAGCACAACGGCGATATCTGCGCCTCGCGGGCCAGAAAACCCGCAACCCGCCCGCAGTTTGGAAGCACAACGGCGATATCTGCTCCCCGCCATCCAGAAAACCCGCAACCCGACCGCAGTTTCGAAGCACAACGGCGAATTCTGCGGCGACCACCATGCCGCCGCTGAACCGCCACCTGAGGTCAATGTTCGCCGGATAGTTCACGGAGTCTTGGATGTCCCACACCCCCGTGTAATACCCCGGCAACGCCACGGTGCAGCCAGGGGAGGTGGACGTACCTGCACTGGTGCGGGTCAGGGTGACCGTGCAGACGGGTGACCTAATCGCCGGAGCCGTAACGGATACCGGGAAGTGGTTCGTCGGGCCGGAGAACCCTAGCTCGCCACTGTGCGTCATACTCGGATCGCTCTCTATCCTGGTTCGCCAGCGCACTCGGATCCACGATGTGATCGAGCGCCGCGCCAACGGGACCCACCAGGAGTCCAAGCACACCGAACACGGCCAGTAGGGCAACGCCCAGCAGCAGCGGACCGCCGATCAGGAACATGACGAAGAACATCACCGAATAGTACAGCCGTAGCCGCGAGCAACACAATCCACCGGAGGTCCCCCCTGTCTGATGCGTCAATCAGTGCCATCCGCATCGGCATCGGCGCCTTCACCGGCGGGTCCGTCCGTCTCGTAGACGGGCGTGGAAGCAATGTGGCCAGCGAGGTCCCGCACGGACCGTTCCGGGCGGTCCTGGGTCTCATTCTCGCCGGGATGGTCGAGGAACATGTGGGTGCCGATCGGCCACGCGGTAGCGCCGTCGCGTTCCAGGACGTCGCGCGGGTAGTACCCGGACGAGCCCCACCGGTTGCCTTCAATGAGGCGGATCCGCCACCGGTTCCCTGCGGCCGACGTGCCCGCAGTGGGCCCTGCCGTTCCTACTTCTCGAATCATGGTTCTTGACATGGGAATGTCTCCTTGGTGAAGGTGTCCAGGTATGACGAAAGCCCCGTCATGGACGAGGCTTCCAGGGATGGTGGTTCGGTTGTGAGTTAGTCGGCGAGTTCCGGCATAACGAAGGGCAGCTTGCGCTATCGTCTTGAAACAACTGCGTGCTGCCCTTCATCAGTTACTCTATCACTCGCTTCAGGTTCGTCACAGTGCCATCGGAGGCGATCTGGATGAGGCTGATCCATCGGTCGTCGGCAGTCAATCTCCGCCGCATGTTCTCTAGCGCCCACGCGTCGTTGATGCCAGACCTCCGCATGTCAATGACGAGGTGACGAGATTGGCCGTCCGCTCTTCTAAACTGGTTCCCCATTGTTCGGGGCTTGTCGCCTTCTGGACTCTTGAACTCCCATGCAACGGATCCGACGTTGACGTCTGGGTTCTTCTGTCCATAGGCCTTGCGATTGAATGCCGGTGAGATGCCTACCTCGGCGAGTCGCTGTGCCGTCGCTTCCTCGTGTGGCTCGATGTACGCGTCCCATGGGTTTGTCACCATTCCCTGGAACTGTTCCGGAACAGTGTGCAGTACTGTTTGGCGAATAGTTCCGCTCTGCGTGGCGGTGCGATACGGACTGAGTTTCTCCAGGTCCCTGAGGGTTCTGGCTCCGTAGGAGTCTCGCCAGGCTGGCTTGTTGTCTGGATCGAGGCTGGCGCCTCGGCGGACGGGGATGTCATCCCAGCCGATCTTGCCGTCTTGAAACAGTTCCCAGCGTCCTTTGCCGAGGATGTGTTTTTGGGTGTCTTCGTCCAGGGTGTCGAACCAGTCCCGGGCGGCGTTCGGGTCTGGGCGTTCGGGTTCATCGACGTCGAAGCCGAGTTCTCGCCACGTTTTCGTCAACGGGACGGGTGCGCAGCGCCCTGACTGGTGTTCGAGCATGTCCTCGTCGATGGGGTGGATGGTGCCATGCAGGGCGATGCACGTGCAGCAGCTGCGTTCGCTAAACGAGCAACTCCACATCCAGCCTTGCAGGACGTCCTCGTTGGCCAAGCGGGTCAGTGACCCGGCGGATTACCGCGCGGGGCCGGGAAAGTAGCGCGAAACTCAACGCCGAGACGTGGTAGGCGCTCAGTGCCGGGTTCGAGGCAGGGTGAGTGGCCCCGGGTTGCGGCCGTACAGGTGCGCCAACCTTGCAAAACAACTAATGTTGTTTTCGTGAGGATACTGAGGAGCGCACGTAAGCATGGATGCGTTGATGCAGACATCCTTCACGCGGTTGAGTATTACCTGGACGCGTGAGACGGACGCAACGACACTTTGATGCTTATTGACCCCGTTAGGGCTGGTGAATTGATCGAAGTGGGGATTGTCGATGCTCATGGCGACGATCCTCGAATCATCCATGCAATGCCCTGCTGACAGGCCTATCTTCCCCGAATGCGATGGTGATAAGGATGACAACTGCAATGACCGAAACCCAGACGCTCGCCGCCTTTGAGAGCGGGGAATTCGCAACGGGCTCCGTACGTGATCGTTCCGCTACGGCAGACATTCGTGCCGCAGTGGCGATGCGCCAGGCAGCACAGGGCATGGTGGATGCCGCTGTGGAGGCTGCGCGCAGTGAGGGATTGACGTGGGTTGAGGTTGGCCTTGCGCTCGGCATCAGCCCTCAAGGTGCTCGCCAGAAGTACGCGCGACATGGCCACCTTGTGAGCGCGTAGTTGGGGAAGAAGTGAACGCCAAGGGTATCGTGACCCGCCATGGCGAACACTTCGCCCTCGGCATTCTTGGCCTACCGCTAGGCAGCGCCCCTAACCGCCCATGACCCCAGCGCCCGCAGTCGGCGGGACGACTCTGCGTTGCTTTCCGCAGGATTCGTCGGCGTGCTTCGAAACTGCGGTCACGCGGTGTATGCACGGGCTGAAGCCGTAGTAAGATACTAGGCCGAGCCGGCATCTTTGGCAGACCGCTCTGATTGAAGCTTCAACCGGGATACCGGCATTTACAGTTACTCCCGTGGTTTCCCGGCAAGTTCCTGCCACGCATCAGGAGTGAGTTCTGCACCGCTTTCTCGGCCTCGCTCGGTGAGCCACTGGGTCACGGATTCGCGCTCGGGGCCTCGCAGGAGGACTTCGACGGCGGCGCGGAGTACGTCGGAACGCTTCACCCCGGCGGCTTCGGCGATCACGTCAATGTCGGCCATGTCACCCGGGGCAATGGTAGTGGCGAGGTGGATGCGACGAGGGCCTGTGCGTGCCATCATCGCTCCTGGCGTCGACGCGGAACTGTGGCTGTGGCGAGGTTCCTAGGCATGGGCGTACCGTTGGCGGGCAGCCTCGCCGCTCGTGCCGATGGCCTCACCCAAGGCTCTCCAGGAAATGCTCTGGCTGCGGGCATTGACCACAGCCTCGGACAACTCGCGTTCTGCAAGGGAGCGTTTCCATGCTGCCAAGCGCACAGCCATCACGGGCGGCGGGTTTGAGGCAAAATCTTCATCCTTGGGTTCATAATTCTCAAACTCACGGGCCCATTGTTCGGCGCGGGCCTCTAGTTCCTCTCGCGTAGGACGCATGATTATCACCTCAAATACTTGGCTCGGACGGGACGCATAGAGTGGGGTATGGCAAGAACGCCGTACCATTCAACTACGCCGACTTCGATGAGTTGGCCAGCCTGATCGGGACCAACGTACATCTCCATGCCATCGGTCTGGCTTACGCTGAATATCGAGTTGCGCAGTGCGTGGAGGATGTCGGATTCATCAACGCCGTGCTTCAATGCCGTGCTCAAGACTACCGGGGCATCGTCCACGTCACAAGAATACAAGCCGCAAGAAAACTTGTCAACAGTGAGAAAAGTGGAGACTGGAAAGGCCTTATAGGACATTGCAACCCTGCGTGTAGGCCCTGGCCCGCGCGATCAACATCTCCCGCACCGAGATGCTCGACGCCCACCGCGATGCCGCCACGCAGACCCGCTTGGCCAATGAGGACGTCCTGCAAGGCTGGATGTGGAGTTGCTCGCTCACGGAGCGCAGCTGCTGCACGTGCATCGCCCTGCACGGCACCATTCACCCCATCGATGAGGACATGCTCGAACACCAGTCAGGACGCTGCGCACCCGTACCCTTGACGAAAACGTGGCGAGAACTCGGCTTCGACGTCGACGAACCCGAACGGCATGACATGGCCGTCCAGACCGTCATCAACACCCCACAGTGGACTGACTGGGACGGTGATCGCCTCATGCGACGCGGAGAGGTGGACGGCGTGATCTTCCACCATCCCTGAAAGCCTCGTCCATGACGGGGCTTTCGTCATACCTGGACACCCCCACCAAGGAGACATTCCCATTCGTTTTCCCAAATCCTAAAGCCGTGATAGAATCATGGGGTTATTTTCCTGCTTCTGGTTGTTGCGCCGGTTCTCATCGGCACACTCGCCTTGACCATCGGTCCCGCACTCGAAGAGTGGTGGGGTTCATGGATGGGCAATGGTTCCGATTACCCTGAGATGTGGAACTCCAGCCAGCGCGATTGATACATTAGCCGACGAGATTCTGCGAGTCCGCTTCGCTCCCCTCAGAATGACAGGGTGAACCGCACCACGGATTCACGCAGCAACCGCGGTTGTGCGCCTAAACTGCGCGTTCAGCGCCCTATCGGCGTGGAATCAACCGCAGAAATCGCCGTTGTGCTTCGAAACTACGCGGCGGCGGGCCATTGGGGATCGGCGGGGCTGTCCCAGCGGGGGCGTGAGGCGTCCGGGACCAGGCGCTCGGCAAGGCGGGCCCTTCCGGCGGCTACCTGGCCGTGAACTGCTTCAACGTCCGCAGCAATCTTCTCGTGTTGCGTGTTGAGCGCCTCCACAATGGTGGCGTGCAGCCCGGCAACGTCCTCGCCCAGAGCGGCCAGGCGCCCGTCACAGTACTCGTCAGCGTTGGCCTTCAAGGTCTCCGCCTGGGCATCGGCAGCGTTAACAATATCGGCCGCCCGGGCGTTTGCCTGAGCAACCACTTGCTCCTGCTCCACCAGGTCCAGCGCACGGTCACGAGCCGCACTGATGATTTCCTCGGCTTCAATCCGAGCCGCCTCGCGTTCCGTTTGGGCCGCGCGGAGCATCTCGTCTGCTTGCGCCACGGCTGCGGGCATTTCTCGTCGAAGGTCCTCAATCAACTCCAGGGCCATTTGACGATCCACCCGGATGTCCGAGGAGAGGAACACCGGCTTGGCGTCCTCTACCAACGCCGCGAGTTCTTCCAGGGAATCGATCAGCACCGAAGGCGAACTCGGTGCCGCAGCGCGTGCCTCCCGGCGGGTCATGATGGGAGCATCAACAGTCATGATTGTCCTTCCGCAGTGGTGTCCGGAGTTGAGGAGTGTGTGGGTGCCAGCGCGGCGTGGATGACCGCCGCCACGGGCTCGGGAACAAGATCATCAATAGGTCCGCCGTGCAGGGCGATTTCTTTGACAAAGGAGGAGGCGATGTGCGCGAACTCGGGATCGGCAATCACAAACACGGTCTCCACGCCCATGTGGCGATTCATCAGAGCCATGGGGAGTTCCGCATCTAGGTCCGCTCCCCCGCGCAAGCCCTTGAAAATGGAGTGAGCGCCTACCTCGTGGCAGTAATCCACCACCAGGCCCGGGATGATATCCGCCGTCACGCCAGGATCCTCAGCAAACACTTCCCTGATCAAGTTCACCCGCTGCTCCACCGTCAGCAACGGGGACTTGCCGGGATTCTTGGCCACGCCCACCACCACGGTGTCAAACATGGTTCGGGCCCTGCGCACCACCGCGCGATGCCCGCTCGTGAACGGATCAAAGGATCCGGGGAACACAGCGATGGTCACGCGCCTAGCGTAAACGCTCCGCCCGTCAAGCCCCAGCAGGCGCGGCGAAATACACGGAAGTTTCCCCGTAGTTTCGCCGTTCACGCAACTCAAGCCCGTCCGGCCACGTTGGCTCCGGTGAGCGTTTTGATCGTTCGACGACGATCACTGCGTCCTCGCTCAGCCTTGAGGCTGCAGATACAGCGGTGAGAACCGCGCCGAGTACTGCTTCGCCGAGATCATACGGTGGATCAAGAAACACCAGGTCCCAGGGCTGGGAAACCACCGCCCCGTTCAACCATTTCAGGGCGTCCTTGCACACCACCGTGACGGAGGGGACACCCACGGCTGCCACGTTCTTCCGGGCCACCGCCGCCGCTTTGGGCGAGGAATCCACCAGGGTAACGGTCCCAGCCCCTCGGGAGGCGGCTTCTAGCCCCAGGGCTCCTGAACCGCAATAGAGGTCCAGGACGTGGGCATGGTGGATGGCGTTGAGGTGTTCAAGGCGCGAGAACATGGCTTCCCGCACCCTGTCTGACGTGGGCCGTGTCCCGGAGCCAGGGACCGCGAGGGTCCGTCCGCCAGCCGTTCCGGCAATGATTCTGGTCATGTTTTCTCCAGGAACTCCTCTTGACTGGCATCAAATTGCCTGCCAATGGCAGCCTTCAGCGCTGGATGGCGTTCCAGGGCAGGATCACTGTCCACCACGGCAGCGGCGTATCCGCGCGCCTGGGCAATGACCTCTCCGTGTTTGGAGACCTGCAGGAGGCGGAGGCTTCCGCGCCCGGATTGATTGGCCCCTAACACATCCCCCTCGCGGCGCAGCGCCAGGTCCATCTCGGCGAGGGCGAACCCATCACTGGTGTCTGCCAACGCCTGGGTGCGCTGCGCTGCTGTGGTCCCGGGGACGGCATTGGTGAGCAGGAGACACACTCCCGGTGCGGACCCGCGCCCAATCCGTCCGCGTAACTGGTGCAACTGAGAGAGTCCAAATCGGTCTGCATCAAACACCACCATCATGGTGGCCTCGGGTATGTCCACTCCCACCTCGATCACCGTGGTGGCCACCAGCACGTCAGTATCTCCCCGAGCAAAGGCCGCCATGGCGGCATCCTTTTCCTCAGGCGACATCTGCCCGTGCAGCATCCCAATGTTCACTCCGGCCAGGGCGGGCAGGTGTTGCAGCCTGACTGCTACGTCCAGCACGGCTTGCAAGGGCGCGGCGGGAGGCGCGGGTTCTGCGGGAGGCGCCGGTGCGTGGGGTGATGAGGCGGGCGCGGGTTCGCCACCTGGACCCGGGGTGGGGAGAGTGGTGAGGGCGGCATCGTCGTCGGGAGAAAAATCCGCTCCGTCACTATTGCTCACATCAGCAGAGCCATCGGGATGAATCCGTGGGCAGACCACAAAGGTGCGATGCCCGGCGCGCGCTTCCTCCGCTACCCGCTGCCAGATGCGGTGGAACCAGGCGGTATTACTGAGTGGTACCACATGGGTTTGGACGCCGGACCTCCCCGCAGGAATCTCCGTCAGCATGGAGACGTCCAGATCACCAAAGGCCGTCATGGCGAGGCTGCGCGGGATGGGGGTGGCGGTCATCACGAGCAGGTGCGGTGCCGTGGTGGCCTTGGCGCGCAGTGCGTCTCGTTGCTCCACTCCAAACCGATGCTGTTCATCCACCACAATGAGGCCCAGGTCAGCAAACTGCACGCCCTCGGACAACAGGGCGTGGGTTCCCACCACAATGCCCGCATTTCCCGAGGCGGCATCAAGCAGGGCTTGCCTCCGGGCTGCGGTTTTCAACGATCCCGTCAGGAGCGTCACGGTGGCCGTGGGGCGCGTTCCACCGTGGAGCAGATCGCCGTGGGGTAGATCGCCGTGGACTAGATCGCCGTTGAGCAGGCCGCGTAACGTGCGCGCGTGTTGATACGCCAACACCTCCGTGGGGGCGAGGAGCGCGGCTTGGCCTCCCGCATCCATCACCTGCAGCATGGCGCGCAACGCCACCAAGGTTTTCCCTGAACCCACCTCGCCCTGGAGCAACCGCTGCATGGGGGTGGGCCGGGCGAGGTCCTGGGCAATCTCCTCGCCCACGGCGCGCTGCCCCGCAGTGAGGGTGAAGGGAAGGTTCGCATCAAACGCCGCGAGCAGGCTCGGGGTACCGTCCGCACGTTTGCCGCCTGGCACGAGCGGACGCGCCGTGGCCGGATCCTGCGCGGCAACATGACGGCGCTGTGCCAGCGAGGTTTGAAGCAGAAACGCTTCCTCAAACCGAAAACGCTCCTGGGCGCGCTCCCACTCGCGGGCGGAGCCAGGATGATGGATTGCGTTTAACGCCTCCCATCGCGTGGGATAGCCGAGTTCTGCGAGCACGGTAGCCGGGATGGGGTCCGGAACTTGCGATGGGGTGAGGGACGTCAGAACGGTCCGGACGGATTTGCGGACGTTCCACGTGGGCGTGGTGGCTGACGCCTGGTACACCGGGATGGGTTTGGTTGCCTCCTCCTTCAGTGCGGCCTCGCTGGTGGTCTCGTCGAGCATCGAGTAATCAGGGTGGGTCAACTGCCGGTCGCCGCGATATTCGGTGACCGTTCCGGAAAACATCCCCCAGGCGCCCTGGTGGAGTTCACGCTCACGGAAACCCAGCGCCCGTTCACTCCGGCCAAAGAACGTTAACTGAAAGTCCTGCACCTCATCAGTGATGATGACCGTCATGATGCCACGCTTGCCATCAGCCGAGGTGCGTGTGGTGACCTTCTTGATGCGCGCAAAGACGGACACGTACTCGCCCACCCGCATGCCGGAGAAGTCCGTAGGCACACCCGGCTGCGCGTAGCGCCGTGGGTAATGGCGCAGCAGGTCATCTACAGTGTTCAGCCCCAGTTTGGCCGCCAACTTCTTGGCGGTGCCTTTACCAAGGATGGCGCTGAGGTTCTCCCCCAGCGGGTCAAACGGTGGCGGATCATGGCTAAGCGGCTTCACGAATCATCCACCAAGAGGTCCACAATCGCATTGACCAGTGCGGCCTCGGACGCCACGGTGCGGACATTCACCTGCGGCGGCGTGCCAATTCCGTCCGTGCTGCCCACGGCCTCTGCCTGGAGATCAATGGCGTTGCGGATGGCCTCAGCCACGTGTTCGTCTCCGGGGATGAGAACCAGGGCCTGCCGCGCTCCCGTTCCCACAGCAGCGTTAGCTAGGTCCGTTGGCCCCACCTGGCCCCCACCCAGGGGATAGAGCACCGCGGACACCGCCGGGGCGAGGTCCCTGGCAAACGATGGCGTGGTGGCCACGGTGATGACGGCCAACTCGGAATCTGGTACCGCCAAATGTTTGATGATGGCTGGTTCGGCGCGTCCGCCAGCGCGGGCCACATTGGCAGCCCACCGCTCTGCTACGGCTAACGCCGCACTCAAATCCTCGCTGTGGACGTGTGCCTGCCAGGTGGACTCCTCTGATTGAGAGAACGCCGAGCCTCCCACTACCACCACGGAATCACCGATTGCGGCCAGGTCAGCGCGCAGTTGCTTTCCCACGCCACCCGGCTCAAAACCTGTGGCGTCACCGGGACGATGAAGGACAAACATGACCTCGTAGGCATCGTCGTCAGACTCGCCATGGCTGGCACCGTTGAAATCTACGTGATCCTCTCCCCCGGGGGCGTATCCCGTCAGATCAATCCCCAATGACACAGGTTCAACCACCAACAACGTGCTGGTGTGGGCGGAACTGCTCTCGGCTGGGGCATGGTGCGCAATGGCTGGCGCGGCACGCATGGCATCAAGGACCAGAACAAGGCCACACGCCCCAGCGTCCAGGAATCCCGCGCGGGTCAGGGCTCCCAAGGCGGTGACTGACTCGAGTGCCGCCGCCCTGGCCCCCTGAACTGCGGCGTTCAGAACGGACGGCATGGTGGCGCCGGGCTGAGACGATGCCTCGGTTGCGGCGGCACCTGCGGCATCTGCGGCGGTGAGGATGGTTCCGGGAGCCGGTTCGACGACGGCGTGCCGAGCAGACTGTGCCGCATCGACGAGAGCCGTGGCCAGTTCCTCGCCGCGAGACGCTCCCGCTGCCAAACCGCGTAACCACTCGGAGAGGATGACTCCCGAGTTCCCGCGAGCGCCCAGCAACGCACCCCGCGCCAAGGCACGGAGCAAGCGTGCAGAATCGGTCACGGAATCATCCATGGCCCCCACAGCCTTGGCGCCGTTTCGCATGGTCAGGTACATATTGGTTCCGGTGTCAGCGTCCGGAACGGGGAACACGTTGATGCTGTCAATCAGTTCCCGGTCCCGCCCCAGGGCCCCTGCAGCGAGGCGCGCCCAAGCGCGAATCACCGAGGCATCGGGGAGTACATCTGGAACCATGGTGACCAGGGTACCGGGTGGCCAGGAGACAATCACTGTGGGACTCATCATTTGGGGCTTTGGGGCGCGCAGGGTATCCTTGGGCGGTTGCCTTGTTCATTCAAGGCGTCAAAGTCTTTGATTCATACGATTTTCAGGAGTTACTGTGGCTTCCAATTGCGAGGTTTGCGGCAAGGGTCCAGGTTTTGGGCACAGCATTTCCCACTCCCACATTCGCACCAAGCGCCGCTGGAACCCTAACATCCAGCGTGTTCGCGCTGTGGTGAAGGGCGCCAAGAAGCGCGTCAACGTCTGCACCTCTTGCCTCAAGGCAGGGAAGGTCCAGCGCGCCATCTAGCGCTACGCGGGGGTGCGCACGCGATGCGCTCCCCCCGGCTGCACGGCTACGCCTGTGGCGCGCACGTGGCGGCCATGGTGTCACACCAACACTCACACCTGCGGGGCACCGCCCCACGGGTGTTTTTGTGTACCCAGATTCGCGGTTCAGCGGCGCAAATCTCCTAGTTGAAGCCCGACCAATCTACTAGTTCAGACGGTGCACATCTCCTAGGTCAGTTCTGACCCTTCAGTCCTGGGTAGCCCTGTGGCCCATTTCGGGGCTCTCAAGTGGCCACCGGGCTACCCAGGACGGGAGAGGACCCAACCCACACCCAGCCCGTACCCTGCACCCGCCCGGCACCCAACGCCCGCCCAACGCAACCCAAACTCACCCCAACTCCCCCCACCCAACCACACCCAACACAAAAAGAGTGGCCCGCCCCCGTGGGGACGGACCACTCTGTGAATGCGATTCCTGATCTGAGACGATCAGGAGTGGTGCGAGGCTTAGGCCTCGATCACTACGTCGTCTTCTTCACGACGTCCAGCGTTCTTCATGACGCCAAGGCCAAGAAGGATCGCGGTGACACCGGTGCCCACTGCGAACAGGGAGACACCGAAGGCGAGGACGGAGGTGAACAGGGAGCTCTGGAGGCCGGCAGCCTGGTTCAGAGCGGTGCGCTGAGCGGAGATCAGGGTGGCCTGGTCATCGGTGGCGCCGGGGAAGTTGGACGGGGAAACCGTTGCGTAGGTCATGTCCTTGTGCTCGAGACCGGAAAGGTCAACGCCACCCTGCTCCAGGGCGTCCCAAGCGGAGTCCTGAGCGTGCACGCCGATGATTTCGGCCTGGGCAAGGGCGCCCAGCGGGTTGTTCATCTTGGTGCCGGGCTGAGCGGACAGCGGCCAGGCCAGGGAGATGGGGGTGGAGTCAGCATCGTGGTGAGCGGCTTCAGCAACAGTGATCTGCTGTGCGCTCAGCATGTTGGCAACGAAGATCCAGGCAACAACGCCAACTACAACAAAGATGGCGCCGATGATGGCAGCAATGCCGCCGAGGATTTTGGAGGATTTCATAATGTGTGTTCCCCTTCAGGAATCGTGGTGAAGAGCGGGATGTTTCTCGCTCGGTTGTCCAACACGGCTAGTTAACCGTGCTACGTGGGCTTACAAGTACAATCTATGCGCATTTGGGTGCCTAGCGCACCTGTTTTGCGCAATAAACTTCCGATTTGTGGGTGATGTCACAAACTGGCGTGAGTGGCGGGTACCATGCACCCGTGCAGAAAACTACTGGAGCCGAGCTCTTTGCGGATCAGAAAAACGTTGTGGTAGCCCGAGTCAACGGGGAATTGTGGGATCTCGACAGGGTCATTCCTGACGGCGCCACGGTTGAACCTGTGACCACGGAGGATGCCGATGGCCTCATGGTGCTCCGCCACTCAGCCGCTCACGTCCTGGCTCAGGCAGTGCAACAAATCAACCCCAGCGCAAAACTCGGCATCGGCCCCCCCATCCGTGACGGCTTCTATTACGAGTTTGACGTAGAGACGCCATTCACCCCCGAGGACCTCAAAGCCATTGAAAAGGCCATGAGCCGCATTATCCGTGAAGGGCAAACCTTTAGGCGTAGGGAGTTTTCTTCCGACGACGCCGCTCGCGCGGAGTTGGCAAACGAGCCGTTCAAGTTGGAACTCATCGGTTCCAAGAGTTCCCACACCGAGGCTGATGACACCGGCGCAAGCGTGGAAGTGGGCGAGGGCAACCTCACCATCTATGACAACGTCCGTGGTGCTGGACGCGAATCCGAAACCGTGGTGTGGAGTGACCTGTGCCGCGGCCCTCACATCCCCAACACCAAGATGCTGGGCCAAGGCGTGAAAGTCCTGCGATCCTCGGCAGCATATTGGCTGGCTGACCAGAACAACGCGCAACTCCAGCGCATCTACGGCACTGCCTGGGCGTCCAAGGAAGATCTCAAAGCGTATCTGGACCGCATGGCCGAGGCCGAGAAACGCGATCACCGCAAACTCGGCCAAGAGATGGACCTGTTCTCCTTCCACGAGGAAATCGGCTCGGGACTCCCCCTGTTCCACCCCAAGGGTGGCGTCATCAAGCGCGTGATGGAAGACTACGTCCGCCGGCGCCACATTGAGGAGGGCTTCTCCTACGTGGGTTCGCCCCACATCTCCAAGGAGAACCTGTTCTACACCTCGGGCCACCTCCCCTATTACGCGGACACCATGTTCCCGGAGATGCGTTTTGAGGACGAAGCCAAGGATGGTTCCACGGTCACCCAGGCGTATCGCCTCAAGGCCATGAACTGCCCCATGCACAACCTCATCTTCTCCTCGCGCGGACGCTCCTACCGTGAGTTGCCCATTCGTCTCTTTGAGTTTGGCACCGTGTACCGGTATGAGAAGGGCGGAGTGATCCAGGGCCTCACGCGCGTGCGCGGGTTGACCCAAGATGACTCTCACTCCTATGTGATGCCGGAGCAGGCCGCTGACGAGGTCAAGCACCTCCTCAACTTCATGATGAGCGTTCTGGAGGACTTTGGCCTCACGGACTTCTACTTGGAACTCTCCACCCGGGATGACAAGAAGAAGGACAAGTTTGTGGGCTCCGATGAGGATTGGCAAAAAGCCACCGCCATCCTGGAGCAGGTGGGACGTGACACGGGGCTGGAACTGGTTCCGGACCCGGGCGGCGCCGCCTTCTACGGACCCAAAATCTCCGTGCAAGCCAAGGACGCCATTGGGCGTACGTGGCAAATGGGAACCGTTCAATACGATTTCAACCAACCGGCGCGGTTCGGCCTGGAATACACCGCCTCGGATGGCACCAAGCAGCAACCGGTGATGATCCACTCCGCCAAGTTCGGCTCCATTGAACGGTTCATGGGGGTGCTCATTGAACACTATGCCGGCGCTTTCCCCGTGTGGCTCGCGCCCGTTCAGGTACTCGGCATTCCTGTAGCGGAGGCGTTCGACGAATATCTGGGTGACGTGATAGCGAAACTCCGTGCCCGTGGCATCCGCGCAGAAATGGACCTCACCGCTGACCGGTTCCCCAAGAAGATCCGCAACGCCTCCAAAACCAAAGTGCCCTTTGTTCTCATTGCTGGTGGCGAGGACCAGGATGCCGGTGCCGTCAGTTTCCGATACCGGGATGGAAGCCAGGACAATGGCGTGCCCATTGATGAGGCGATAGAGCGGATCATCATGGCCGTGGAGACCAGGGAAAACGTATGAGTGACGTGAACGCTCCGGTCCCCTCCGAGGTACCACATGCGGCCTATGAGCCCGAGGACGCCATGGGCCGCCTGTGGGTGCCCCATCGCATGGTGTACATCCGCGGGGAGAAGAAGCCTGCGGACTCGTCGAAAAATGCGTGCCCCTTCTGTGAACTTGACCCCGCGGAGGATTCCGACAACCTGGTGGTGGCGCGCGGCGCGGACTGCTTCTGCATCCTCAACCTGTTCCCGTACAACTCGGGCCACCTGATGGTGCTGCCCTACCGGCACGTGGCGGCGTATGTGGACCTCACGGACGCCGAAACCGTGGAACTGGCGGCGATGACCAAGAAGGCCATTCGGACCCTCACCGCGGTGTTCGGCCCGCAAGGATTCAATCTAGGGATCAACCAGGGTGATGTTGCCGGGGCCGGAATCGGCGCTCACCTGCACCAACACGTGGTCCCGCGCTGGAATGGCGATGCCAACTTCCTGCCCATTGTGGGCCACACCAAGGCGATGCCCGAACTCCTCGCGGACACCCACCAGCGGCTATCCGCAGCATGGCCGGGCCTCAGTTAGCCCTGGATCTTCGCCCAGAGGTCGGGGCGGCGTGCGGCGGTGCGTTCGCGGGCCTGCTGCTGACGCCACTGGGCCACTTTGGCGTGGTGTCCGCTCAAGAGCACGTCAGGAACGTTGAGTCCACGCCACTGCGGCGGCTTGGTATACACGGGATATTCCAGCAACCCGTCAGGCCCATGAGATTCTTCGACGAGTGACTCGGGGTTGCCTATCACGCCGGGCACCAAGCGCCCAATGGCCTCCACCATCACCAGTGCCGCCACTTCGCCACCGTTCAGCACGTAATCCCCCAGTGACAGTTCCCTGACGGTCATCCCGGAGGCGGCATAGTGCTCGGCCACGCGAGCGTCAATTCCCTCGTAGCGTCCACAGGCAAAGAGCAAATGCTGTTCGGCCTTCAGGGACTCAGCAATGCCTTGCGTGAACACTTCGCCAGACGGGGTGGGAAGCACTAACACCGTGTCCTCGGTGGCGAGATCATCAATGGCGCGGCCCCACACGTCCGGTTTCATCACCATTCCAGCGCCCCCGCCAAAGGGCGTGTCATCCACTGTCCGGTGCTTGTCCGTGGTCCAGTTCCGCAAGTCATGCACGGCAATGTCCAGTACGCCCGCGGTTGCTGCCTTGCCAATCAAGGACAACTGCAATGGCGCAAGGTATTCCGGAAACACCGAAACAATGTCAATCCTCATGGGGTGGACCCTGCCGCATCGTTATGGGCATCATCACCGGCTTCTCTGCCAGCATCTTCACCGGCACCTTCGCCGGCATCTTCCCCAGCATCGCCGCTGACGCCCGGAACGCTCGCCAAGAGTCCGCCCGGTGGATCCAGCACCACCCGGCCGCCGGGTACATCCACCACGGGGACAATAGCGTGAACAAAGGGCACCAACGTGCGCTCCCCCGTGGTCTCTCGGATCACCAACACGTCATGCGCGGGCATGTGCTCCAGTGCGAGCACCGTGCCCACCACGGTCCCGTCACCCAACTCCACGCGCAGACCCTCTAACTCGTGGGGATACCACGCGTCGGGTTCGTCGGACGTGTCAGCCTCGGTCACAATCTTCACGCCGCGCAGTTCCTCCACGGCGGTGCGATCAGGCGCCTCAACAAACCTCACCACCCATCGTCCCTGGTATTCCCTGCGAGACAGGATGGTCAGCGGTCCCGCTTCGGACGGTGACGTGGTGAGTTCCACCCCCACGGGTAAGCGCGCTGCGGGATCATCCGTTCGGACATCAAGGATCACTTCGCCACGCACCCCGTGCGGCCTGCCAATCTGCGCTACCACCAACTCCATAAGGCCATCCTAACGCGACAAAGCCCCCACCATTCGGCAGGGGCTTTGATCAGGTGATGGATTACCGATCCACGTCCACCACGTCAACGCGGATGGGATCTGAGGACAGACCATTAATCACCGTGCGCAGCGCACGCGCCGTGCGTCCGCTCCGTCCGATGACGCGGCCGAGGTCATCAGGGTGAACCCTGACCTCAAGCAGATCGCCACGGCGCAAGGTTTTTGCGGTCACCTGGACATCATCCGGGTGATCCACAATTCCGCGAACCAGGTGTTCCAGTGCATCAGCCAACATTAGGCATCAGCCTTGTCAGCGTCCTGTACCGGTGCATCCTCGGCGGGAGCCTCGGTGGCTTCAGCAGCAGCGTCCTCAGCGGGGGCTTCAGCGGCGGCCTTCTCGGCTTCCGCAGCGGCCTTGGCTTCGGCTTCCTTTGCGGCAGCCTTGGCCTTGAGCTTCTCAGCCTGATCTGATACGGCCTTGACGGCCTCGTCAGCGCCAACCTTGACGGCCTTGACCTTGAGGGTGCCTTCGGCACCGGGCAGGCCCTTGTACTTCTGCCAGTCACCGGTGATCTTGAGGATCACGGCCACCTGCTCGGTGGGCTGTGCGCCTACGCCGAGCCAGTATTGGATACGCTCCGAGTCAACCTCAATGAAGGAGGGTTCCTCGGTGGGGTGGTACTTGCCTACTTCTTCAATGACGGAGCCATCGCGCTTGGCACGAGAGTCCGCAATGACGATGCGGTAGTACGGGGCGCGCTTCTTGCCGAGGCGCTTGAGTCGAATCTTGACGGCCACAGTAGTGGTGTCTCCTGTTTCTGTTCTGGTGCGATTCTTGGGCAGCAACATGGTGGGGCCAAGCGCTACGCCACAATCTGATGTCTAGACGGTGATGCGGTGAGAGGGGCCGCACCCCGTCGAGTACAAAGGGTCATTCTGCCAGAAACTGGGGCTAACCCCAAATCCAATGGGGCGATTCATGCCGTCAGTTCGCGCAATGGAGCCGATCACTGAGGGACCGCCTCACCCGGCCTACTCTTCTCAGGCCACTCTACCTAGGCACCTCAACCACAGCAACGTCTGCCCAGGCCTCGTCTATCCCAACATCTTCTTCAGGGCGTCCATGTCCAGGTCTTCACGTCCGGGCGCTTTATTCGCCCCAGCCCCTGCACCTAAGCCGCCGAGACCCCCTGCACCTCCCAGGCCAAAGGCCGACCCGGCCAAGGCAGCACCGCCGCCGCCAGCACCAGGACCGCCGCCCAAGGCTCGGGTCAACGCCTCGCGTTCCTGCGCGGCGCGCCGGGCCGGGTTCCCGCTCTTGCCCTTCTTCTTCTTTTGAGGCGCTTGCCGTGCCCCAGCACGTTTGCCCATGCCCATCCCCGGACCACCCGGCATCATGGGCGCTCCCCCGGCACCCATGCCACCCTTGGTCATGTTGCGCATCATCTTCTGTGCCTGAGAGAACCGATCCACCAGTTGGTTGACAGCGCTGGTGGTGGTCCCGGAACCACGAGCAATACGCGCACGCCGTGATCCGTTGATGATCTTGGGATCCTCGCGCTCAGCTGGTGTCATGGACTTGATGATGGCTTCAATCCTGTCCACCTCCCGGTCGTCGAACTGATCAAGTGCTTCTCGCATTTGCCCCATGCCCGGCATCATGCCGAGCATCTTCTTCATGGAGCCCATCTTCTTCATTTGCTGCATTTGCACCAAGAAATCGGCCAGGGTGAAGTCCTCGCCGGAGGCCACCTTGGCGGCCATCTTCTCGGCCTCGGCGGCATCAAAGGCGCGCTCGGCCTGCTCAATGAGCGTCATGATGTCACCCATGTCCAGGATGCGGCTCGCCATCCTGTCCGGGTGGAACACCTCAAAGTCCGTCAACTTCTCGCCCGTGGAGGCAAACATGATGGGCCTGCCGGTGACCGTGGCCACGGAGAGGGCCGCACCACCGCGAGCGTCACCATCCAACTTGGAGAGCACCACGCCCGTGAAGTCCACACCGTCAAGGAACGCCTGGGCCGTGGCCACCGCGTCCTGACCGATCATCGCGTCGATGACAAAGAGCACGTCATCCGGGTTCACGGCATCGCGGATGTCGCTCGCCTGCTTCATCAGGGTGTCATCAATACCCAAGCGGCCGGCGGTGTCCACAATGACAATGTCATAGTGCTTGTCCCGGGCAAACTCCACGCCGTCACGGGCCACGGCAACGGGATCACCCTTGGCCGCGGCACGCTCTGACGCCTCCGCCGCAGCGGCTTCCTCCGCTGCCCTAGCCGCCCCGCGCTGCCAGAACGGCACTCGCTTGGAGTCCTGCGTGTCCTGCGCTGGCTCATCCACCGTAGGTTCGTCGTCATACTCCACCCCCGAGGTATTCCCCGGATGCGGGGCGTACACGGCCACCCCGGCCCGCTCCGCCACCACAGACAACTGCTGAACAGCGTTAGGGCGTTGGAGGTCTGCTGCGACGAGTAAGGGTGTGTGACCTTGCCCCTTCAGCGCCAAGCCCAACTTCCCCGCGAGCGTGGTCTTACCGGCACCTTGCAAACCCGCCAACATGATGACGGTGGGAGGAGTCTTAGCGAGGTTCAGGTTCCGCGTGGCGCCACCAAGAATCGTCACCAATTCCTCGTTGACAATCTTGACCACCTGCTGCGCCGGGTTCAGCGCGCCGGACACCTCCGCACCGAGAGCGCGCTCGCGCACCGCAGCACAGAACTCGCGCACCACGGGGACGGCAACGTCCGCGTCCAGCAAGGCGCGCCGAATCTCCCGAACGGTGGCATCTATATCCGTCTCTGAGAGACGCCCGCGTCCGCGCAGATTCTTGAAGGTGGCCGATAACCGGTCAGACAGAGAGTTAAACACGGCGGTCATCTTACCCCCGTGAGAGCCGCAGGTTAGGCGTCCAGCGTGGTGATGGCCCGGTATGCCTGCTCGGCAGCAGCCTGTTCGGCGTACTTCTTAGCGGTTCCCTCACCAACTCCGGTCACGGTACCTGCTGTCACCGTGGCGGTGAAATGACGGGCGTGGGCAGGTCCCTCGCCTTCCACCTCATAGACGGGGGCAGCAAAGCCACGCGCAGCCGCGGCTTCTTGGAGTGACGTTTTCCAATCCAAGCCGGCGCCAGCACCAGCTGCGGTGTCCAACGTTGGACCCAGAAGCCTCAGGATCAGGTCACGGGTCACGTCAAGCCCGTGAGAGAAGTACGTGGCCCCAATCAGCGCTTCCACAGCATCAGAGAGAATGGAATCCTTCTCTCCCCCACCAGTGCGTTGCTCGCCCTTGCCCAGAAGGATGTACTGGCCCAGATTCAGGGTGCGCGCTACGGCGGCCAGGGGGCGTTGGGACACGGTGGCGGCGCGCATCCGGGACAGGTCACCTTCAGCAACGTCCGGATGGCGGCGGTACAGCGTTTCGGCTACCACCACACCAAGAACCGAATCTCCCAGGAATTCCAGGCGCTCGTTGGTGGGCAACCCACCATGTTCATGGGCAAAGGAGCGGTGCGTCAGCGCCAACACCAATAGCTCGGGGTCCAGGTGGACACCGAGCGCGGTGAGGAGATCTTCAGGTTTCAGTGCGTCACTCCTAGAACTGATGGTTGGACGCGTCAGCCAGCGTGCTCCATGCGCAGCGCGGAGGCGTACATACGGCCCTTGTACACGCCGCAGGACGGGCAGGCTTGGTGGCTCTGCTTGTCAGCCTTGCAGTTGGGGCAGGTGGTCAGCGGCGTAGCGGACGTTTTCCACTGCGAGCGACGCGTGCGGGTGTTCGCACGGGACATTTTCCTCTTGGGTACAGCCACAGCTAACTCTCTTTCACTTCGTTATCCCCGCTCGTGGTGGTGAGCAAGGTTTGGAGCGCCGACCACCGGGGATCGACGATGTCATGATGGTGTTCCGGATCATCAGCCAACCGCGCCCCACATTCAGAGCACAGGCCAGGGCAATCTGGTTGACACAGCGGCCTAAATGGTAATGCAGGAACCACGGAATCCCTAATGACTGGCTCGATATCCGCCGTGTCATCTATCAGTTCTGGAAGTTCCTCGGAATCTTCAGCGTTCTCATCACCGGCATCTCGGGCGGCTTTGGCCCGTTCCGGGTACACAAAGAGTTGCGCAATGTGAACCGTGACCTCCTCGGTCACCGGATCCAAACAGCGTGAACACTCGCCTACCGCGGTACCGCGCACGGCACCATCAACAAGAACACCCTCCATGACCGATTGCAACCGCACGCCCACCGCCAGGTCCGAACCCTCCGGGATGGCCATGATCTCGGGAATGCCGAGGTCAGCCGGAGCGGGCACGGTGCGCGCAAACTCGCGCATGGCGCCAGGCGTCCGCGCAAGGTCACGGGTGTCCAGCACGAGCGGAGACACCCCGTGGGGAGCATGCGCGTGCGGTGCCTGCGCGTGTGGTGATGGTGCGGTAGTCACGGGGGAAAAGTGTAGCAGGTACTGACGGGGCGCTTCACCCCACGTTCGTCGTACCCCCATCACGCACGGCTACCCCACACCGCAAACGGCTGAAACGAACCGCAGACGGCCCAGACTCACCGCAGACCGCCCCCACACGCGGGAAAGGCCCCCACCCAACGGTGGAGGCCTCCCGTGTGCTTCAGCGAGTCACAGACTACTTCTTGTCTCCAGGCCTGCCGGTGTCCATGCTGCCCACCTTGTGAACCAGAATGGAGTTGGTGGTTCCGGGAACGCCCACGGGGGCGCCGGAGACGATGACCACGCGGTCGCCAGGCTCTGCCAGACCGTTGGCCTGCAGGGTGGAGTCCACTTGACCGATCATTGCATCCATGGAGCCCACTTCCGGTACCTCGTAGGCCTGCGTGCCCCAGGAGAGCGCGCGGGTCTTGTAGGTGGC
>JAIRQO010000005.1 GCA_031256435.1 Cellulomonadaceae bacterium
CTCGCGCGCGCTCGAGTCCAGTTCATATCTCACGGGTTCGTACACTCATCCCATGAGAGTTTTAGCGGCCATGTCCGGGGGAGTAGACAGCGCGGTTGCGGCTGCCCTGGCCACAGAGCAGGGCCATGAGGTGGTGGGCGTCCACATGGCGCTCCTGCGCAACCGGCAACTTTTCAGGGAAGGCAGCCGCGGGTGCTGCTCTCTGGAGGACGCCAACGATGCCCGGCGCGCCGCAGACACCATCGGCATCCCGTTCTACGTGTGGGACTTGTCCGAAAATTTCCAAGAAACCGTGGTGGATGATTTCCTTGCCGAGTATGCCCGCGGGCGCACTCCCAACCCCTGCGTTCGCTGCAACGAACACGTCAAGTTCACCACCCTCACCGCCCGCGCCGAAGCGCTCGGCTTTGACGCCGTGGTCACCGGGCACTACGCGCGCATCGTCGCCTCCTCGCAGGGGCCTGAACTTCACCGCGCAGCCAACCATGACAAGGACCAAAGCTATGTGCTCGCCGTCATGGGGCCCCAGCAACTCAGCCGGGTAGTGCTCCCACTCGGGGAGTATTCGACGAAAGCGCAGGTCCGCGCCGAAGCCGACCGCCGCGGCCTGGGGGTGTCCCACAAGCCGGATTCCTATGACATCTGCTTCATCCCGGACGGAAACACCGCCGGATTCTTGCGGGAGCGCCTGGGTGACCAACCCGGCCTCATCGTGGATCCGGAAGGCACCCCTCTCGGTGGACACAGCGGTGCCTATCAGTTCACGGTAGGCCAACGTAAAGGTCTGAACCTCCACCGCCCGGCACCCGATGGCCGGCCCCGTTACGTGTTGGACGTTGATACCACCACGCGGACCGTCGTCGCAGGGCCAGAAGAATTGCTCACGGTGGATCACATGACGCTGACGGATATGGTGACCTATGGAGACATCCCCTACGATGCCGCATTAACAGTGCAAGTCAGGGCACACGGAGCGCCGGTTCCCGCAACAATCACGCCTCAGGACCCTTCCAAACTGCGCGTGACGCTCACGCAGGGGACACTAAGAGGCGTGGCTGCAGGCCAATCTGCGGTTGTGTATCACGGAACGCGCGTCATGGCGCAGGGCACCATTGCCCACGCTGCGCGGGTTCCGGGGAACTGACAGCACGGCTGACACGCAGTTAGAACTGAACAACCCCCTGCCAGAGGAGAAAACCCCACCATGGCCATCACTAAGAAAGCGGCGCCTGCCAAGGCTACCGTTGCTGACAAAGCCGACGCGCCCGATCCTGCAGTGGAAGTTGACGGTCTCGTCACTCGGGCACTCAAAGCGCTGACTGCGTATGCGGATTTTGATCAGGAATCCATTGACCACATTGTCAAGAAGGCCTCCGTGGCCGCCCTCCACATGCACGGCCAACTTGCCAAGATGGCTGTGGAAGAGACCGGACGCGGAATCTTTGAGGATAAAGCCACCAAGAACATCTTTGCGTGCGAGCACGTCACGCACTCCATGGCCAAACTGCGCACGGTAGGCGTCATCTCCCGGGATGAACTCAAGGGCATCACCGAGATAGCCGAACCCGTAGGCGTGGTGGCCGGTGTCACCCCCGTGACCAACCCCACCTCCACAGCGATCTTCAAGTCACTGCTGGCGCTCAAAACGCGTAACCCCATCATCTTTGGCTTCCACCCCAACGCCCAGAACTGTTCCGTTGAAGCGGCGCGCATTGTGCGCGATGCCGCCATTGCGGCAGGCGCCCCGGACAACTGCATCCAGTGGATTGAACACCCGTCCATTGCCGCCACCGGCGAACTCATGAACCACCCCGGCGTGTCCACCATTTTGGCCACCGGCGGTAACGCGATGGTCCGCGCGGCCTACTCCACAGGCAAGCCCGCCCTCGGCGTGGGTGCCGGAAACGTCCCGGCGTACATGGTCAAGGACTGTGACATCCGCCAGGCCGTCAATGACATTGTGCTGTCCAAGGGCTTCGATTACGGCGTGGTGTGCGCCTCCGAGCAAGCCGTCATCATTGACAAAGAGATCTACGCCGAGGCCATCGACGAGTTCAAGCGGATGCACGCCTACATCTGCAACAGGGAAGAAAAGGCCAAGCTGGAAGAGTACTTCTTCGGCGTGACCGCTCAATCCGAGAACTGCGCCGGGGCCAAGTTGAACGCCGCCGTGGTGGGCAAGAGCCCCGTGTGGCTGGCCGAGCAAGCCGGCTTCTCGGTGCCGCTGGACACCTCCATCCTCATGGCGGAAATCTCCGCAGTGGGTCCGGTGGAACCTCTCTCCCGCGAAAAGCTCTCCCCGCTCCTGGCCGTCATCAAGGCCAAGGATTTGGAAGACGGCTTGAAGAAGTCCGAGCAAATGGTGGAGTTTGATGGCCTGGGCCACTCCGCCGCCATTCACACCAAGGACAAGGACCTGGCAGAACGCTTCGGCAGCATTGTCAAGGCCGTCCGCGTGCTGTGGAACCAGCCGTCCGCGCTGGGTGGCATTGGTGACATCTACAACGCCCTCATTCCGTCCCTGACGCTCGGGTGTGGTTCCTATGGCCACAACTCCGTATCCAACAACGTGTCAGCAATCAACCTCATCAACATCAAGCGCGTGGCAAGGCGAAACAACAACATGCAATGGTTCAAAGTTCCTCCCAAGACGTACTTCGAGCCGAACGCCATTCAGTACTTGATTGACATGCGCGGCGTAGAGCGCGTCACCGTGGTGACGGACCACGTGATGTACTCGCTCGGTATTGTGGACAAGGTGCTGGACGTGCTACGCCGGCGTTCCAACCAGGTGGCCGTGCAGATCATTGACACCGTGGAGCCAGAGCCGAGTGTCCAGACCGTAGAGCGTGGCGCTGCGTTGATGCAGGACCACAAGCCGGACACCATCATTGCGATTGGTGGTGGCTCGCCCATGGACGCCGCCAAGGTGATGTGGCTGAAGTACGAGCACCCGGAGTTGGAGTTTGGTGACCTGCGTGAAAAGTTCTTTGATGTACGCAAGCGCGCCTTCCAGTACCCGCAACTTGGCCAGAAGGCCAAGTTGGTGTGTATCCCCACCTCGTCTGGGACGGGCTCGGAAGTCTCGCCGTTCGCGGTCATCTCTGACCCCACCACCGGGTTCAAGTACCCACTGGCGGACTACGCACTGACCCCCACCGTGGCGATTGTGGATCCGGTTCTCACCGAGACCATGCCCGCCAAGTTGGCCTGTGACTCTGGTTTGGACGCCCTGACCCACGCCACCGAGGCGTTTGTGTCCGTGTACGCCAATGACTTCACGGACGGTCTGTGCTTGCACGCCATCAAGTTGGTGTTTGAGAACTTGAAGGACTCCTGCCTGGAAGGAACCGGAGTCACCGGCTTCAAGGCACGCGAGAAGATGCACAACGCCGCCACCATTGCGGGTATGGCCTTCTCCAACGCCTTCCTCGGCATGGTTCACGCTATGAGCCACACCGTGGGCGCGCAATACCACCTCATCCACGGCCGGACCAACTCCATGTTCCTGCCGTACGCCATCCGCTACAACGGCTTGGTGCCCTCCAAGGTCACCGGCTGGCCTAAGGCCTCCAAGTACGAGGCCCCGGAGCGGTTCCAGATCATTGCCCAGCACCTGGGTCTTCCGGCCTCCACGCCGGAAGAGGCCATCAACGCCTACGCCAACGCATGCCGTGACTTGGCAACGTCCGTGGGCGTGGAGGCGTGCTTCGCCGATCAGGGTGTGTCCGAGCAGGATTACATTGGCAACCTGGACAACCTGGCCATGCGCGCCTACGAGGACCAGTGCGCACCGGCCAACCCGCGTCTGCCCATGTTGCAGGACATGAAGGACATCATGGTGGCCGCCTACTACGGCTTGACGCAGGATGAAGTTGCTGCGGCTCGCCTCAAGGGTGCGGACTACTTTGACATGAACCCTGCCAAGAAGGCTGACAAGTAGATACCTATTTCGGTGGTTGAGCCAGCACCGTCAGGTGCGGCGGTCGAAACCCCCGGACATCAATACCGCCGCCGCTGCGGCCCGGGGATCCCCATCACCCCTGGGCCCGGCGGCGGTTGTGTGTGAGGAGGCCAACAGCACTCCCACAGCACCGGACCGATACGTCCCACTCCATTCCACGGCGGCGGTTTTATGCGGAGAGAAAGCGCAAAGCGCGCGGGTGCGTGAAGATGGAGGGGTGACTGACGAATCCGCGCGCCCAGCGGCTGACCTGCAGCAGGACAAAACTCCCCTGCCGCCACTCACGCACGGCCCGCACGTCAGCGCGCTCAGCCGCCTGGTTTTCATCGCCACACTCGGTGGTCTCCTCTTCGGCTATGACACAGGTGTCATCAACGGCGCGCTCGGCCCCATGTCCGTGGACTTGGGCCTCACCTCCGTCACCGAAGGCTTGGTCACGTCCGTTCTGCTCATCGGCGCCGCCATTGGCGCGCTGGTGGGAGGGAAGATTGCGGACTCGCGCGGACGGCGATACTCCCTGGTGCGCCTTGCCGTGGTGTTCTTCATCGGCGCACTCGGCACCGTTCTGGCTCCCAACCTCGGCGTGATGCTCGTCAGCCGTTTCATCCTCGGCCTCGCGGTGGGCGGCGCCTCCGTGACGGTCCCCGTCTACCTGGCAGAACTCGCGCCTGCAGAACGGCGTGGCCGGCTCTCCGGGAGGAACGAACTCGCCATCGTCGTCGGGCAGTTCCTGGCCTTTGGAATCAATGCGTTCATTGGAACCGTGTGGAGTCAGCACGGGTCCGTGTGGCGGTTTATGCTCGCGGTAGCCATGGTTCCCGCCGCGGCCTTATTCATCGGCATGTTGCGGATGCCAGAATCGCCGCGCTGGTTGGTGTCCCAGGATCGAGACAACGAAGCACTCTCCGTGTTGGCGCGCGTGCGCCCCGCAGACCGCGCCCAGGCAGAGTTGGCCGAGATTCAGGCCAACGTAGCCGAACACCGCGGGCTTGGACGCGCACACACGGGCGATCTCTGGGTGCCGTGGATCCGCAAGCTCTTCATTGCCGGAGTGGGGCTCGCCGTGGCGCAGCAGGTCACGGGCATCAACTCGGTCATGTATTACGGCACCGAACTGCTGAAAACGGCAGGGTTTGCGCGGGACACTGCGCTGGTGGCCAACGTGGCTAACGGGGTCATTGCCGTGGCCGGAACACTGCTCTGCCTGGTGATCATTGACCGCGTAGGGCGCAAGCGCCTGATCCTGATCGGCTTTGCCGGAGCCACTGTGCTGCACTTGCTGATTGTGCTGGTGGCCACCGTGGTCAACCCCGGAACCGAGCAGGCCGTGCTGGTGCTGATCTTTGTGGTGATGTTTGTGGGCGTGCAGCAGACCTGCCTGAACATGCCCGTGTGGGTGGCCCTGAGTGAACTCTTCCCGCAGCGGGTGCGCGGGGTAGCCATAGGGATTGCCGTGTTTGGGCAGTGGATCATGAACGCCCTGATCGCGTTTGCCTTCCCATCCTTGATTGCCACCGTGGGGATCAACGGCTCGTTCCTGGTGTTTGCCGTGCTGGCCGCGTCAGCGTTTATCTTCCTGTGGAAGATGCTCCCCGAGACTCGCGGCCTGTCCCTGGAGGAACTGGAAACCCAGTTCCGTGACGCCGGTTAGTCCCGTCCCTCCGCGCTGCTCCCGTCCCCGCGCGCTGGTCCCGTCAACAACGGGCACGTCACGGCTTACGTCACATCAGTAGCGGACAGTACCTCAACCTCCACACCGATGCGTTGGTAGGTGGTGAGAGCGCGAGCATCACGGGTCAGAAGAATGGCCCCGTGGGCTTTGGAGGCAAGTGCTACGAGCCCGTCATAGGTTGCCCCTCCAGCGATGCCTGCATGAGCCAGTGTTGAAGGCGCGGAGGCCTGAATACTCAATGGTGCCACCAAGGTGGATCGGAAATTCGCATCGATGAGGCGGCAGGCGTCCAGCGGGGTGAGGCGTGAGGTACCGGGGAGGCGAGTGAGAACGGCATAGGTTTCTACGTGGGCATGCCCGCTCAGGTGCAGTACGCGGCCAGCCACAGCACGGTCCACTGCCTGGTGAGCGGGGTGGTTCGCCATGACATACGGAATAGCCACTGAGGTGTCAACAGCCCACAGGAAAGGATCGTTCATCGCCTACCTGCATCAATGAGGCCATACATGAGGTCATCGGTAATGACTTCCGTTCCCGCTGCTACAAACCGCCCTGATGCGTTGCGCTTCAAGGTTGCCGTTCTTCCCTGGGGAACAATCTGGATTCCCTCTCCATAGACGGATATGTCTACGCGCGCTTTGGGGGCCAGCCCTAACTCGTCGCGAATTTGCTTGGGGATGAGGATTCTCCCCCCTGCATCAATCGCTGCCTTCATGGTGACACGTTACCATATGATTCCCATTTGTGTGCGGCGTTCTCCCGGTGCCTAGGTACGCCGTCTCCTCGCCATCTGCCACACTGGGACTCATGAGTATGGGTTCCGGCGTTGGGGTGGGGGCGGGGCGTGCCATTCGTTCCTTCACGCGCGACGAATCTGTCAAGGCCCATCACCTGTCCCGCAGCACGGTGCGCCGCGTGTTGGGGTTTGCCCAGCCGTACCGAACACGGTTGGCGTGTTTCTTGGCCCTCCTGGTGATGGATGCTGCCGCCGGGGCGGCCACCCCGCTGATCTTCCGTCACCTCATTGACTCCGGCATTTCGGACAGTAACCGCCGCGTGGTCATCACCTTTGCCGCCTTGGCCGCAGCGTTGGCCGTGTTCCAAGCACTGTTGACTGTAGCGGAACGGTGGCTCAGTTCCACGGTGGGGGAGAGCCTCATCCTGGACCTTCGCACTGCCGTGTTTGATCACGTCCAGAAAATGCCTCTGGCGTTCTTCTCCAGAACGCGGACGGGCGCTCTGGTGCAGCGCCTTAATGGCGATGTCCTGGGTGCGCAACAAGCGTTCACCTCCACCTTGCAAACCGTGGTGTCCAACGGCTTGACCATTGTGTTCACCCTAGCGGCCATGCTGGCCATGTCCTGGAGGCTGACCCTGCTGTCCTTGGTGTTGCTTCCGGCCTTTGTGCTTCCGGCCCGGTGGTTTGGGCAGCGGCTCGCCGTACTCTCACGCGAAACCATGGACTTGAATGCTGAATCGTCGAGCCTGATGAACGAACGCTTCAACGTTGCTGGTGCCCACCTGGTGAAGATCTTTGGTGACCCGCAGCGTGAGAGCGCGCGGTTCCGCGCCACGGCAAAGGCGCTCGCGGACCTGGGGGTGAAGCGCGCCTTGCTTGCCACCTGGTTCCGGGTGGGCCTGGGGATGCTGGCGAGCGTTGCGGTAGCTCTGGTGTACGGATTGGGAGGACTTCAAGCCATTGAAGGCGAACTCACGGTAGGCGTGGTGATTGCGCTGACCACCTTCCTGGGGCGGCTCTACGGTCCGCTGACCGCCATGAGCAACGTCCAGGTTGACGTAATGACGGCTCTGGTGAGTTTTGAGCGGGTGCTGGAAGTGTTGGACATTGAGCCCGCGGTGGCGGAACGTCCGGGCGCCGTCTCCCTGCGGGATGCCGTGGCTCGTGAGGGCGCCACGGTGGCGTTTGATCACGTGACCTTCCGGTATCCGCGGGCGGATGAGGTGTCACTGGCGTCCTTGGAATCCGTGGCCACCCTGCGGTCCGATCCCACGGCTGACACCCTGACGGACGTGTCATTCTCGGTGCCCGCAGGAGCGATGGTTGCCCTGGTGGGACCGTCTGGAGCCGGGAAAACCACCACCTCGGCGCTGCTCAGCCGCATGTATGACCCCACCGGCGGCGCGGTGAAAATTGCGGGTCTGGACTTGCGTGATGTGACCTTGGATTCCTTACGCGGGACGGTGGGGGTGGTGTCCCAGGAAGCGCACCTTTTCCATGATTCCATCGCGGATAACCTGCGGTTTGCTCGGCCCGAGGCCACGGAGGCGGAGATGTGGGAGGCCCTGCGTGCCGCGCATATTGATGCGCTAGTGGCCGGGTTGCCCGAGCAGTTGGACACCGTGGTGGGGGATCGCGGATACCGGATGAGCGGCGGGGAGCGTCAGCGGATTGCCATTGCGCGGTTGTTGTTGAAGGCCCCGGATGTGGTAGTGCTCGACGAAGCCACGGCGCACCTGGATTCGGACAGTGAAGCGGCCGTGCAGGCGGCGCTGGACGAGGCACTGGTGGGGCGCACCTCGCTGGTCATTGCACACCGCTTGTCCACCGTGCGGGCCGCCGCGCTGATTGTGGTACTGGAGGCGGGACGCGTGGTGCAATGCGGAACGCACGAGGAACTGCTGGCCACCGGCGGCCTCTACGCGCAGTTATACGCCACCCAGTTTGCCACGTGATGGTGCTCAGTCGCCGCCTTATTGCGCCAAATGAGGTGACCATTCAGTCCATCGGCGGGTGAGAACGGGCGCCCGGAGGGGGTTTCATCTCCTTACCCTCGGGCATGATGGGGCCATGTAGGCCGCGCTGGACGAAGCCCTGGCGGGTGAGGACCTCCCTAGTCAAAGCGCACCGATTGTCCATGGACCGGGCCGCCGTCTTGGAAGTGGTGGTCTCTGTTATCGCCGTACCCTGACGCGGGCATACCGGTCAATTGCTGCAAAGCCTAAGCGTTTTACAGGCTATGATCTTCCTTGATAGACATCTCCACCAAGCAGGGTGTGCAGATCACTACATTGAGGTTTCAGGGAGGCCGGGTGGCGAGGGGTGAGGATGCGTCAGGAAACGGGCGTCAGCAGAGTGTCCCGTCAGAGGGGCGGCGTCCCACGGTGTATGACGTCGCGCGCCGAGCAGGCGTCTCGATTGCTACAGTTTCTTTCGCTTTTCGCCAGCCTACGCGTGTTCGCGAAACCACCAGGGAGGCCGTGCTCCTGGCCGCAAGGGACCTAGGTTTTGTGCCATCGGGATCTGCGCGAGAGTTGGCGCAGGGGTCAACGGGCACCTTGGGAATGTATTCCTTTGATCTGCTCCTAGCGCCGCCCGAGAGTGATGTCGAGGTTGAAGACGAAGACGATCGCTCCATGATCGACGCTAATCCAGAACTCTATCCCCTGTATGTCGATGAAATTCAGAACGGTTTTGTACTTGAGTGCCGTCGGCGAGGAAAAGCAGTGCTTCTCGGTAGCGAGTCGCAGCCAAGTTCGTCCGTCATCGATATCGCCGGTCGTGTCGACGGGCTGGCCCTTTTCCCTGGTGAGCGCCTTGATGACATGCTCGAACAAGTAGCACGGCGAATCCCCCTTGTGGCATTTTCCATGGACACAGCGCTACCAGGAATTCAGCACATTCGCGCCGATAATCGGGGAGGAGCATGGGATATTGTTGATCACCTTGTGGGAGACCATCACTATCGCGACCTCGCCTTCGTCGGCTCGCTGGCAACCTTCGACTCCACTGAGAGGTTTCTTGGATTCAAGGAGGCTTTGCACGCCTATGGGATTACCCCGCCCAATAACCCCATGGATCCTTATGACATCACGGGCAATCCAAGTCTTAGTGCTCTGGCGAACGTTGTGGAGTCCGGGAATCTTCCCCAGGCGCTCGTGTGCGCAAGCGACCAGGCTGCGATTGCTGTTCTCGCTCTCCTGCGCCGCTTTGACATCAACGTGCCTAGGGAAGTCGCAGTCACTGGGTTTGATGGGATATTAGCGGGGAGATTGACAAACCCCACATTGACCACGGTCCGACAACCAATGGAGGCAATGGGTAAACTAGCGGCTCATCTTCTTACGCTGCCTGTGACAACAGATCCCGTTCCTACAAAGGTGCGTATGTTTCCTGTGCGTATGGTAATTGGGAGAAGTTGCGGGTGCCCCGGAGCCTAGAGAGGGTGCTCGTCTGTGCTGACCTGTTGGTCGAATAGACCGAGAGCGAATTTTACGCAAAGAATTCTCCGCACCGATTCGTCGATTCTGCTCTCACTCACGTGACCAGAAGTCAGGGCTTCCTCGAGTGCATAGAGGGTGTCAGAGCCCATGAACTGATCGGCACCATCTGCGAGTGCGTGGACGATACCGCGTACGCGCATGGCAGAGTTCGAGTGATCTCCCCGTCTTGGACGTGGCACATTGACCACGTTCACTCCTGCGCTTTGCTGCTCAAGGCGAATGATGTCGTCGAGAGTACCTGCTGTGGAATCGTGCGCATGTCCAGCTACGACGAGGGCTGCAACCTGCGGAAATCCTAAGTCCGTCAAAGGCGAACGGTGAGGTTCTGGGGGACCGTCCGAATCGATGGTGCGAGCATCGATGGTGAGTGATAGAGGAATCCCGTGTGGAGTACGCCGTGCCATGTGTTGGATTGCAGAAATCCAGTGGGCCAGCAATCGCGGTGAACTTCCCGCATGCACAGCCAGATGATTGACTCTCCTGCTCAGGAGTAGATGACTTGTGGACTCAGCGGTCTCGCCCATGGGTGACTCAAGAATCGTTCCACCGAGCCCCATGGCGATATGCGCTTGAGTCATCAGTCCGAGTTTTTCTGACAGCGATAGCCGCTGGCATAGATCGTCAACCCGCTCGCGAGTAGGCAGGAGCGAATTCTCAAATGGGTCGCAAACACCGTTGCGATTGCGATCGTGCCACAGGGCAGGTGAGTGAAGCATGGCAAGTGACCTTGGTGGATTAGTGAGACATTCCGCAGCGACATCTATGCGCTTTGATCGCCAAATACTAAGCGCTTAGATTTCTAAATCGCGATTGCCTGGCATCACAGGAGCGCGCTCGTGGCTCATGGTGAATGGCGTTTGCGAGACTACATCTTCAAGCCATCACCCATGTGGAACAGCGGATCCTCGGTGTCATGGGGGACATCGGATCGGGAAGACCGGACCGCGTCCATGGATCGTGGAATATCAAACGGCAAGCGCCCGCGAGCCGTGATGGTTCCGGTCACGGCATCAACCCATGCCTGTGAACTTGATCCGAAGCTTGCAGTAATCGCGCTAGCAAAGGGCAGTAGCGGCGTGAGGATTGCCGGCCGCTCGAGCATGACATCGATGACCAATGGAACAACCGCTGCTATACGCTGTAACCGAATTACCAAGCCAGGGGGGAAGTCAAGGGAACCCTGGTGGAACATCGCTTCAAGGAACAGATCGTTGCGCTGGTCGAAGGGGGTGGAGAGTCGCACAATGGCGAGGTCAGCCTCGGCAGGGTCCGTGACAACGGTTCCCAGCCTCGAGGCAATCTCCGGGTCGATCCCCTCCACGTATACCTTTCCCACGTGAGCGAGCGGGAGTGTGTTCTGTTTGTTCGCCAGAACGGTGGTGCACTCCGCCTGGGCGCGGTACCCGGCTTCAATGAATGACGATTGTCCCACAATGGTCTCGGCAGCATCTTCATCGACGAAGGGATTATCAAAGAGTCCAAGCTGGAATTTCACGAGGAGAATTCGCCGCACCGACTCATTGAGTCGATCCTGTGAAATCTTCCCGGAGCGCACGAGTTGTAGGAGTATTTCCGTGCACTCCTCGCCTCCAAATTGATCGCCACCTGCCTGGAGAATCTTCATCATTCGTTCTGGAGCGGTGAGGGATTCCACTCCCCATGCACGTGCTGGGAGCACTTGATCTCCCACATGGTTGTCATTGACCAGTTCCCAATCGGACACCACAATGCCGTTATACCCGAGTTCTTCACGCAGGATGCCCGTGATCACTTGGGCGTTGTACCCAAAGCCAACTTCCTCGATGGCCTCGCCGTGACGCTCCACGCCTACGGGCATGCCGTAGTACGGCATTACCCCGGCAGTTCCGTGTGCAATGGCCGCCTTGAACGGTTCCAAGTGCGTGTCAAATTGACCCCCGGGGTACACCTGTTCACGCCCATAGGGGAAGTGTGCGTCCTCGCCATCCTTTTGCGGGCCACCGCCTGGGAAGTGTTTGGTCACGCAGGCCACGGAATTTGGCCCGAGGGTTTCGCCCTGGAAACCTTTGAGGTAGGCCACCACCGCTCGGGAAGTCCGCTCAGGGTCCTCCGAGAATGAGTGCATTTGGCGGCCCCACCGAGGCTCCGTACATAAGTCGACCTGCGGGTGCAGGGCTGCACGGATCCCCACGGCAACGTACTCTTGGCGAGCGATGTTCGCGAATCGCTCGATATCCTCATCGCCAAGTGCTCCCAAGCCCAAGGGCTCCGGCCACTGCGAGAAGAATCCGGCAGTAAACGACGTGCCGGAGTTTTCGACGAAGGAGTGACGAGGATCTGTGCTCACCGTGACCGGGATGCCGTGGGGCGTCTGCTCCGCGAGACGCTGGAGAGCGTTGTTCCACTGAGCCGTTTCTCGCGGAGTCCCCAATTGGTGCACATTAAAGTGGTTCATGAACTTGCCGAGAACCACTGTGGATGTGGGCGATTTGCTAATGGCGCCTGGCTCCTCAAGCAATGTACCCTGTGGCCCCGTCTCGATGACTGTTTGGAACATGAGGCCCACCTTTTCCTCCACGGAAAGGCGCGACACTAGATCGTCAACCCTTTCCTGGGGAGTGAGGCTTGGATTCTCATAGGGATCCATGATTCCGTTGCCGTTGAGATCGCGCCATACGAGTTGAGATTGTTCAGTGGTCATGAGATTTCCCTCTCGGTGGTGGTGACTACAAACTCGTTCCCGGTGGTGTCACAATGAGGATTTCCTGAGCATCACCGATGTCAGCGAAGCTCACTTCGGCACCGTGAGGACGAAGCGGATAGGTCACGGGGGTTGTCTTGAGGACAGCGCCATTGGTTGAGACGGTGACGTCCGTTGCATCCGCATCCACTCGGTACCGCACGGTGCGCGTCTTCCCTGCCACGATGAGGGTGATGGCTAGTCCATCATCCTCCAGGGTGAGGTTGGGCGCAACAACGATGCTATCTATCCGTTCGTCGAGGCCGAAGAGTCCATGGAGGACTTGGCGAATGAAAATCCCTGGACCTGAGGAGTACACACGCCAGCCATCGGCGGTAGTGACATCACCGGTGCGAAGAAGGTTAAAGTCTCGAGCTGCGGTGTACCTCTCTGGGAATGTCCCGTCTGAGGAGGACGTGTAGCAGGTTCGTTGACGCGGCAGCGCACTGGGAACTCGCTCCCCCATCCCGATGGGGGAGATGCGCAGGATTTCCTCGCCCACAGCGCCGCGGCCAAGAGAGGCAAGCGCTTCCACCCACCGGACGTGGGCGTGAACGTACATCAGGCCAACTTCGCGCCCAAAGAAGGCCGCTTGCTCTGCCCGGAGGAAACTTTCGATTTCACCATCTGCAAACCGCGCCGGCTTGTTGGTCAGACGAACACCATCGGGGAAATGCAATTCTTTCCGAATGAGTGCTTCGTGCCGGTGCGCCTCGTCGAGCTCAAATACACCTGCGATCATCATCCGGGTCATGGGGATAAGCCGGTAGGTCAATCCCGTAGACACATCGCGTGGATGAATGACGGGAGTGACATCGCCCTTCTCCACCGTCACGAATCCGGCAGTAATGCCATCGAGAATTGTGACATTGCGGATTGAGGCGCGGAGTTCCTGTGCCAGGTTCGTCAGGGTTCGCACTAAGGCGGTGATCTCCGCGCTGTCCACGTGAGCCAGTTGTTGCGCTGCAAGGGTGTAGGCCTGGTAGAGCAACGCCGAGGTCCACGACGACGCCATGAAGTCACGCATCTCCCGGCGTGCCGGCTGCAAGGTGTCATCCCAGTCGCCCTCTCCATAGGCCGGGAGAGCTGTTCCTGGGACCACATGGGTGGCCTGATAGTTCACCAAGGCGGCAATGTGTTCAGCAACGGAGCCTTCGCCGCCACCTCGGTAATCCACTACGTCGTCTAAAATGGACAGATCGCCGGTGGCTCGTAGGTACTGTCCCAAAGCAAACAGCGGCCATACGGGAATGTCACCGTGGGAGTGTGCTTGCATACCCTCGGCATAATCGTCGAACATGAACCACTGAGGGAATGTTCCTTCCCGCGTTTCGCGAGCCAGAACGCGCAGGATGATATCGCGTGCCGTGCTAAACCTGCCGGTTGCCATGAGTAATTCGAACGGCCCCTGGCACACATCGCGGACACCCCACGCGGCTCCGGAGTACTGTTCCAGTCCATGCGGTACCAAGAAGTGCACACGCGCGTCATGAGCCCACCACGTCAACACGATCTCAAGTTCGGCGAAGCGTGATTGAGGGTCAATCTGGAGTCCACGGGTGTACTGCGTGATTGTTGTGCGTTGAGCGGCTACTTCAGCTTCGGCATCTACGCCATGTGAGGCAAGATCCTCAGCCACCATGCGGGATTGACTACCTCCATCCATATCTGCCGCTACCACGATGCGCACCATCTGAGCAGCGGTGGCCATCGTTGTGAGGACTGACGTTCCGCGGTCCTCGCCATCGGCGAACAACGGGGCGTCTCCAGCAAATCGGGCCTTTTCGGAAAGGGCGAGCGTATAGGAAAGGCCAGCATGGTGATCCGCAACGGTGGTGCCATCCGCAGCCCGTAGTGTGATGGACTGGTCGGTGGCATCAGAAGTTTGCCACTGCGCAACGTCCATCTCCAGGTCCGTGGTGATGAGCATATCTATTGGAGATGATGCCGAAACTTCCGTGACGATGGCATTTCGAGTGGCACAGGCCGTGGTTCGGATGATGACGGATTCGTCGCCCCAACGGTAGAGCCACTGTGCCTGCCCAACGTCCAAGATGAAAGCGGAGGGCTGGCCTAGTAACTGCCACGCATCATTGCGCTTGAGTAACACACGAACCCCGTTGGATCGCAAGAGGTTGAGGTGGTTGCGGTGGACACTCACTAGGCGGTCAAAGGTGGTGTTACCCAGAACTGTGTGAGAAGACACAATGCCGTGAGCGAACACCGTAGTGGATAGGGTGGGGCGAGAGACGTCCAGCGCGTCTCCTGCAAGGAGCACGTGTCCGTGGGGACGGTCAAGAAGGAGGTCCTTTTCTCCGCGCACCACGTGGGTGCCGTCCGCTGTGAAGTAGGACAGTGCTGTCCCATCGTCCCCTCGTTCCAGGAACTGCTGCGATTCTGCCAGGCCGAAGAACGCGGCCTCAGAGAGGCTGTCGCCGCCGATCATCGGAGCCGTGGCGAGAAGCGAGCGCTCATCTGAGGATGCGGATCTGCCAACAGCATTCTCAGGCGTGCGGGTACGGAGGCGTTCTACTGTCCCTACGAGCTCAGGGATCGCATTCACCATGGGACCACGGAAATCGGGCCAGAACTGCCCGACGATATGTAGTGTGGCAGGTGCATCGAGCGAGAATGGCGATGACAGCAAGCCCGCCATCGCTATCTCGTGTTGACGCACGCGGTTGGGCCACGGCTTCCCGGTGAGGAACATGGGAGTGTGCCCGGCTCTTGCGGGACGTCCGGCGAGGTCAAAACCGTCCGTTCCTGCTGCTACTGCACCTTCGGCAATGGCAAACGCCACCAGTGGAAGAACTGGGGCGCATGCCATTGTTTGCCGTGACAGCACTACAACACCGAGATCCTCAGTGTTGTCAACCCTGTGCGCCACATATTGTGACACGTACGATTCCGAACTCTGCGCCATTTGCCGTGGCGCAACGCCCAGATCTTGTACGGCCGCAATATCCCAGGTTGCGGCGGCGCTCTCTACATCTGCAGAAGCGATGTCCACCCGCCACACCCAAGCTAACTGTTCGGAGTCAAGCAGGAGTGTTACCGTCCATTCCGCTCCAAGACCTGATCCTTCCCAACGGACTTCGTCCGGTGAACAGACGAACGATGCCGGAGAGCGACTCCCCAATAATGCCACCGATTCTGTGCCTTGCGGCGTCGTGCGTCGGAGAAACAATCCACCAATCGCCGCATCGTGTTCACTGGGCTGATACTGGTTGATCAGCATCTCTCCCGGTGCGTTGATACAACGTACGTCGCCAGCCGGGTTGAACTCGAACTCGATTCCCACGGGAGTCGAGATGGTGAGTGGGGTGGCGGCATTGCGGTCCCGATCAGAACACATGAGAGAAACGCCCCAATTCTTGGGTGATGGATGATGGGTGAGGGGTGACGGTCGGAATTACTTGAGGCCAGAGGTGGCCACACCCTGAATGAAGTATCGCTGCAAGAACACGAAGAGCAGCAGAATCGGGGTGATGATGAGTACAGCGCCCGCAAGGAGGAGGCCGTATTGCGTACCTTCTTGCCCAATGGAGTAAAGGGAGAGCGCAACAGGCAACGTGTACATTGACTGATCCTGTGCGGCTACTAAGGGCCACAGGAAGTTGTTCCATGAACCCAGGAATGTGAGAATTCCTAGGGTTGCCAACGGTGGACCACACAGTGGGAGCACAATGCGAGCAAAAATGCGGAGTTCGCCGGCGCCGTCGATCCGAGCGGCTTCCATGAGTTCCTCTGGGATACCAGACATAAACTGCCGCATCAGGAAGACCCCAATAGGGCTCGTGACAAAGGGCAAGATGAGTCCGGGATATGTGTTGTTGAGTCCCATCTTGGAAACCATGACAAAGAGAGGAACAAAGGTCACTACTCCGGGAACCATGAGCATTGCCATCACGAGTCCGAAGAGGATTTTCTTTCCCGGGAATTCCATCTTGGCTAGTGCATAGCCCACCATGGAGCAGAAAATGAGATTGCCTAACACGGTAAACAACGCCACGATGACAGAGTTACCAAAGAACGTTAGGAAACTGTGCTCCTGGAACCACGAGACGTAGTAGTCGAGAGTTGGATTCTCTGGGAGGAACGTGGGAGGCCGTTGCAGCATTTCTTGCTGTGTTTTGACGGATCCCAGGACCATCCAGATGAATGGAAAGATCCATGCAATCAACCCGAGAACCAGGACGGTGTACGTGATGACGTGCCCTGTGGGGAAGCGTCGGCGCGCTTTGCCGACGGTAGATAGTTCAGTTGCAGTGTCGAAAGCCATGTAGCATCAGTCCTTTGGCTGCAAGAAGCGGAACTGCACGAACGCAAGAATCGCGATGATGATGAAAAGTACATAGGACGAGGCTGATGCCATCCCGTATTCCCCGAATCGGAACTTACCGAACGTGAAGTACGCCACCGAGGTAGTGGATCCAAGAGGGCCACCTTGGGTCATCACGAACGCCTCTTCGAAGAACTGAAGGTACCCTACGGAGATCATGACAATGTTGAGCAGGATTGTGGGCCGAAGAAGAGGAAGGGTGATAGACCACATTCTGCGGGCTGCGGTGGCCCCATCCATCATCGCCGCTTCTTGAACCTCGGGAGGCACTGCTTGGAGGCCCGCAAGGAAGATCACCATCTGGGTACCAACATTGCGCCACACGGCCATAAGAATCAGTGAGGGAAGTGCCCAGGTAGTGTCATTGAGCCAATTGGGTCCTTCGATCCCGAACCAGCCAAGTACCATGTTCATCAGGCCGTCATTGTTGAGGATATATCTCCACACAACGGACACTGCCACAATGGACGTCACTACGGGTGCGTAGAACCCCACGCGGAACACGGCTCGGAACCTTGAAATCCCGTTGTTGAGCGCAACGGCCAGGAAGAACGCGATGGTCATGGTTAACGGGATCCCGATGATGACGAATATCCCTGTGACAGCGAGCGATTGAAGGAAATTGGGATCTTTGAAAAGCTCGATGTAATTGTCGAGGCCAATGAATCCCACGGCGAGCGGAGTCTGAACATCACGGGCATTGAAGTCTGTGAATGACATCGCGAACGATGACACCAGGGGAATCAACATGAAGAACGCGAAGATGATCACGAAGGGAGCAGCGAACCCCCACGCAATGAGGGCTTGGCGTCGCTTTGCCCCAGCAATCGTGTCCTTCCCACCAGATGGGGCCCGGTGGCCGGGGTTCGTTACCCCGGCCACACCTGTAGCAGTGGTGGAAGACATCGCTACTCGCCCATACCCTTGTTAGCAGCGTATGTCTGCAGTTCGGTGACACCTTCGGCTACAGGCTTGTTGGCCACGATCATCTGTTCCATGATCTGGTCACCTTTGGCTGCAACTTCCATCCAGGTGGTTGCCACTGGTGGGGACATGGTGTGTTCAAGTTGTGTGGAGAAGGCTTCGAGTTTGGCGTCGCCCTGCAGAGCCTCGTTTCCCCATGCAGATTGCGCCGGCGGAAGGTTGCCGGTTGCTTTGAAGAACTCCACCTGGGTTTCCGGTGACGTCATCCACTGAACCAGGTTCCATGCGGAGTCGATGTTGTCTGAGTTCTCGAAGACAACGAGGTTGGAGCCACCTGCGAATGACGTTGACGTTCCACCCTCTGGTGCAGGAAGCGGCGCAGTGGAGAATTGGTTCGCAAAGTCATCGCCCGCCAGACCAGTCAAAACCCCGCGCATCCACGGGCCTTCAATAAAGGCTGCAATCCGTCCCTCGGTGAACTCAGATTCCGTTGCTCCCGGGGTTGCGTCGGCTGCGGTGTCGGCGAGGCCGTTGGTGAAGATGCCTGTGTAGAACTCGAGTGCCTTCACCATCTCGGGAGAGTCAATCGTCCACGCGGTTTCACCTTCATCGGTGAGTTGTGCGCCCGCTGACCATGCTGCCCACAGAGAGTTTTGGAAGGCGTCCTGGCCCGAAGCCAGCATACGGATAGGATAGTCAACGTCCGTCTTGTCTTTGATATCGGTCAGGAATGTGGTGAAGTCATCCCAGGTGGTTGGTGGTTCTGTCCATCCTGCTTGATCGGCAATGTCTGAGCGGTAATACATCACACGGGTATCCACGTACCACGGGACGCCCACTGCTTGGTCATTGATCTTTGTGGTGGCTACTGCTCCTTCAAAGAAGTCGGACGTATCAATGGCATCTGGAACCGGTGCAAATGCGTGGCCATACATGGACATCCAGGTGGTGCCCATCATGGCAACGTCTGGGGTGGTGTTCCCGGCGATTGCCGTTTGGAAGCGGTCAGCAGCGGCGGTCCATGGAACGGAGACTACCTTGACCGTGACGTTGGGGTTCTTTTCCCGATATGAATCGAGGAACGCATCCAGCATGTCCCCTTCAGCGCCCATGGCCCAGACCTCAAGTTCACCTGTGGCCTCGGTGGCAACTGTCCCGGCCTGGACGGGAGCCTCCTCGGTTGCGGCATCTCGACCACATCCAGATGCTGTTGATAGTACGAGTGCAAATGCGGCTATTCCGAAGACAGCCCGGCGCGCGGTGCGACCGATCATGATGGGCTCCTTGACTAGGGGGGTATGGGCGCTCCGCTCACTCGTCACTCAACGACGTCGTCGGGAACAAATTCGACTTTAACGAAATGACAGATGTGCCGCAACCGTTGATGCATTGGTCTTGATTTGTCGCAATCTAAACGTTTAGAATCCGCCACAGATATTGCCGAGGGCTGCGGTTCCATTCCAGCGATTCACTGCGTCACTGCTGTTTTGATCGCCTGTCAGACAAAGCCACCCTGGGGAGCAGGTGCCATGTGCCTCTGTGAAAAGGCATCAGGCGAAGCGGTGCGCCTAGTGACACACGGGTGCCACAATCATCAGGTTTAATACGGGCATGAACGCGAATCCTGTTCTGACTGATATCAGGCTCACTGCTGCGTTGACAACCCAGGAGGCTGCTGCTCGACGATGGACCGAGTTGCGTGCGCTCGTCGAGGAAGATCAGCGCGCGTATTACCAGCGCGATGCTCCTATGGTGTCCGATGCCGAGTATGACGCGCGGATGCGGGAACTGGAGGCGTTGGAGGCTGCCTGGCCTGGGTTGGCGGTGGCTGATTCCCCCACCCAACGCATAGGCGGCTCTGCCGGTACCGGGTTTGCTCCGGCCGATCATGTGGAACGGATGCTCTCCCTGGACAACGTGTTTTCGCTCGACGAATTGCGTGCGTGGGCGTCCAAGGTGGAGCGTGAACTGGTGGAGGAGGACGCGGAAACGGGTTTCCTTTCCGAGGTGAAGATTGACGGCTTGGCCGTGGCCTTGCTGTATGAGAACGGTGTCCTGAAGCGGGGGGCCACGCGCGGGGACGGGCGCACCGGTGAGGATGTGACGGCCAATGTGCGCACTATCGCCTGTATTCCCGAGCGGCTAGGTGGTGATCCATCCACGCATCCTGCGCTGGTGGAGATCCGCGGCGAGGTGTTTATGGCGAATGCTGATTTTGATCGACTCAACGCCGAATTGGTGGCAGCAGGCCACGCGCCGTATGCCAATCCACGCAACACGGCAGCGGGGTCTTTGCGGCAGAAAGACCCTGCCGTGACGGCGTCACGGCACTTGCGGATGTACGCACACGGGATTGGGGCACTGCACTGGGCGCATGGCGAACACGAGAACTTGGATCGGCAATCACGAGCGTACGAGTTGTTTGCGGGGTGGGGAATCCCGGTGTCACCACATAACCGGGTGGTGCGCGGTGTGGAGGCGTGTCTGGACATGGTGGAGTACTACGGGAAGCACCGCCATGACATTGAACATGACCTTGACGGCATTGTGGTGAAAATCGATGCCCTGGCTGATCAGCAGCGATTGGGGGTGACCTCGCGCGCGCCCAAGTGGGCCATTGCCTACAAGTACCCCCCGGAAGAGGTACATACGCGTTTGCTGTCCATTGAGGTGGGAGTGGGACGGACAGGCCGAGCAACGCCGTACGCCGTGATGGAACCGGTACTCGTTGCCGGGTCCGTAGTGCGGCAGGCTACCTTGCACAATCAGGACGTGGTGCGTGCCAAAGGGGTGCGCATTGGAGACGTGGTGGTGCTGCGGAAGGCCGGTGACGTGATTCCCGAGATTCTTGGCCCGGTGGCGGCGCTGGCCGATGATGGTTTCCCCAGGTCCGATTGGGTGATGCCTGCTCACTGCCCTGAGTGTGGCACGGCGCTTCGTCCCATGAAAGATGGAGATGTGGACCTGCGGTGTCCCAACGCGCGCAGTTGCCCAGCCCAGGTGCGGGGCCGCGTGGAGCACATCGGCTCCCGAGGCTGCCTGGACATTGAGGCTCTGGGTGCGGTCACGGCGGCGGCCTTGACCCAACCGAGCGTTCCGGACGTTCCACCGCTAGTCACCGAGGCCGGACTCTTTGACCTCACGCTCGAGCAGTTACTCCCCATCGAGGTGGTGGTGCGGGATGCGGAGACGGGTGCCCCCGTGGAAGAAAATGACGGAACGCATCGTCGGCGAACACCGTTCCGCAAGCGGGCCACGTACACCAAGGCCGGGCGGGCCGCTGCGTTGCAGGACGGGGAAGTGTTGCCCGAGTGGGTTCCCGCCGCACAGGCCGTGACCCTCTTGGACGAGTTGGAACGAGCCAAGACCAAGGACTTGTGGCGGCAGGTGGTGGCGTTGAACATTCGCCACGTAGGACCAGTGGCCGCGCGGGCACTCGCCGATTGGTTTGGATCACTGGCCGAGATCCAGGCTGCCTCGGTGGAGGAACTGTCCGCAGTGGAGGGCGTTGGACCCACTATTGCTGCGGAAGTGGCTGCGTGGTTTGCCGAAGGTTGGCATGGGGACATCATTGACGCGTGGCGGTTAGCAGGGGTTCGGTTTGCTACGCCCGGCCACCCCGGGCCTGAGGCCATGGCGGCAAATCTCGCCTCTGGATCGTCGGTGGTGGACGGTCCGTTGGCCGGGAAAACGGTGGTGGTCACGGGATCCCTGGAGAACTACACCCGGGACGGCGCCAAGGAGGCCATCATCCAAGCGGGCGGCAAGGCTGCCGCTTCGGTGTCCAAGAGAACTGATTATGTGGTGATCGGTGCTAATGCCGGCAGCAAAGCGGCCAAGGCCGAGGCGCTCGGCGTTCCTATTCTCGACGAAGCCCAGTTTGCTGCGCTGTTGCAGCGGTAATCTCAATCGCCGGAGTCGGCAGGTTGACGTGATTGCTTGTGTCCGCGCGCAAATGCATACGCCAAGGCAATCGCCGTCACCGGCGCAGGAGCATCATGATGTCCTTGTGGGCTTCGCCGCCCACATCAAACACTCGTCGTCCAATCACCGTGAACCCATGGCGACGGTAGAAGGACTGCGCTCTGACGTTTTCGATGTTGGTGCCAATCCACACGGGACGAGGTTCCTCATCGCCCTGGGTGAGGGAGAGTTGATGAGCAGCATTGATGGTGGCATCCATCAACACAGCGGCAGCGCCAGTTCCTACGGCATGCGGGTGTGCGTAGATCTTGGATACTTCCACATAGGGTCCCTCTACGTGGGTGGCGTCCGCTAGCGCGCGCGCTTCGTCGTCATGGATAAAGGAGCCGTAATGCACCAAGGAGTACCCCAGGAGCCGCGTCCCTGGGACGGTGAGCTCACCGTCGGCAGACTCCACTACCAGCAGCGCGAATTCCGGATCATTGGCAAACCGAGCAAAGTGGCCCGGCGTGAGATGGGTAGCTACATGCTCAACAGCCGCCATGCGATCCGTGGATGCGGGACAAGCCAGGGGAAACGTGAGTGCCGCAAGCCAGGAAATCTCAGTGGATTCCTCCTGCGTTGCGGGTCGTGCGGTAAACCGCTCACTGTTCACCTGCACACGGTAACCCACGTTTGCGCAGGTCACGGGTAACGGCGTCGCGTGTTTACCGCTCAGTCATGCAAATTGTGCCGAACGGGCTTGCGCAGTGACCCCAAGAGATGTATTGTTCTCGGACGTTGGCCTTACGGCGGACATGATCCGCAAAGGTCACGGCCTCACCCCAACGATGCTTCGCAATCCGCGATTCATTCGTTGTGCGTGGTGGTTGTTTGAGAACTCAACAGTGTATTTGATTGTTAATGCCAAATCGTGGCAGGACCTCATGTCGAGGCGATGTCACATTTTGTATAACCTCGTCTCACACCTCTCTACAGGGTGTGTGATGATTTTCTTTTAGTAATTTTGGATGAGCCAGTAGCAGCTTTCATGCGTTTGTGTGGGGGTTGTGTGGTTTGTTTGTTATTGCTGGGATCTTTTTTGATTCGTAAAGTTTTTTGCGGAGAGTTTGATTCTGGCTCAGGACGAACGCTGGCGGCGTGCTTAACACATGCAAGTCGAACGATGAAGGGTACTTGTACTTGGATTAGTGGCGAACGGGTGAGTATCACGTGAGTAATCTGCCCCCTTCTTTGGGATAAGCCTGGGAAACTGGGTCTAATACTGAATATTCTGTCCTCGTCGCATGGTGGGGGTTGGAAAGATTTATCGGTGGGGGATGTGCTCGCGGCCTATCAGCTTGTTGGTGGGGTAATGGCCTACCAAGGCTTTGACGGGTAGCCGGCCTGAGAGGGCGACCGGCCACACTGGGACTGAGACACGGCCCAGACTCCTACGGGAGGCAGCAGTGGGGAATATTGCACAATGGGCGCAAGCCTGATGCAGCGACGCCGCGTGG
>JAIRQO010000022.1 GCA_031256435.1 Cellulomonadaceae bacterium
CGGACGATCCCACGGACACCGAAACCACCGCCGAGTCCCAACCCCACGTGGGCCGCCATTCCGGCGCCATCGCCGTGCCCGTGCCAGCCGTCGAGCCTCAGGCCCCCGCCGGGTTCCTCGCCCCAGCAGCCCCCGCAGCCCCGGTCCGCATTTCCACGCGTCGCCAACGCCGCGAAGCCGAACGTGCCAGTAACACCGGTGAAACTCCCGTGACCCCAACGGATTCTGTGACCCCTGCAGAATCCGTCAGCCCCAACGCTGAACCGGAACCCGAACTCACCCCCACCCCCATCGACGGCAACCCCATCGTCCCATCCGAACCCCAACCTACCTCCGGTCAAGCCGCACCCAGCGAAGAGGAACCCCCCACCCGTCATTCTGCGCGGAGCGAAGCGGAGACGCAGAATCTCGTCGAACCCACGGACCCAGCACCAACGGACCCAGCCCCCGAGGAACACCCCCACCCCCTGACTCGTCGAGAAATACGCGAACTGCGCAAGTCACAGGAAGCCGAAGCCGCCACGGACCAACCCGCCGCAGAAGCCAGCGCCGCGCCCGATCCCGCGAGCATCACGGACTCCGTGGACATCGAGGCCGTGGAGGCCGCCGGGGAGCACCCGGATGACCCGTCCGCCTGGGAAACCATTGACCCGTTTGCGGCGCCGTCCATCGCAATCCCCATTGCGGATGAGTCCGAACCGGATGACGAACTCGTTCAACTCGCCCAACATCTCGGCGAGGCCACCCCGTTGGTGTGGGATCGCCCCCGGCGCGGCAAGAAGTACTCGGCCATGCTGTTCCCGGACGGCGTCATTGTCACAGACACCGGCGCCCGCTACCGGCACCCGGACACCGCCGCCCGCGCCGTATCCGGCTCACTGAAGGCTGACGGCTGGGACGTGTGGCGCCTGGGCGGCCCCACCGGCCCCTCGCTGCGTGATTCCTACCGCGTCCGCTTTGCCTAGGCACGTCTAGGCACGGCGCGTGAAACAGGCGTCCTTTCCGCAATAATCACGCACAACGGCGATTCCTGCGGTCGTTTCCGTCAAACCACGGCATCCGGTCCGCAATAATCACGCACAACGGCGATTCCTGCGGTGCTGCCTGCCTCGCACCCCAGCAAAACACCCACAACGCCACCGCACGCGCCGTTGATTTGGCAGGCGCGCGAATCTTCGCTACAGTAACCGAGTCACCATAGACCGCCGGTTGTGGAGCGCCGCCCCAGGGCAGCACCCCACCGAAGTTCCGCTCATGACAGCGGAGGCCTGCGCAGGTAACGAGAGTTTGATTCCAGCGCCCCGAGCGTTCAGGAACCCCAAGCCCCGTGCGCCTGCGCCGGGGCTTTCGTCGTACATGAGGGTACGGACAGACCTGCGTAACCAACCACGGAAGAAGGAATGCCATGGCGAGGCCGGATAAGGCAGCCGCTGCGCAAGTGCTGGTGGAGAAACTCCGCGAGTCTGATGCAGCCATGCTGACCGAATACCGCGGGCTCACCGTGACGCAGCTTCAAACGCTGCGTCGCGCGCTCGGCGGCAACGTTAGCTACGCCGTGGTGAAGAACACGCTGACCAAGATTGCGGCCAAGGAGATTGGACTGGAAGGCCTTGATGCTGACCTGTCCGGCCCCACCGCTATCGCGTTTGTCTCCGGTGACCCGGTTGACGCCGCGAAGGGTCTGCGTGACTTTGCCAAGGCGAACCCTGCACTTGTGATCAAGAGCGGTGTCCTTGACGGACGCGTTCTCACTTCTGCAGAGGTCACCAAACTCGCGGATCTCGAGTCCCGCGAGGTACTGCTGGCCAAGGCGGCCGGCGCGATGAAGGGCAAGATCAGCCAAGCTGCTTACGCCTTCGCCGCAAAGCCGTCACAAGTGGCCCGCGTCATCGATGCCCTGCGTCAGAAGCAGGAGGAAGGCTCCTAAGTTTTACGACGATGGTGTTAAGCCCTCTCCGCCCGTATGTCTGCGGGTGGTTGAGTCAGCGCCGCGAGGTGCAACGCTTGGAACCATCAGGTCAGAACCAAAGAAACTTCCAACCCACCCCCGCTTCTGACAAGAAGCAATACCTGAAAGGAACGCCACCATGGCGAAGCTCACCAACGAGGAACTCATTGAGCAGTTCAAGGGCATGACTCTTCTGGAGCTGTCCGATTTTGTGAAGGTCTTTGAGGAGACCTTTGATGTCACCGCCGCCGCTCCGGCCGCTGTTGCCGTAGCCGCTGGCCCCGCCGCCGAGGCTGAGGTTGTGGAAGAGAAGACGGAATTTGACGTTGTTCTCACCGCTGCCGGTGACAAGAAGATCCAGGTCATCAAGGAGGTGCGTGCCCTCACGTCCCTCGGCCTGAAGGAAGCCAAGGAACTCGTGGACAACGCCCCCAAGGCCGTCCTCGAAGCCGTGGCCCAGGATGTTGCCGACGCCGCCAAGGCGAAGCTCGAAGAAGCCGGCGCCTCCGTAGAGGTCAAGTAACTTCTGAGCCGATTGCTGGGGCGATGCGCAGCGTTCTCGCGAGGGCGATGTGCCTAACGCACACGTACCCTCGCTCCGCCTCGCGTCTCATCCCCAGCAACCACCTCACGTCGGGTGGTTGAGCCAGCGCCAACGGCGCGACGGTACTCCTCGCGTCGCTCGTCAACACCGCTCAATCGGTTCAGCCCGGTACGCAAGCGTCCGGGCGTTCACCTCAATCGGGTGTCGAAACCTCAAAGAAGGTCCGGTGGTCTCACACGAGACCACCGGACCTTTCTGTATGTGCTAGAGATGCCCTCTCTGAAGCGCCACGCGCCTCACGAGCACTGACGAGACCAGCGAGGACGCCACACCGAAGAGCAGGATGGCCCCACCAAGTTGGCCTGTCAGTGCCCACGGCATGACGGCTGCTCCAGTAGGTCCCGTTGATGCCAGTTGCAGTGCGACTCCTGTCACCAGTCCAACAGCGCCAGCGATCGCAATCGGCAAACCGATGACTCCCAGAGAGAGTTGGAGGTAGAACGCGTGATGAGCAGTGAGGTTTCCCAGAGGTGCTGCACGCCTCGCCACTCTGATGACTTCGAAGGTGAGGCCAAGCATCGCCGTGGCAAGAGCGATGGACAGTGCGAGTAATCCGCCAGCACCGATCCAACGGGATTGATCAGCATGATTTCGCATTCCAACAAGCCAAGCCTGGTCTGGCCATTGCACTTGGAGTGGGTACCCGAGGGTGTCGGTGATTGTACGGCCAATGGTGTAACGATCCAGGGGCAGCCCTTGAAGGGAAACAAAGATCACGTCCTGGACGAACTCAAGAGTCTCAAGGCCTGTATCGGTGACCACGGGAGTGCCAGGTGGCGCCCACAAGAGGAATTGCGGTATTGGCGGCTGCTCAGGCACGCCACCATCGCAGGTGCCCACCACTTCCACGAGTTGGGCACAGGTTCCCAGGAGAGCTGTCGGCTCCCATCCGTCGTCGCTCCACACCCCGCTGGGGATGACCAGAGTTGCCGTGGAGGCAGCCAGGGTGTCTCGTATTGTCTCGAGGTGGCGTGGTGGGATGGATGAGGTTCGGGCGGTGATCCCGGCGTTGAACCGATGGAACTCAGTACCCTGAACAAACGGTTCGGTGGCGGTATTACGCCAGACGAAGGCAGCGAGGGCAATGATGCTCACGATGCACATGCCAGCCGTGGCTCGCATGACTGGGCGGGAGAGTGACTCGATCTCGCGAGCGGCTATCAGCAGTGGCGCTGACTTTCCAGACTCGCGCGTCTGACGTGCGATGAATCCTCCGCACCTGCGGATGACGAGGGCAGTCACGGTAGGTGAGAGTATGACGGCAGCGGCAGCGCCCACCACCATGATGGTGATCGCCAGGCCCACATTTGAGGCGTGAAACTCATACCAACCAAGATTTGTGGCTGCTACTACCAGGAACGAGACGATGACAGGCCAGCGGCGCACGGGCCTGGACCGAGGTATGGGCCGCGCCCCCAGGGTGTGAGCCTTGGTATCACGGAATACGTACAACCCCGTAAGAGTGATGAGAGCTATACATATGATGCCCACCATCACAATGTGCCAACGTGCGGCTCGGAGGTCTGAACCAACAACAGCAAAGTGGAGACCAGGGATCCACCACGTCCCCACCATTGCTACCCCAGAGAGTACAACCATTGCCCCCGCCCCAACTGTGGCGGGAAAGCCGACTTCCTTGACGATTGCGAGTCGAATAGAAGCAGGATCTGCGCCTAACTGCCGGATCAGGAAGAGGCGGTTGTGGCGCCGCTCTCCATCAAGTGTGACAGCAACAATCATCAAGGCAAATGTAGGAGCCCAGCCAAAAAGGAGCAAACCTTCAGTAAAGACGCGGGATGGTTCCTGATACATCGTGGTTCCGATGAACCCGAGATGGTGGCCGTTCCCCATCGTCGATACGCCAAATCCTGAAATGAACGGTGATGCATCCGTGTCCATGCGTGTTGGATCTGCTCCCACGTACACCAGGCGTTCACCAGGGTCTGCCAGTGCTGCTTCGTCGATAACACCTTTCAGTTGTCCGAACTGGCCGGCGAACTCACCATGACTGGCACGTTGCATGAGGGCAGGCGAGAGGAAGACCTCGCCAGGTTCAGGCCACTGATGGATGCCCGGAGGCGGAGGCGCTGAAGAGTCGATAACGCCCATGATGATGACGTCCACGTAGGCGAGGTCAATGTCACCTGTGCTGTGTTGCCAGCGCGCGATGGCCTCCGGAGGTGGCTCAGAGGCTTCCCCCGCATCCCCTGCTTCATCGGAGATGATGACGGCCATCCTGGCAGCATCGCGGCTGAGACGTCCGGAGTAAAGTGCGGGAACAGAGACTGTCATGACCCCAATGGCCGTGAGTATGAACGCGGATAGTCCGATGGCGAGCTTCCACACACGACGCTCGATTGATGCATCTGCAAAGAGATTGATCGCGCGCATCACGTCACACTGCCACGGACGTTGAGGAACCGACCGTTGTCAAGGTGATACTCAGTGTCTGCTCGTGCGGCTACAACAGGGTCATGCGTGACGAGAATCAGGCACGAATCCTGGCGATTCTCACGGTTCATCATGAGGTCAAGCACAGCATCACGTGTGTCAGCGTCAAGCGATCCGGTGGGTTCGTCAGCAATAAGCACGCGCGGTTCATTGATCAGCGCTCGGGCAAGGGCGGTTCTCTGCCGTTCGCCTCCGGACAACGTGGAGGCGGGGCGTTCGTCGAGCGGAACACCAAGTGAGCGCATCAGGACGCGTGCGTCTTCGAGTGCGGTTGGCCACATGGCACCATCAAGCACAGCGGGGAGTGCGATATTTTCCGAAGCCGTGAGCGTGGGGAGTAGTTCACCGGATTGGTAGACGAAGCCGATCTCTCGTCGTCGGAGACGAGAGAGAACCTTCGGACGGGCATGGATAACGCTGGTTCCGGTCACGCGAACCACCCCGGCCTGAGGCCGTGCCATACCGGTGATGAGGGAGAGTAACGTACTCTTCCCCGTGCCCGTGGCACCGACAATCGCCGCCGATTGCCCCGGGAAGATCGTCAGGTCAAGATTGCTGAAAAGGACTCGTTTCCCATAGTGGAATGTGACGCCGAGCAACTCAACAAGAGGTTCACGTTGCCGTGATAATTGAATCATGTCCATCCTTCCAGCGTTGGCGTGGCGTGCCTCCACGGAACGCGCGGTGCGGTCCGATGCCTGTGTCGAGGTGCCGGCACTCATGCATCTTCTATCGCGGTGCTTGCGGCGGTCTGCCGCTCTCCGTGTTTTCACGGTGACGGATGTGCGCCATGGCATAAGTACGTCATGGTGCTAGTAAGGTGGAACCGTGACTCAAGGTTCCGATATTCGCGAAGGGCTCACAGGCACGGTTTACGAGGTTCTTCTCGAATTCGGTGCAGCAACGGTCCCTCAACTACATGAGAGATTGGCAGACCGCAACAACGAGCAGATTGCGCTCGCCCTGGAGTCTCTCGTTGAGATGGGGGCTGTTCGTAGGTCAATGACGGATGCGCAGTCATTCTGGACGCCTTCGCCGCTCGTTGCTCTCACGAATTCGTTGCACGTTTTGTCGAAGAGAATGAAAGACCACGTTGATGTTATCGACCGAGCAGGCGCGGCAGTATTGCGAAGTGATGCCATGCCAGAGAACCACCTCCTGATAGAACCGGTTGTCGGATCCAACGCGCTACTCGATCGGCTTGGGGTCTTCATGTCCGGCGCCCGAAGCGAACTGCGTTCGTTGCTCAATTACGTCCCTGTCCCGGCAATGCTCGACTCATCGCTACCAGGCGACGTTGGTGTCCTTCAACGTGGAGTTGGTATCAGGTCTCTGTATCCGCAAGAAGCGCAGGATCTCCAGCATGTGCGTGAGTATGCAGCAACATTCCTGGAGCACGGCGGAGAGATTCGAATCTCGGTACACACGCCAGTAGGGCTGTGGATTGTGGACCACAGTGCCGTGGTGTTCAGTGAGCCCATGGTCGATGGAGAACCGGCGGCAACGATCGTTCGAGTTCCCGCAGTGATCAATGCCTGTTCAGCATTGTTTGAAGACTTGTGGAGTTCCGCCACGAGGCTTGCAGGGAACGAAGGTCCCTGGGAATTGAGCGGCCGGGAAAGGCGGATCCTCTCCGAGTACGCCAAGGGTTACACCGAAAGACGCGTAGCAGAAAAGTTGGGAATCGCGTCACGCACTGTTTCCAGGATCGTCGCAAAGCTACAAAGCCGCACAGGGACCGCATCCCTCTTTGCGCTTGCTGTTGAAGCTGAACGCCGGGGTTGGATCAACCCCGAAGAAGGCTCAGCCCGTACTACGTGATAGGGCAAGAAGACCAGTGCCTCACGATGAGGTCACACCGTTGACCCTGCCAGTGCTGCCATGTCTGGTTCGAAGCCGGGGTGAATGACGGGAATGCCGAAAACCCTCAATGCCGCGTTGATCATGCGAAGGTCATAGGTGACCACAAAATCGGCCTCCAGAGAGGATGCCATCTGTAGGTGGAGAGCGTCAAGGCTCCGTAGGTTTTCCCCTGGGAGGATGCCCGCTAAGCGATAGTCGGCCCGGGTGATTTCGGCTAGGGAAATCCTTGACAGCACCTCGGCAGCCCTTTCCTGGGGTTCCCCGTTGCGAGTAGCTGCACGCCTGAGTTCCGTTTCGGTGAGCGTGGAACTGACCAGCTCCACATGGGGATCATTGGCAAAGCCTTCCATGTCCTGGGAACATGGTTCTTCCTTCATCAGTTTCACCGCTGCAGAGGTGTCTATATACACCCTCATATGCGTTCCTCCCTCAGGAAGTCGATGGTGACCTGGGAGGGCTCCTTCCCTACAAAGCGTGGGATTTCATCCCACCCACCTTGCCGGGTGGCTGGATACTCGGGGTCGCGCGCGTAACGCTTGCGCGTGGGCGTGACAGGTTCCACGCGGGCCATGGGCTTGCCATTGGTGGTGACCAGGAAGGATTCGCCCTCGGAGGCACGCGTGAGGTATTCCCCAATGTGGTTGCGAAGTTCACGTTGCGGAATCGTGGTGACACCGCGCGGTGCCAAGAGTGTAGTAGTCATACTACGATTGTAGCAGATGCATCGTCGAACGCGCCTTTGTTCCGCGTGACGAGCCCTCCATCAACCACCATTCCATCCTCAACACTTGACAGAGAACGGTTTCTGTGCCTTGCCATCCGCCACTATCGGCCAGGTGGGGGGCGGATTATACACACCTCCTACTATGCTTACGCTTTGCACTTGGGTGTGCCATGTCTCCAATCCCGGTTGAGGGCGCGGCGTCCAACCACGTGCAGCGTATATACGAAACACCGTAGGGAAGGATCCCCCTTGGCTGCCTCGCGCACCCCTTCTGCTCCGTCCATTGACGCCATTGCGAACCGCTCTGCCTCTCCGCGCGTATCGTTCGCTCAGATTTACGAGCCTTTGCAGGTCCCGGACCTCCTCGGCCTGCAAACCCAATCCTTTGATTGGCTTCTGGGTAACGAGCGCTGGCAAGCCCGCGTAGACGCCGCCTCCGGATCGGTCCCGGCTACCTCTGGTCTCCACGAGATTTTTGAAGAAATCTCGCCCATTCAGGACTACGGCATGACCATGCAGTTGTCCTTCTCGGACCACCGCTTTGAGCCGGCCAAGTACACCCCGGAAGAGTGCAAGGACAAGGACTTCACCTATTCCGCTCCGCTGTACGTCACCGCTGAGTTCTCCAACTATGAGACGGGCGAGATCAAGTCCCAAACGGTGTTCATGGGGGACTTCCCCTTGATGACGCCGCGCGGTACCTTCATCATTAACGGCACCGAGCGTGTAGTGGTCTCCCAGTTGGTGCGTAGCCCCGGCGTGTACTTTGAGCGCACTCCGGACAAGACGTCTGACAAGGATATCTTCACCGCCAAGATCATCCCGAGCCGTGGTGCTTGGTTGGAGTTTGAGATTGACAAGCGTGACGCCGTGGGTGTCCGCATTGACCGCAAGCGTAAGCAGTCCGTCACCGTGCTCCTCAAGGCACTCGGCATGACTCCGGACCAGATCCGTGAAGAGTTTGCCGCGTTCCCCGCCGTGTTGGACACGCTGGATAAGGACGCCCCGCAAACGCAGGAAGAGTCCCTGGTGGACCTCTACCGCAAGATCCGTCCGGGCGAGCCGCCCACGGTGGAAGCGGGGCGCGCACTGCTGGACAACTTCTACATGAACCCCAAGCGCTATGACCTGGCCAAGGTGGGGCGCTACAAGGTGTGCAAGAAACTCGGCGTTCCTGGCGAACTCAGCGAATCCGTGCTGCGCATCGAGGACATCGTTGCCACCATCAAGTACATTGCCGCGCTGCACGCTGGCATGGCCACCGTGCCCGGCATCAAGGATGGCGAGCCCACCGAGGTCCGTGTGGAAACGGATGACATTGACCACCTCGGTAACCGTCGTATCCGCGCCGTGGGTGAACTCATCCAGAACCAGGTCCGCACAGGCCTGAGCCGCATGGAGCGCGTGGTGCGTGAGCGCATGACCACGCAGGACGTGGAAGCCATCACGCCGCAAACGCTCATCAACATCCGTCCCGTGACCGCAGCCATCCGCGAGTTCTTTGGAACCTCGCAGTTGTCCCAGTTCATGGACCAGAACAACCCGCTTGCCGGGTTGACGCACAAGCGCCGCCTGAACGCGCTCGGCCCCGGTGGTCTGAGCCGTGACCGTGCCGGCATGGAAGTCCGTGACGTCCACTCCAGCCACTACGGCCGCATGTGCCCCATCGAAACTCCGGAAGGCCCCAACATCGGCCTGATCGGCTCGTTGGCTTCCTTTGGCCGCATCAACCCGTTCGGGTTCGTCGAAACGCCTTATAGGCGTGTGGTCAACGGTCAAGTGTCCGACGATATTGATTACTTGACTGCTGACGACGAAGATCGTTATGTCATCGCCCAGGCGAACACGCCACTGACGGCAGACGGCACGTTTGTCAATGAGCGCGTGTTGGTGCGCGTGAAGGGTGGCGAGACCTCGGATGTGCCCACCGCAGAGGTGGACTACATTGACGTGTCCCCACGTCAGATGGTGTCCGTGGCAACAGCCCTGATTCCGTTCCTGGAGCATGACGATGCTAACCGTGCCCTCATGGGTGCCAACATGCAGCGCCAAGCCGTGCCGCTGGTCCGTTCCGAGATGCCGCTAGTAGGTACCGGAATGGAACGCCGCGCCGCCATTGACGCTGGGGACGTGGTCATTGCCACCAAGCCCGGTGTGGTCACGGACGTGTCCGCAGACGTGGTCAAGGTGGCCGATGATGACGGCGAAACCTCCACGTACCGCGTAGCCAAGTTTGTCCGCTCCAACCAGGGCACCAGTTACAACCAGCGCGTACTGGTCAACTCCGGTGACCGCGTAGTCCACGGCTCCGTTCTTGCGGACGGCCCCGCCACGGATGAGGGTGAACTGGCTCTGGGCCGCAACCTGCTCGTCGCATTCATGAGTTGGGAAGGCCACAACTATGAGGATGCCATCATCCTCAGCCAGCGCCTGGTGGAGGATGACGTGCTGTCCTCCATCCACATTGAGGAATACGAGGTTGATGCTCGTGACACCAAGTTGGGCCCGGAGGAGATCACCCGGGACATCCCCAACGTGTCCTCTGAGGTGCTCAGCGATATTGACGAGCGCGGCATCATCCGCATTGGTGCTGAAGTCAACGCCGGTGACGTGCTGGTAGGGAAGGTGACGCCCAAGGGTGAAACCGAACTCACCCCGGAGGAGCGCCTCCTGCGCGCCATCTTCGGTGAGAAGAGCCGCGAGGTTCGTGACACCTCCCTGAAGGTGCCGCACGGTGAGCAGGGAACCATCATTGGAATCCGCGAGTTTGTGCGTGATGACGGTGACGAGTTGCCTGCCGGCGTGAACCGCCTGGTCCGCGTGTACATTGCCCAGCGCCGCAAGATCACCGTGGGTGACAAGCTTGCGGGACGTCACGGTAACAAGGGTGTCATCTCCAAGATTCTGCCTCAAGAGGACATGCCGTTCCTCCCGGACGGCACCCCTGTGGACGTCATCCTGAACCCGTTGGGTGTGCCTGGCCGAATGAACGTGGGCCAGGTTATGGAAACCCACCTGGGTTGGGTGGCCACGCGCGGTTGGGACATTGACAACGCACCGGATGGCGAGTGGAAGGACCACGTCATGGACGTGGCCGCGCACGCCCCGGCCCGCACGCCCATTGCTACGCCCGTGTTTGACGGTGTGGAGGAGGAGGTTCTCCAGAACCTGCTCAAGTCCACCACGCCGTTGAGCGAGGCAGACGCCTACATGGTGGGAGCCGAACGCATGGTGGGATCTGACGGTCCTACAGGCACGCCCGGTCAGCCCGGCAAGGCGTTCCTCTTTGATGGTCGCTCCGGCGAGCCCTTCCCGGACCCGGTTTCCGTGGGCTACATGTACATCTTGAAACTCCACCACCTGGTGGATGACAAGATTCACGCCCGTTCCACCGGTCCCTACTCCATGATCACGCAGCAGCCGCTGGGCGGTAAGGCCCAGTTTGGTGGCCAGCGCTTCGGTGAGATGGAGGTCTGGGCCCTGGAGGCCTACGGCGCCGCGTACACCTTGCAGGAACTGCTCACCGTCAAGTCTGACGATGTTGCGGGCCGCGTCAAGGTTTATGAAGCCATCGTGAAGGGGGACAACATCCCAGATTCCGGGATCCCGGAGTCCTTCAAGGTGCTGCTCAAAGAAATGCAATCGCTCTGCCTGAACGTTGAGGTGCTGTCCGCCGAGGGCACCGCCATTGACATGAAGGAATCCGGAGATGATGACTACAGCAGTGTGGATGCGCTGATTGGCCGGATGGAAAACCGGCAACCCACGGATGATTTCATGGCTGAGTTCTCGGACCCCGTGTCCGTGCCCAGCGTGGACGTCATCTAGCGCGTCCCCACCCTCACACTTTTTGCGTCAACAGATCCATCAGGAAGTAGGACACCTTGCTCGACGTCAACATATTCGACGAGTTACGCATCGGCCTGGCAACAGCGGACAACATCCGCTCCTGGTCTCACGGTGAAGTCAAGAAGCCGGAGACCATCAACTACCGTACCCTCAAGCCGGAAAAGGACGGGCTCTTCTGCGAGAAGATCTTTGGTCCCACCCGGGACTGGGAGTGCTCCTGCGGCAAGTACAAGCGCGTGCGCTTCAAGGGCATCATTTGTGAGCGTTGTGGCGTAGAGGTCACGCGCTCCAACGTGCGCCGTGAGCGCATGGGCCACATTGAGTTGGCCGCACCCGTTACCCACATCTGGTTCTTCAAGGGTGTGCCCTCGCGTTTGGGCTACCTGCTGGACCTTGCCCCCAAGGACCTGGAGAAGGTCATCTACTTTGCCGCGTACATGATTACGTGGGTGGATGACGAGGCTCGCCGGGAGGACTTCGGCCGTCTGCATGACGAGATCACGGCTGAAATCAACGAGATTGCCAACAAGCGGGATTACGCGCTGAATGCGCGTGACATCACCTTTGAGAAAGACCTTGCCACCTTGGAGGATGAGGGAGTCAAGGCTGACGTCAAGAAGAAGTTGCGTGACTCCGCCGAGCGCGAGAAGAACTCCGTGCGCAAGAAGGCCGATGCCGAGATTGCTCGTCTGGAGCGCATTTGGGACCGTTTTGCCAACCTGCGCGTTTCTGACCTGGAGGGCGACGAATTGCTCTACCGGGCTCTCGAGGCTCGCTACGGCGAATATTTTGAGGGTTCCATGGGCGCTGGCGCGATTCAGGAGCGTTTGAAGAACTTTGACCTGGACGCCGAGGCTGCCACCTTGCGTGAGATCATTGCCACCGGTAAGGGTCAACGCAAAACGCGTGCTCTCAAGCGTCTCAAGGTGGTCAACGCCTTCCTCACTACCACCAACAGCCCCGTGTCCATGGTGCTGGATTCCGTGCCGGTCATCCCGCCGGACCTGCGCCCCATGGTGCAGTTGGACGGTGGCCGCTTTGCTACCTCGGACCTCAATGACCTGTACCGCCGCGTCATCAACCGCAACAACCGCCTGAAGAGGCTGTTGGATCTGGGTGCTCCGGAGATCATTGTCAACAACGAGAAGCGCATGCTTCAAGAGGCTGTGGACTCGCTGTTTGACAACGGACGCCGTGGACGCCCGGTAACGGGCCCCGGTAACCGTCCGCTGAAGTCCATCTCGGACATGCTTAAGGGTAAGCAGGGACGTTTCCGTCAGAACCTACTCGGAAAGCGTGTGGACTACTCGGGCCGTTCCGTTATTGTGGTAGGCCCCACCTTGAAACTGCACCAGTGCGGTTTGCCCAAGCAGATGGCGCTGGAACTGTTCAAACCGTTTGTGATGAAGCGCCTGGTGGAACTCAACCACGCTCAGAACATCAAGTCCGCCAAGCGCATGGTGGAGCGGATGCACTCCGAGGTGTGGGACGTTCTGGAAGAGGTCATCACGGAACACCCCGTGCTGCTCAACCGCGCTCCCACCCTGCACCGCTTGGGTATCCAGGCGTTCGAGCCGCAGTTGGTGGAAGGTAAGGCCATTCACCTGCACCCGCTGGTATGCGCCGCCTTCAACGCGGACTTTGACGGTGACCAGATGGCTGTTCACTTGCCGCTGTCTGCCGAGGCCCAGGCCGAGGCTCGCATCTTGATGCTGTCCTCCAACAACATCCTGAAGCCCTCCGATGGCCGCCCGGTCACTATGCCCTCACAGGACATGATCATCGGTCTGCACCACCTCTCTTCACCGCGCACAGACGCCGTGGGAGAAGGGCATGACTACTCGTCGCAGGCAGAAGCCATCATGGCCTTTGACCGTGGCGAGTTGGACATCAACGCCTGGTGCCGCATCCGCATGACGGACATTGTGCCGGGTGAGAACGCGTGGCTGGCTCTCGATGAGAACAACAAGCCCATCTGGGACAACGGCATTGAGGATTGGCTGACCACGGGCACGGCCCCCGAGGGTTACGTGGACGGCCAGCCGTACCTGTACCCCACCACGCTGGGCCGCACCATTTTCAACGAGGCGCTTCCGGTCAACTTCCCGTACCAGAACCGCATGATCCGCAAGGGTCAACTCGGTGAGATTGTGAACACCCTGGCCGAGGAATACTCCAAGGTTGAGGTGGGTGCCGCACTGGATGCCCTGAAGGACGCTGGCTACAAGTGGGCCACCCGTTCCGGAATCACCATTGCCATCTCTGACGTGGCCATGCCGGATTCCAAGGACGCCATCCTTGACGAGCACGAGGAGCGCGCGCTGAAGGTTCAGAGCCAGTTTGACATGGGTCTGATCACGGATGACGAGCGCCGTCAGGAACTCATTGAGATCTGGACCCAGGCCACGGACAAGGTGGCCAAGGTCATGCGTGACAACCTGGAGAAGAACCACCGCAACACGCTCTACCGCATGGTGAGCTCTGGAGCGCGTGGTAACTGGATGCAGGTCCGTCAGATTGCCGGTATGCGTGGTTTGGTGGCAAACCCCAAGGGTGAGATCATCCCGCGTCCCATCAAGTCCAACTATCGTGAAGGTCTCTCCGTGCTGGAGTACTTCATTGCCTCCCACGGTGCCCGTAAGGGTCTGGCGGACACGGCGCTGCGTACCGCAGACTCCGGGTACCTGACCAGGCGTTTGGTGGACGTTTCTCAGGATGTCATCATCCGCGAGACGGACTGCGAAACCATGCGCGGCCTCACCTTGCCGGTGGGGGAGATGGCGGGTGACCGGCTCGTGGAGCACGTGCGCGCCGAGACTTCCGTGTATGCACGGACGCTGGCCACGGACGCCGTGGACGCTGACGGCAACGTCATTGTTGCCGCCGGTGAGGACCTGGGTGACCAGAACATTCACCACCTGCTGGATGCCGGCGTGGAGACCGTCAAGGTGCGTTCCGTGCTGACCTGTGCGTCCAAGCAGGGGACCTGCGCCAAGTGCTACGGCCGCTCGCTGGCCACCGGAAAACTGGTGGACATTGGTGAGGCCGTGGGTATCATTGCTGCTCAGTCCATTGGTGAGCCTGGTACCCAGTTGACCATGCGTACCTTCCACACCGGTGGTGTGGCCTCTGCTGAGGACATCACGCAGGGTCTTCCCCGTGTGACCGAGTTGTTTGAGGCCCGCACCCCCAAGGGTGAGGCGCCCATCGCCGAGTACACCGGAACGCTCAAGATTGAGGATGGTGACCGCTCCCGGACCATCACCCTCACGCCCGACGATGGCTCCGAGGAGATTGAGTACCTCGTCTCCAAGCGTGCTCGTCTTCAGGTGCAGGACGGTCAGCATGTGGCTGTGGGAACGCAGTTGGTGCTCGGTGCCGTGGACCCCAAGAAGGTCCTACGCATCCTCGGACCGCGTGCCGCGCAGAAGCACCTGGTGGACGAGGTCCAGGAGACCTACCGCAGCCAGGGTGTGGACATCCACGATAAGCACATTGAGGTCATTGTCCGGCAGATGCTGCGACGAGTCACGGTGCTGGAGTCCGGTGACACGGGCCTGCTCCCTGGCGAACTCGCAGACCGCCTGCGCTTTGAGGAAGAGAACCGCAATGCGGTGATGGCCGGTGGCAAGCCCGCTGGTGGCCGTCCCGAGTTGATGGGTATCACCAAGGCTTCGCTGGCCACGGATTCATGGTTGTCTGCCGCGTCCTTCCAGGAGACCACCCGCGTGTTGACGGAGGCCGCCATGAGTGGACGCCGTGACCCGCTGCTGGGCCTCAAGGAGAACGTGATCATCGGTAAGTTGATCCCGGCCGGTACCGGATTGTCCGTGTACCGCAACATCGAGGTGGAGCCCACCGAGGAAGCCAAGGCCGAGTTGTACCCCAGCTTTGGATACAACGAGTTTGACTTCCCGCCCACCTTGGGATCTGGGTCTGGTGACGCGCTGCTCCTGGATGACCTCCCGGACTTCACCTTCCCGTAAACCTTCACCGTCACAGGGCCCCGGTTCACATCACGTGGACCGGGGCCCTTTGCCGTGCCCAGGATCGTCGGTTGAGGAGTTCACGCAGGGAACGTCTCGAAACCAGAATCGCCCCGTCATTCTGCGGGTGGTTTCGACCGACGCGCCTCACGGCGCTGGCTCAACCATCCGATTCCGGGCCCTGCGCGTACCTCCTTCACCAGGGTGGTTGAGCCAGGCCACGTCGTGGACGACGGTCGAAACCACCCAATCATGCCCATCGCCGTCTCCTCGCTCCGCGATGTTCGTCCTGGGTAGCCCTGTGGCCACTTTTCGGGCTCTAAAGTGGCCACAGGGCTACCCAGGACGTTTCCGGGCCCCCGCCACACACCCATGTCCGAATTGTCTGAGATAACGGTTTGATACCGAGTTGAAGCCATGCCGATCCTGCGGCGCGATGTGAGCCAGGCCACATTACTGTGGATGACAAGTGTCCGTTTTGTCATACCGTCATGGCTGCGCACCGGGGTTGGTCACCCCAGTTTCCGCGCCTGATGTGAAGGAGGCCGGGAATGTCCTTCCGGAAGCGCCTAATAGCCGGAGTTGTTGCTGCCTCCATCGGATTCAGTGGCCTAGCCACTGTCATCATCCTCGGACCCAAATCGCCTGAAGAGGACCAAGCCCTCGCCGCCACAGACTCACCGGCACGCGCCACCCTGACCATGGGCGTGTCCAGCAATGCAGACGCACTCACCCCCGGCGCGGACCTCACCTTTGGACTCACCCTTGGCTGTGACGCCCCCGAGGAACCGGGATGCATTGGCGCAGTTCTCACCGATGACATCCCCGCATTCCTGCAGGTCACGGACATTGACGTTCTGACCGAGGA
>JAIRQO010000036.1 GCA_031256435.1 Cellulomonadaceae bacterium
AATCCCAGAATGAACGAGCCCGCCACGTTGGCCACCAGAATCGGCAGTGGGAACGCGCTGGGCGTGGGGAGCAGGAGGACCAACGCGTACCGCATCATCGCCCCAATGGCGCCACCCAGCATCACCAGCCCCACCAAGCGCCACTGGCGATACTCCGGGCGCGGCAGTTCGCTCATAGAAACACCCTAATACCCCTGCCAGACACGTACAGTGCTCCCATGAAAGAAACGTCCATCACGGAGAGTCCCACAGAATCGAGTCCCACAGAAGCGAGTGACACGGGTTCCAGTTCCCCCGCGTTGTGGGGAGGCCGGTTCGCCTCAGGACCCGCACCAGAACTCGTGGAACTCTCGCGCTCCACCCAGTTTGATTGGGTGCTGGCCCCCTATGACATTCGCGGCTCCCAGGCTCACGCGCGCGTTCTCAACGCGGCAGGTCTCTTGAGTGACGACGAACTGGAGCAGATGGAATCCGCTCTGGACAGACTGCTCGAGGATGTTCTGTCCGGCGCGTTCATCGCTTTGCCCAGCGACGAAGACGTCCACACCGCCTTGGAACGCGGGCTGATGGAGCGCGCCGGAGAGGAACTCGGTGGCAAGCTTCGTGCAGGCCGGAGCCGCAATGACCAGATCGCCACGTTGGTGCGCCTGTACCTGCGCGAGAATGCCCGGCGCGTGGGCGGACTGGTGTTGAACCTGGTGGACGCGCTCATTACGCAAGCCACGGACGCAGGGAATGCCGTGATGCCGGGCCGGACGCACCTGCAGCACGCCCAGCCGGTCCTGCTCGCGCACCACCTCCTGGCTCACGCCTGGCCGCTGTTGCGTGATGTGGATCGCCTGATTGATTGGGATGTCCGCGCAGCGCGCTCACCGTACGGCTCAGGAGCGTTGGCGGGAAGTTCCCTGGGGCTGGATCCCACTGCCGTGGCGCGTGAACTCGAGTTTGACGGCCCGGTAGAGAACTCGATTGACGGCACCGCCTCCCGGGACGTGGTGGCGGAGGTGGCGTTCATCTTTGCCATGATCGCCATTGACATCTCGCGGTTTGCTGAAGAGATCATTGTGTGGAACTCCAAAGAGTTTGGTTTCATCACCCTGGATGATTCCTACTCCACCGGTTCGTCGATCATGCCGCAGAAAAAGAACCCGGACATTGCGGAACTCGCGCGCGGAAAGGCGGGACGAATTCTTGGCGATCTCACCGGCCTGCTGGCCACCCTGAAAGCCATGCCGCTCGCGTACAACCGGGATCTCCAAGAGGACAAGGAGCCCGTGTTTGATCAGGTGACGCAGTTGACGGTGCTCCTTCCGGCCTTCACGGGAATGGTGCGCACCGCAGTGTTCAACACGGAGCGGATGGCCGAGTTGGCTCCCCAGGGGTTCTCGCTCGCCACGGACGTTGCCGAGTGGTTGGTGAGGAACGGTGTTCCGTTCCGGCACGCCCATGAGATTGCTGGTGCCTGTGTGCGGGTGTGCGAGGACCGCGGGTGTGAGTTGTGGGACCTCACGGATGCGGACCTCGCTGGAATCTCCGAGGAACTGAACCCCGGGGTGCGGGACGTCCTGACGGTGGAAGGCTCCATCGCCTCGCGTAACGCCGTAGGCGGTACCGCGCCGGAGCGTGTGGCGGAACAAATTGAGGAAGCCACCGTGCGGGCGGCGGAGTTCCGATTCTGGACCGAGGACGTGGATTGACACCAGATGACGTGACACCTGCTGACGTGACACCTGCCAACCTGAGCCCGCCTGAACAAGTCACCATCCTGGCCGTTGACGGCCCGGCGGGAGCGGGAAAAACCACGCTCGCCGCGCGCCTTGCGCACCGGCTGAACGTCACCACCGTGATTCATCTGGATGATCTGTACCACGGCTGGGATGACGGCCCAGATGGTGGTGCCGCGCGGTTAGCCACAGAGATTCTCACGCCGCTGAGCCAAGGCAACACTGCGCACTATCGTCGTTTCAATTGGTACACGAGCACGTGGGGAGACGAGGTGGCGGTGACACCTGAGCGGCTCGTCGTCGTAGAAGGGTGTGGAAGCGCCGCAGGAACCTGGGCCGTTCCCCAACTGACCAGTTACGTGACGTGGCTTGACCCGGGGGATGAAATGTCCGCGCTCGAAACGGCCATCGCGCGGGACGGCGAGGCCACACGGGAACGCCTTCTCCAATGGGGGATCGCTCAGCGCGCTCACTTTGCGCGCAACGGCACCCCAGCGCGAGCGGACGTGACGATCACGGGACCGAGGCGCATCGTGCATACTGAACCACGCGTGCCGCTGTGGCTCGCACAGGCATGGGGAGACGTGACGTGACCAATATTCTCGACGAACTGCAGTGGCGCGGGCTCGTAGCGCAGACCACCGATGACGCGGGGTTGCGTGCCGCTTTCAACGCCGGGCCGGTCACGTATTACACCGGATATGACCCCACGGCCCAATCGTTGCACATTGGTCACCTGGTGCAACTGCTCAACATGCGCAGGCTCCAACTGGCGGGGCATCGGCCTATCGCCCTGGTGGGCGGCGCTACCGGGTTGATTGGCGATCCGCGACCCACGGCCGAGCGTGCCATGAACACCACGGACACGGTGGCCGAATGGGTGGAGCGCATCCGAGTGCAGATTGCGCCCTACCTGGATTCCGAGGGGTCCAACGGCGTGATCCTGGTCAACAACCTGGAGTGGACCCAGGAACTCTCCGCCATTGATCTGCTGCGTGATATTGGCAAGCATTTCCGGCTCGGCACCATGATCAGCAAGGACATTGTTGCCAGGCGTCTGGCCTCGGACGAGGGAATTTCCTACAGCGAGTTCTCTTACCAAATCTTGCAGTCCTATGACTTCCGCGAGTTGCACCGCAGGTACGGCTGCACGTTGCAGTCTGCCGGGAATGACCAGTGGGGCAACGTGGTGGCGGGCATTGAGTTTGCGCGGAAAACGGACTCAGTGGGTCTCTTCGGCTTGACCTCGCCCCTGATCACCAAAGCGGACGGCTCCAAAATGGGCAAGTCCGAGGGCGGAGCGGTGTGGCTTGACCCCACGATGGTCAGCCCGTACACCTTCTACCAATACTGGCTCAACACTGCTGATGAGGATGTGATCCACTACCTCAAGGTGTTCACGTTCAGAACCCGCGACGAGATTGATGCGTTGCAGCAGGAGGTTCAGGACAAGCCGTTCCGGCGCGAGGCGCAGAAGGCGCTGGCGGGTGACTTGACGGCGCTTGTTCACGGCGAGGATGCGTTGAAGGCTGTGGTGTCTGCTGCGCAGGCGCTCTTTGGCCGTGGGGACTTGCGTGAACTGGATGCCATCACCGTGGCCGGGGCGGTCAGTGAACTGAACTCGGTGATCGCGCGCCCTGGCGATGAGTGGGTGGATCTGTTTGTGGGCGCCGGGTTGGCGGGTTCTCGCGGTGAGGCACGGCGTGCGGTGGCTGATGGTGGTGCCTACGTGAACAACGTGAAGATCACCTCTCCAGACCAGGTGCTGGCTTCCTCTGATCTCCTCCACGGACGCTACGTGGTGCTCCGCAGAGGGAAGAAAACTCTGGCCGTTGCCGAGGTTTCCGCGTAATCCTGCGGAATTTGCGGGGGACGTGTGGGCAGCGTGCGTGCTGATCGACACGCTGGACCGTGATCCGAGTTGGCAAGCGTCCCGGATTCGTGTAGAGTAGTCCATCGCTGCTACGGCCGGGAATCGGTCGAGATGAGGATCGTTCTGATCCCCTGTGCGGCATCCAAACTTCTCAAGGAACCGTGTGGATTTGACACGCGGATCTCAATAGGGTAAGGTTGGAGAGTTGCCCCAAAATCGGGTGGAGCGTGATGCTCCTCACGGTTTGGGCGCAGTAGTTGTTTGATATCTCGATAGTGTGTTTGTTTTGTTTATGCCAACTGATGTGGTTGGTACTTAAGCCTCCCATCCGGGAGTGGAGAGTATCCGTCACATCGTTTTTATAAACCCCGTCAGGCGTTCCTACAGAACGTTTGATGGATTTCTTTTAGTAATTTTGGATGAGCCAGTAGCAGCTTTCATGCGTTTGTGTGGGGGTTGTGTGGTTTGTTTGTTATTGCTGGGATCTATTTTGATTCGTAAAGTTTTTTGCGGAGAGTTTGATTCTG
>JAIRQO010000060.1 GCA_031256435.1 Cellulomonadaceae bacterium
CTCCCAACCGTCACTCGTGACGGCGAGAACAACGGTAACTGTGTGACGGCACAGACTGGCGAGATGAAACGCTAGGCCCCGAACGAGGGAAACCTCGAATCGGGGCCTTTGTGTTACCCCGATTCATATCTCACCCCCCACTAGAGTGGGTGTATGACCGTTGCACCTGAGTTACCGAACCCTGATGACCTTGGCCGTCCCTGGAGTGTGGGTGAGCCCACCCCGGAATCGGGGTGGTTGTCTGATGAGGACCTCGCCGAGGCGCGTGGGCGCCTGCCCATGGTGTACGTGGATGCCGTGCCAGTACGAGTGGACGCCTCGGGAGATGTGGTGTCCGTGGGTTTGCTCCTGCGGATGGATTCCTCCGGGTTCACGCGTGCCTTGGTGGGAGGCCGCGTCAACTATCACGAGCGGATTCGCGACGCCCTAGTGCGTCACATTGAGAAGGATTTGGGGCCTATGGCGCTACCCCAGATTCCCTCATCGCCCCAACCCTTCACGGTGGCCGAGTACTTCCCCACGCCCGGAATTACGCCATTCCATGACGTGCGCCAACATGCTGTGTCACTGGCCTACGTGGTTCCGGTTGCTGGCGATTGCCACCCCAGCCAAACGGCTTTAGATTTTGACTGGATCACCCCGGAGGAAGCATGCTCAGACGTGGTCCAGGCGGCGTTTGTCAACGGCCAGGGAACGCTGGTCAAGCAGGCGCTCCATTGGTGCGGGAGGGTGTGAGGAAGCATGAACGCGGGGTAAGCCTCTGCCCTATCGAGCCTGTCGAGGCGCGATAGGGCAACTCAGGCGAGGCAACTCAGGTGAGGTGATTCGAGCAAGGCAACCCAGGCGAGGCAATGCAGGTAAGGCAACTCACTTCAGGGCCAGCGTGGGCCAGTCAGCCAGGTCCGCTCGCAGCCGTCTGTCATGTGTAGCGACGACGATGCTCGCCCGTGTACTCCGCAAGGCCGGGGTGAGTTGCTCCACGAGGTCCACGGAGAGGTGATTGGTGGGTTCGTCGAAGATCAGCAGGTGAGGCGCAGGCACTAGCGCACGGGCAACCTCAAACCTTCGCCGCTGCCCCACGGAGAGTTCACCGAGCGGTTGATCCAGGGCTTTCTCGGACAGGAGACCCAAGGAGGCAAGAGGGATAACGCGCGTTGGATCGAGTGCGCCACGCGAAAGCAGACGCAGAACATCCTCGGCGATGATGTCAAAACCCGTCCGCGTTTGCTGTTCTTGGGTCAGTGCCGGATTCTCTTGCGCCACCACGCCGATGCGCAGGCCCGGCATCTCCGTCCGTGACCCTCGGGTCAGGGGAATCGTCCCCGCAATGACCCTGAGCAGCGTGGACTTGCCTGAGCCGTTGGGGCCCAGAACAAGGAGCCTGTCACCTGGTGGTATTCGCACGGTCTCGCCCTCGAGTGAGAGGCGCCTGCCCACCACGGGCGAGGTCACGGTGATGAGGGATTCATGCCCATCCGGAACAACAGGCCCATCCGGAACCTCAGGCAACGGCGGGAAAGCCAACTCCAATGGCGGCTCGGGAACGTTCACGGCCGATGCCTGCAACTCCCGCACGCGCCTGTCCGCTGCCTTCACGTGAATCCGGGCGCGCGTCCCCCGCCGATGTTTCTGAGAGCCCTTGGGCGGACGCCACTCGTCAGACAAACCCTCATACGAGGCATCCATCACCTCCGCGAGCGCCTCCGCACGCTTCCGCTCGGCGGCAAACTGCTGCTTCCACCGGGTCACGGCACGTTCCTTGGCCACGCGATACCCCTCATATCCGGCGGAGCCGTAGAGTGTGGGCCGTCCGTCCGCTGAAGGGTCGAGGTCCAGGATTGCCGTAGCAACATCGTCGAGCAATTGGCGATCATGCGTCACCAATGCCACTCCCCCGGGCCACTGCTGCAACTCCAACGTCAGGAACTGCACGGCAGAATCGTCCAGGTGGTTGGTGGGCTCGTCCAGCAGGAGGAGATCGGCACGCTCGGCCAACGCGCAAGCCAACCGCACCCGGTATCGCTCCCCCACGGAAAGCGTGGCGAGCCGACGCTCCGGGTCCTTGCACGCTCCCAACCGGGTCAGCGCTACGTCCACAATCCACGCAGGATCATCATGAATATCGAACTGGGGCGCGGCCGAGTCATGCGCCGCCCGTGCTGTGGCAATCAGGTCACCCACCGTCTCGTCGGGCATGGCGACGTCCTCTTGACTCAGGAATGTCACCGTGCCGTGGCGCGTGATGGTTCCGCGCGTGGGGTTGAGCACACCCGCTAATACTGCGAGGAGAGTGGATTTTCCACAGCCATTTTCTCCGACGATTCCCACCCGAGTTCCACGGGTCATCCTCATGTTCACGCCACTCAGGACTTCTGCAGAGGCTTCCTTGGGGGCGCTGACTGTGGTTTCGCCACCCGCAAGGCCCACGGGGCGCCGCGTACCGGCGCCTGCTGTCACCGTGGCCCCGGCACCATTCCGCGTCATATCATCGCGCATACCAGGGTAGGCGAACGCTACGTCACGGGCTATCAGGTGCACGAGGGCCAATTTATGTCACACCCCACCGCTACAGTGCATCCATGGCTTTACCGCAGGCTTCTCCCGTCACTCCCGCAACTCCTACCGGCGTCAACACTCCTGGCGCGAACCCCATAGGCCGTGCCGATGGGCGACTCCCGGACCAACTCCGCCCTGTTCGTATCACTCGCGGCTGGCTTGATTCCGCCGAAGGTTCCGCTCTGGTGGAGTTTGGCAACACGCGCGTGCTGTGTGCGGCCTCGTTCACTCCCGGAGTTCCCCGGTGGAAGAAGGGTTCGGGCAGCGGTTGGGTGACCGCCGAGTACGCCATGCTGCCGCGCGCCACCAACACGCGCTCGGATCGCGAATCTGTGAAGGGCAAGATTGGTGGGCGAACCCACGAGATCTCCCGGCTCATTGGTAGGTCTCTGCGCGCGATCATTGATGTGAAGGCTCTGGGCGAGAACACCATTGTGGTGGACTGTGACGTACTGCAGGCCGATGGTGGAACCCGGACTGCCGCCATCACCGGCGCTTACGTGGCCTTGGCAGACGCCGTGGCCTGGGCACGCACCGCGGGACACGTCACCGGATCGCGGGCACCCCTGACCGACTCCGTCAGTGCCGTCAGTGTGGGGATCATCAATGGCGTTCCCATGCTTGACCTCCCCTATGAGGAGGATGTGCGCGCCGATACGGATATGAACGTGGTGGTCACCGGTTCGGGTGGATTTGTGGAAGTTCAGGGCACTGCGGAAAAGCACCCGTTTGATCGCGCAGAACTGGATGTGCTCCTTGACCTGGCCGTGGCGGGGACCTCACAACTCGCGTCGATTCAGCGGGAGGCCCTCCATGGATAACGCACAGGAATTGTCCGCGCTGAATCGCTCAGTTCCGGATCGCTCGATTCAGGCTCACTCTGGTCAAGCTCTTCCAGGTCACCCTCTCTCAGTCCAGGCCCAATCAGTTCAACCCCGCTTGGTTCTCGCCACTCATAACCGGCACAAAGTGGAGGAGTTGCTGGCCATTCTCCGGTCCACTGACGGACTGGAGGATCTGGCTGATGACGCCGTGGTCTCGGCTGCCGATATTGGGGCACCGTCACCCGTAGAAGATGGTGTGAGTTTTGAGGAAAACGCGCTCATCAAGGCGCGCGCAGCAGCGGCAGCCACAGGGATTCCCGCTGTGGCTGATGATTCCGGCCTGTGTGTGGACCTCATGGGCGGGGCACCCGGTATCCTCTCCGCCCGCTGGTGCGGGCATCACGGAGACGATCAGGCAAATCTGAACCTCCTCCTCGGCCAGTTGGGAGAAAACCTTGATCCGCGCCAACGCGGAGCATCCTTTGCCTGTGCCGCCGCCTTAGTGACGCCAGACGGAACGGAGACCACCGTGCGGGGAGAAATGCGAGGTGTGCTCATCACTGAACCTCACGGCGGCGGAGGGTTTGGGTATGACCCCATCTTTGTTCCCGAGGAACAGCCGGGAACACTCACCACCTCTCAGATGGAGGCCGCAGACAAGAACGCCATCAGCCATCGCGGCAAAGCGTTCCGCGCCCTGGCCCCCGCTATCGCGGAGGTGATCAGCGCGGAGCCGCAAGAATCATCCGCGTGAAGCCGCGAGAATGATCAGTGAGGATCTGTCAGGGCCCTCAGTGTGAAGCCGAAACTATTCCCGAAGAAGGGTGCTACCCGGATAGACGATGGTGCGTTGTCAGCATCTCATGTTGGCAGCACCTAGATCTGGTACTCCCCGTCCGGCACGGCCAGCGCCGTGGGGCCGGTGTACGTTTCGCTGGCTTCGGCCAGTGTCACGGCAGGATCATTCCACACCGGGATGTGGGTGAGAAGGAGAGACTTCGCCTGGGCTTCGGCGGCTACGCGTCCCGCCCGCTTGCCCGTGAGGTGAACACCGGTCATCCCGTCATCGCGACCCTCCACAAACGCGGCTTCGCAGAGGAACACGTCAGCGTCTCGGGCCAGGTTCACCGCGCCGTGGCAGTAATCCGTGTCCCCGGAATACGCCAAGGTGGCAATTTCACCGGGCCTCAATGCTGACGGGGCCGTGATCCGCAGCCCAAAAGTTTCCACGGTGTGGTTCATGTGGAATGGCTGGATGTGAATGGGTCCCAAGTTCACGTTGAACGGAGTGCTGTTCCGCGTGGGCCAGAACTGATACACGCTTCCCAGGGAGGCACCGTCAGAAATGCCACACATTTCTTCTACCCGTTCGGACACTGCCGTGGGACCGTAGACCGGGAGTTGCACCGTGGTTCCGGTAGCCGCCGATCCGCGTTCGGGATGGTACTTCAGGTAGACGTACAGCCCTGACAGGTCAGCACAGTGATCCTGGTGGAGATGCGTCAGCGCTACAGCATCAATATCAAACGGGTTGATGTGACGTTGGATAGCGGCAAATCCGCCGTTGCCTAAGTCCAGCACCAAGTTCCACTGCCGTTCCTCAACGCTCTCAGGCACTGTCCCCGCAGCCTTGGCAGCACGAATCTCCTCGGGTCCCACCTGCACCAGGTAGGTGGATGCCGGAGAATCAGGTCCCGGACCTGACCCCGTGATTCCCAAGGTACGCAGCAACATTACAGTGCCTCCACGCCCTTAACTTCAGGGCCGAGGAACCGTTGTGCCAGGTCACGGAAGGATCGGGTGTCGCCCGTACACTGGAACTTGTGCCGCGGTGGGCGGGCAGCCTGAGGTGCGTCCAATCCCAGGTTCACCAGTGTCTTATACACGTCCCGAGCGGTACCTTCGGCGGATGACACCAAGGAGACGTCGTCGCCCATGATGTAGGAGATGGCACCGGTGAGCAACGGATAGTGGGTGCAACCGAGCACCAGTGTGTCCACACCTTCGGCCTTCACCGGGTCCAAATATTCGTGCGCGTACGCCATCAACTCGGGACCCGAGGTCACGCCCTTTTCCACCAACGGAGCAAACATGGGGCAGGCTTTGGTCACAATTTCCAAGCCCGGCGTCACATGAAACGCGTCCTCATAGGCGCGCGATTCAATAGTGGCCTTGGTGGCAATGATGCCAATCTTTCCCGTTCTGGACTGCAACACGGCTCGTCGAGCGGCTGGCCGGATCACCTCAATGACGGGAATGCCGTGCTTCACCTCGTACCGCTCGCGAGCGTCAGGCAGAGCCACAGCCGAGGCGGTGTTACAGGCAATGACCAGCATTTTCACGCCCTCATCCACCAACTCGTCCATCACGGACATGGCCATGGCCCGCACGGCACCCAAAGGCTTGGGGCCGTAGGGAGCGTTAGCCGTGTCTCCGATGTAGAACACTTGCTCGTGCGGAAGCTGATCCAACACGGCTCGCGCCACGGTGAGGCCACCCACGCCGCTATCAAAGATCCCAATCGGTGCATCATTCACCCACCTAGCCTATCGGCGCGGCCCTCACAATGGGTGGGCGACGCCGTGCGCATGAGCCCAAAAACCTTGTGACTCTCATCACAGCCCCGGTCCACCCACCGTTTCGCGTTCTATCTCTTAGCCGCTCAATCCCGACTCGGTCACCATGTCGATCTCGGCTCCGTCATCGCTTTGCAGCGCGCAACTCGCCCAACATTCCGTCCACCAGAGATTCCTGCGCGTACCCAGTGGCCAAGAATATCCCCACCCAGTACCGCCGTGATTCGGCATCAAGCGCACGTTCGTGATCCGGGCCCACGTCCATGCCCAAGGCCAACTCCTCATTCATGCGTTCCACATCATCGTCGGAGGTGATTCCCAGGAGGTCTGCGACGATGAGGCGGATAGTAGTCAGCGCGGACGCCACCGCCTGCGCTTGGTTGCGCTCAACGGTCACCGTGTCCTTGTTACTCAATACAGCAACCACGTGTTCAAGCCCGGCCACTTTGGCCGCTGCTAAATCATCCTGCGTCAAGTGCCGAAATTCAGCGGAAACGTCAGGATCATCCCTGGAGGCATTGGGCAACACCCGCAGTACGGCCTGGTTCTGCGGGATGGGGTGATCCGCTTGCGCTTGCTGCTCCAAGCGTTCCAAGGGATCGTCCGGCAAATCCTCCTTCAGGCCCGTCTGCATCCGGATCAACGCGGCGCAATCACGTGCCACGCGGGCCACCTCGGACCGCTCCATGCCGTTCCAGGTAGCCTGGAACCCGGCACGCGTGGGAACAAAGGGAGTCATCGCACGCTCCCCCCGCCAGGCCCGCCCGAGTCAAACCCGCCAGTCCCAAACCCACTCGGCCCAGACCCACCAGGCCCAGACCCACCCTGCCCTGAACCGTCGGACCCGTCCCGCTCCATCGTCGCCCATAAACCGAACCCATGCATTGCCGCCACGTCCACTTCCATGCGTTCCCGTGGTCCGGAGGACACCACGGCCCGCCCCTCGTGGTGAACTTGAAGCATCAAGGTACGCGCCTTGGTTTCGTCGAACCCAAAATAGGATTCGAACACAAAACTCACGTAGGTCATCAGATTGACGGGATCGTTCCACACCACGGTGATCCACGGGGCGGAAATATCCGCATTTGTGCCGGAGATCACCTCGGGGTCAAGCAGAATCTGGGGCACAGCACTAGCGTAGTGTGCATGACCGATGCTGCGCCCACCTCCGTCAGTGCGATTCCTGCGATGGACGCCCTGTCCGCCCGCGCCACCACCGCCCTGCTGACCGATAAGTATGAACTCACCATGCTCCAGGCGGCTCTGGCAGATGGCACCGCGCATCGGCATTCCATCTTTGAGGTGTTCACGCGGCGCCTCTCGCGGGGCAGGCGTTACGGCGTGGTGGCAGGCACCGGCCGCATCTTGGAAGCGTTGCCCTATTTCCGCTTTGCTGACAACGATTTGGCCTATTTGGAGGCCAGCGGATTCAACCAGGAAACCCTGGACTACCTGCGGGATTACAAATTCACTGGTGACATTGACGGCTACGCTGAAGGCGAGACCTTCTTCCCGGACTCCCCCGTCTTCCAAGTGCGCAGCACCTTTGCCGAGGGATGCATTCTGGAAACCCTCATCCTGTCCATCCTGAACTTTGACTCGGCCATTGCCTCTGCGGCATCACGCATGACCTCGGCTGCGGTGGATCGTCCCTGCTTGGAAATGGGATCCCGCCGCGCCCACGAGCAAGCCGCCGTAGCTGCGGCACGCGCCGCCGTCATTGGCGGCTTTGTGGGAACGTCCAACCTGGAAGCGGGAATGCGGTACGGGATAGACACCATCGGAACCGCTGCCCACGCGTTCACTCTGCTCCATGATGACGAACTTTCCGCCTTCCAGTCCCAAGTGGAAGCACTAGGCAAAGACACCACACTGCTGGTGGACACCTATGATGTCACGCAGGGCGTCATTAACGCCGTCAAGGCTGCCGGTCCAGAACTCGGCGCGGTACGCCTGGATTCTGGTGACCTGGGCGTCCTGGCTGTGGAGGTCCGGCACCAACTCGACGCCCTGGGAGCCACCAACACCAAGATCACCGTCACCTCTGACCTGGATGAACACGCCATCGCCGCGTTGGCGGCCTTCCCTGTGGACTCCTACGGTGTGGGAACGTCCCTGGTCACGGGATCGGGCGCACCCACCTCCGGAATGGTGTACAAGTTGGTGGCTCGGTCCGATGACGAACACCCCATGCGGTCCGTGGCCAAGTACTCGCCGAACAAGGGTTCGGTGGGTGGCCTGAAGAACGCCGTGCGCCGGTACAACGCCAAGGGGAAAGCGGTGGAGGAAGTAGTGGCCACCGGATCACCCGAGAAGGTCTCAGCCTGGGCTCCCACGGATGGCGATGCTCGTCCGCTCATGGTGCCGTTGGTAGTGGGCGGCGCGGTGAACTCCCGCTGGGTGGGGCCCAACGGCGTGGAACTCGCCGCAGCACGTCACGCCGAATCCCGCAGTGAACTGCCGCTGAGGGCGCGCCAACTCTCCGGTGGAGATCCTGCCATTCCCACCACCACGGTGAACCTGGACTGACCTACCGTCCCCCCACAAACCAGGCTCGCACCTGTGTGATCCGAGCCTCGAGTTGGGCCACCGTAGCCAAGGGCACTTCCGGCCCGCCACATCGTCGGCGCAGGTCAGCATGCACCTGACCGTGAGGACTCCCGTTCTTCCGCGCCCAGGCACCCACCAGTTTGTTCAACTCTTTGCGCCGTTCTGCGGCGGTTCGGGAGTCATTCATGGAGGCCTGATCGGCATCAGCCTTGTTTCCAGAGCCCTGTGCGGCATTCCCCAGGCCGCCCTTGCCCAGTTTCCCGGCTTGACGCTGCCGGAGTAACTGCGCCACTTGCTCGGGGTCTAGGAGGCCTGGAAGGCCAAGGAAATCCAGTTCCTCGTCCGAGCCCACATCCGCCTGCGTTCCAAAGTGGCCGCCGTCAAAGAGTACGGAATCAAAGGTGGCGTGAGATTCCATGGCCTCAAAGGAACCCTGGAGATCCGCAGATGCCTGCTCCTCCCGGTTGGCCGCCGCGAGCGCCGCATCATCCAGGAGGTCCTCCCCCTCAGCCATGGGACGATCCAACGCATGGTCCCGTTCTTGCTCCAGGTGAGAGGCCAGCGCGGTCAGCGGGGCAACAGCCGGCAGGAACACGGTGGCGGTCTCGCCTCGTCGTCGGGCACGAACATACCGCCCAATGGCTTGAGCAAAGAACAGCGGCGTTTGAGTGCTGGTGGCGTACACGCCCACGGCCAGGCGGGGGACGTCCACCCCCTCGGAAACCATGCGGACGGCCACCATCCACCGGTCCGTGGAGGAAGTGAAGGCGTCAATCTTGGCGGAGGCGCCGTCATCATCAGAAAGCACCACGGTAGGACTCTTGCCCGTAAGACGCTTCAGATGCCCGGCGTAGGCGCGGGCGGAAGTTTGATCCGAGGCGATCATCAACGCTCCGGCATCCGGCATGGTTTGGCGGACCTCGCTCAGGCGCTTGTCCGCGGCGGCCAGCACGGCAGGAATCCACTCTCCGTGGGGATCCAGCGCCGTCCGCCACGCTTGTTGCGTGAGGTCCTTGGTCATCTCCTCGCCGAGGCTGGCCACCACCTCATCGCCAGCGCGGGTCCGCCAGCGCATCTGACCGGTGTAGGTCATGAACAACACGGGCCGCACCACGTGATCGCGCAGCGCCTCGCCGTAGCCGTAGGTGTAGTCAGCGGCGCTCCTGCGAATGCCCTGGGCGTCCGGCGTGTAGGTGACAAAGGGGATGGCCGCAGTATCGGAGCGGAACGGCGTTCCCGTCAGGCTCAGCCGGCGCGTGGCATCCTCAAACGCCTCGTGAATGGCATCCCCCCAACTCAGCGCATCGCCGCCGTGGTGAACTTCATCAAGGATCACCAACGTCCTGTCAGATTCGGTGCGGGAGCGGTGCAGCCTGGGGTTGGCGGCCACCTGCGCGTAGGTCAGGGCCACGCCAATGAAGTGGCTGCCATGGCGAGCCTGGGCATTGCGGAAGTTGGGATCAATGCGGATTCCTACGCGCGCGGCCGCATCCGCCCATTGTGTCTTGAGGTGCTCTGTTGGTGCGACGACGGTGATGCGGCGGACCGTGCCGTTGGCAAGCAGGCTGGAGGCTACTGTGAGCGCAAAAGTGGTCTTGCCCGAGCCGGGTGTGGCCACCGCTAAGAAGTCCCGAGCATTCTTGCGGTGGTAGAGGGTGAACGCCTCCTGTTGCCACGCGCGCAGTTTGATGGAGGCGGGGACGGGCGGGATCGGCGCCGCCCCGTCCTGCGGCTGCGAACCGGGGACTCCCCCACCCTCGTCATTCTGCGCGGAGCGGAGCGGAGTAGCAGAATCTCGTCGTACCCGAACCTGCGGCGAGCCACCCCCGTCCTGCTGCGCGGACACGGGCTTCCCCACACCCCCGTCATTCTGCGCGGAGCGAAGCGGAGCGGCAGAAGCTCGTCGTACCCGAACCGTGGTAGTAGCCTTCGTTTCTTCGCGCGCCGGAATCTCGGCTTCCGCCGCAGCAAAGAGGTCAAAGGCGCTGTCAACGCCGCCCGTCATACCGGGGTGTTGGGCGTTCCGCCGGAGAGGGTTTCGTAAATTTCCTTACAGGCGGGGCACACGGCAAAGTCCTTGGGGTCCCTGCCCGGAACCCACACTTTTCCGCACAAGGCCACCACGGGTTTACCGGCAGCCGTGGCAGGCCCCAACTTGGAACTCTTGACGTAGTGGGCAAACCGATCATGGTCACCCGTGTCATCCAGACGCTCCCGTAGCTCCGTATCAGGCCGCTCCAAAATGGCGGTGCCGGTGCCGGTGCTCTGCGTTTCCCACGGGGACGGATTCTGCTCACTCACGGGCAGAAGTCTAGCCGCCCACCTACACCCGGCCAATACCCCCGGAATGATATATCCAGCCGTCTGACGCCTCGCTGCCTGCCACGTCCAACCAACCCTCCAACGCATAGCACCTACTCAAGCATCCGCCGCTTTCGCTCGGCCTCGCGGCTTCGCTGAGATCGAGAACGATCACGCAAAGCGTGGTTGAGGAGCACCAATCCGACCCCACGCACTGTCTGTGCCTCGGACGGGCTGAGTTGACGCTTTGCCTTCTTTGCGGCTTTCTTCTCCGCCTGTAGAAGCGCCGCTGCTTCGGCCTTCTGCTGGTGAGCGGCCTCTCTACGATTCGCCTCACTCACGTAAGAATCACGGTAGGCGAGCAGTGCCACAGGGTCCGATTGCAAACCGTTCACGATGGACCGATGGGCGGCTCTCTCCCGGATAGATCCCACCGCGAATGTCAGCGCCGTTCCCATTATCCCGCCAACGATGACACCGCCAACAGGAGTGATCACCAACGAGAAAATCGCCACAAGTACAAGGTACATCAGGGCAACCAGCCAGTATTTGGTGTAACGCGCAGCTTCGGTGAATGTCAGGCGCATCCTTGGAGTCGGTGAGCCGTTGTGCTGGTAACACCGGGGAAAGCCGTCTGGTGCAAACCCCACACTATCGAGTTGGCATCCCAGGGTTGCACATTGTGTCGAACTCATTCATGTTCCTTTCTCTATAGATCGTCAGGATGGATTGTTGCCTGCGGCCGACATGTGGCAAGGACTTCGTCGATCACTCGTCGTGCGGCTAACGTAACTGCCGCGTCGTCGAGCTGACATTGGCCCTCAGCGTGAAGTATCGAGTTTTCCTGCTCACTCGCTTCAGCGTCTTGAAGGAACGCCGCAGAGATAATGCCGGTAGGTACGGCAATAAGCCCAATACCTAAGAGTGCGACGATGGAGCCAAGAAATCTGCCCATGGGGGTGATAGGAACAAAATCGCCATACCCCACCGTGGTGATTGTTGCCACCGCCCACCACAGTGCGTCAAACGCATTGTAAATCTCAGTCTTCCCCTCCACCGGCTGCCAGCCCTCAACTGAGGCCACCAACACACTCGCCACTATCAGTAACAGGAGGATCACAAACACCGAGGAGAGCAATGCAGGGACTGAGCGTCGAAGTGCGCGTCCCACAGAAGATAACGCCTCGGAGTACCTACCAAGTTTGAGCACCCGAGCCAACCGGACAATTCGCAGCAAACGCAGAACACGAAGGTTATTGCCCCGAGTCATCAGGCCGCCGGTCACCAGTGGAATGAAGAAGGGTGCAATGGCAAGAAGGTCAATAATGCCCATCCACGAGGTAGCAAACCGAATCCTGGCCTTCACGGGCCCCACCTCCGGGTGGAGAAGGTCTGCGGTCCACAAGCGAGCAAGGTATTCGGCAGTAAAGATGGTTACCGAGCCTGCTTCAATCACACGAGATGTCGACTCTAGCCATCGGGGTTGATTCTGCAATGTATCTGTCAGGACAAAAACCACATTGACAATAATGATGATGCTGATCATCACCTGAATCACTTGGCCGAGATGTGAAGGTGGGTGGTCCCGCAGTACGTCGTATACGCGATGCCGGAAATCCACGCGATTATCGAGGTGCCTACGATTCACCTCTGGCTCTGGCGATTCTCGTGAAACGGTACTCATTGACAGTCGGCCTCCTGTGGAGTAGCGCTCAACTCACCACCGTTGCCTCAGTGATGTCATGTCAATGATTGGCGAGGCGGGGATAACTGCTCTCAGCGAACACCCCCCCCCCGCGCATTCCAACACAACACGCGCAAACAGCACCACCTGCACCGATGTGAGACGCTCCAGGTTCACCCGGCTTACCTGATCGCCGCTCGCAGCGGAACACTCACCTTGGCATTCTCAGGACGTCCAAATGCTACTGACAATGCTACTTATGATACAGTGCGGGCATGAGCATTCCGATTGAGTACCAGAAGCGCTCGGTTTCAATGCCGCAGGATCTCATTGCTGAGGTGCGGGCGCGGGTTGGTAGTCGAGAGTTCTCGCCCTATGTAGCGCGCGCAGTGCAACATCAACTCCGCCGGGATGCCCTAGATGACATTCTCACTGGCATGGAAGCAAAGTATGGCCCAGTCAACGAAGCGTCAGTGGCCGCAATTGCTGCATCCCTGGAATCGTGAATGAAATCCTCTCCGCATTCCATTGTGCTCGATTCCACCGCATTGGCTGAGGCAGCCGCAGATTCCCCTGCCATGTACCCATGGCTTACATGGGCCCGTCGCAGCGATTCATCGATCTACATTTCAGCAGCCACGTTGGCTGAAACAACCGACGGGTCACCCCGTGATGCTCGTATCCACCGCATTGCCAAAGCCATCGAAGTGGTGCCTGTCAGTTCCGAGATCGGCTTTGCTGCAGGGCGCCTTCGTGCGATTGGTGCTACAACACGCGCGAAGCCTCGGGACCTCACCGTGGATGCCCTGGTTGCTGCCACGGCTTGCCATGTCCGGCCTCCCGCAGTGGTCCTCACTTCTGATGTTAAGGACCTGGAACGCATCCTCGTGGGAACCGGTGTACTGGTCAGGGCTGTGTGACCTGCCGACGTTATTGCGGCCATGCTTCGAGGAGGTCATCTGCTGTCCAGGTAGCCGTCAGCCGTTGGTCTGCCACAGCGCCGGCGGGGCATACGGCTACTAGAGGTGTTGAAGGCATGACACCGGGGACAGCCAAGGCGCTTGTGCCTGCGACGGTGACTTCTGAGGTGGTCACCGGTCCTCTCCTCCTCCATTTGATAGTCCCCACTAAACCCACGCGGTTGCCCGGAACAGTATCCACCCCCACCAGATCGATCTCCGGGTTGTTAGAACGGGGCCACCATCCCCCCACGTGTCGCGCATCCGGCCATTCGTCGGAGGGCAAAATACGCATGAGCGCGTCCCGCACCACGGGCTCAATGGCGCGCCCGCGCCACGCTGAATACCGTTCTTCATGCCAGGAAAAAGCAATGTCCGGACGCCTCCGGTAAATATCTGGAAGCACGGGCTCCACCATGGCGAGCCAGTAGCGCAACGCGGGGTCAGCAATCCGCCACCGCTTCTCCTTTGGAGCGCGCCGCGTCGAAACCGGCTCGTCTGCAGCGATCACCCGTGCGTCGGTGAGAATCTCCAACGAGCGTTCTAGGCTTGTCTGGGTGAGTCCTGCGGCATCTCTAACCCGTGACCACGCCCTTTCCCCCCTGCCGCCAATCGCTCGGAGCACCTTGCGTGCCGCCGCCTGCTCGGGAAACTCACTGTCCAGGATTTGCGCGCCGGACGCCACAAGGGCGCTGGTAGGGTCAGCCAATGTTTGCACTAAGAACTTGTGTGGCGATGCTCCCGGTGCCCAGGACATCACGGTCACCGGTTGGCCGCCGGTCATCAGGTACGCATCAAAGGCTGCCAT